>JAZMZZ010000030.1:0-38159 GCA_045586245.1 Lachnospiraceae bacterium | reverse complement strand
TGTAGATGATGCAATTTTTATGAGAGCATCATTAAAAAAATTATTGACTGAAAATGGATATACTGTATGTGGTGAAGCCGGAGATGGTAAAGAAGCAATCACCAAATTCCAAGAATTAAAACCGGATGTAACCATTCTTGATATTACTATGCCGGAGATGAGCGGCATCGAAGCTCTTCGCTGTATCAAGGAACTTGACCCATCCGCAAAAACTATAATTTGCTCTGCCATGGGACAGCAGGCTCAGCTTGCCCAAGCTATCCAGTATGGTGCCAAAGATTTCGTTGTGAAACCGTTTCAGGAGGATCGCCTTTTAGCAGCCGTAGAAAAAGTGCTGAGTTAAGTGAAGGCATTCGTCTGGAAGTGCTTGTTATGAATTCAAAAAAGGTTCGACATGTTAACATGTCGAACCTTTTTTTGAATTATTATGCTGCATGGCAGTAAAATTTCACTTTCTAATTATCTGCAGCGTTAAAATATCCTTTGAGAGGAGGGCCTAACGGTAGCACTTGGCCAGCTGCTCAAAGGCATCAAGAGAACGTTTTACACGTTCCGTTGGGACACAGTAGGAGATTCTGGTGTGGCCCGGGCAGCCGAAGCCTGTGCCAGGGACGATGAGCAAGTTGAAATCCTTGGCTTTTTCGCAGAAGGCGATATCGTCTGCTTCAAGAGTACGAGGGAACATGTAGAAGGTTCCCTGTGGTTCTACGATGTGGTAACCCATGTCTCTGAGGGACGAAAGAAGTAAGTTTTTATTGGTTTCGTATACAGCAACATCAGCAGTTACATCCACACAGGCAGCACACACACGCTGGAATAAACTTGGCGCGTTTACATAGCCGAGTGAACGGCCGGCACCGGCAACAGCGGCATATACCAGTTCGGAATCGGATACGGCATCAGGAACAAGTACATATCCCATACGTTCTCCCGGAAGAGAGAGGGATTTGGACCATGAGTAACATACTAATGTATTGTTGTAGAATTTTGGTAAAAACGGTACGCTCTGGCCTTCAAAAACAATTTCACGGTATGGTTCATCTGCCAGTAAATAAATTGGCTGACCGAATTTGTTAGAAGCTTCTTCCAAGATAGAAGCCAGTTTCTTTACGGTATCCTCTGAGTATAGAGTACCGGAAGGATTGTTTGGTGAGTTGACAATAACGGCTTTGGTCTTTTCGTTGATAGCGGCTTCAAAAGCAGCAAAATCAATCTGGAATGCTTCCACATCTGCAGGAATCATTGTTATTTTTGCACCGGCGCCTTCGATAAATACGCGGTATTCAGGGAAAAACGGAGCAAATACGATAACTTCATCACCCGGATTGCAAAGGCCGTTTAAGCAGCAGCATAAAGATGCAGCAGCACCAACTGTCATATACAAATTTTCAGGACGGAAAGCAGTTGCAAAGCGTTTGTTCAAATTATCAGCAATCTGCTTACGCACAAGGGCGTCACCCTGTGCACTTGTATAGCCATGTAATAGAACAGGGTCCATCTCCTGAAGTAACTTGATTGCTACTTCGTTTACCATTTCAGGAGCCGGAACACTCGGATTACCGATTGAAAAGTCAAATACATTTTCAGCGCCAACTTCAGCGGCACGTACTTTGCCGAATTCAAATAATTCTCTAATAACGGATCTCTGCGTTCCTAACGCAACCATTCTTTCATTCAACATAATTCAAATACCTCCAATTTTCAAGGAAGGCTCTGCCGTTGGCAGAGCCGCTTGTGATTATTTGTCGTGAATTTCAGCGTGAAGTTCCTGTAAGGATTTAACTTCGCCTGCTTCGTGTGATTTAATATAGTGGATACCGTCAGCAGTAGCTTTTGCAGCGGCGATGGTTGTCATGTAAGGAACTTTAGCCTTGATAGCAGCCTTACGTAAGTAACTGTCATCGTCCATACTGTCTTTTCCAACCGGAGAGTTTACGATTAACTGAATCTCACCATTTGTAATCATGTCAGAAACATTTGGACGTCCCTCGTAGAGCTTTTTAACTCTTTCTGCAGGAATGCCGGCTTCTGTAATGATTTTGTGGGTATTGTTGGTTGCAACAATCTTGAATCCGTCTTCATATAAACTCTTTGCCACTTCTACAACACCGTCTTTGTCCTTACGGTTAACGGAAATCAGTACGGTACCTTCAAGCGGTAACTTGGACTGTGTTGCTTCCTGGGCCTTATAGAAGGCTTCGCCGTAAGAAGAAGATAATCCTAATACTTCACCTGTGGAACGCATTTCCGGTCCGAGTACAGGGTCAACTTCCTGGAACATATTGAATGGGAAGACAGCTTCCTTTACACCATAGTTTGGAATTACCTGTTCTTTTAATGCAGGAACCGGTGACGGACGTCCTGTTAACTCAGAAGTAATAATATCGGTTGCAAGCGGTACCATACGGATATTACATACCTTGGATACCAACGGAACGGTACGGGAAGCACGAGGATTGGCTTCAAGTACATACACTTTACCGTTTTCGATTGCATATTGCATGTTCATAAGACCTTTTACATGCATTTCTTCTGCAATTTTTCTTGTATATTCTTTAATGGTAGCTACATTTTCTTCTGAAATGTGTACGGACGGAAGGATACATGCGGAGTCACCGGAGTGTACGCCGGCAAGCTCGATATGCTCCATAACCGCAGGTACAAATGCATGAGTACCGTCGCTGATAGCATCGGCTTCACATTCCAAAGCGTTGTTTAAGAAACGGTCAATCAAAATTGGTCTGTCAGGTGTTACACCAACAGCTGCATTCATATAACCAACCATGCTTTCGTCATCGTAAACAACTTCCATGCCTCGGCCACCCAATACATAAGAAGGACGAACCATTGTCGGATAACCAATCTTATGGGCAATTTCGAGTGCCTCTTCAACAGTAGTAGCCATTCCGGATTCCGGCATCGGAATCTCTAATTTATCCATCATAGCACGGAATAAGTCGCGGTCTTCGGCAAGGTCGATAACGCTTGGAGCAGTACCTAAAATCTTAACTCCGTTTTTCTCAAGGTCAGCTGCTAAGTTAAGAGGAGTCTGTCCGCCAAACTGAGCGATAACGCCGAGAGGTTTTTCTTTCTTATAAATGCTTAATACATCTTCTAATGTTAATGGTTCAAAGTAGAGTTTGTCTGATGTATCGTAGTCTGTAGAAACGGTTTCCGGATTACAGTTAACGATAATTGTCTCAAATCCTAACTTCTTAAGTGCCAGTGAAGCATGTACACAGCAATAGTCGAATTCGATACCCTGTCCGATACGGTTTGGACCGCCGCCTAAAATCATAATCTTAGGTTTGTCTTCATTTACAGGGTTCTTATCCGGTGCATTGTAAGTAGAGTAGTAGTATGCTCTGTCCGGTGTACCGCTTACGTGTACGCCTTCCCATGCTTCTTCCACACCAAGAGCAATACGCTTGTTGCGGATATCATCTTCCGGTACTTCAAGAATCTGGGAAAGATATTTATCTGAGAAACCGTTCTTCTTGGCAGAAGTAAGTGCTTCATCAGAAGGTAAGCTGCCTTTGTTTGCAAGAAGGGCTTCTTCTTCCTCAACAAGTTCTCTCATCTGGTCGATGAAATATGCTTTTACTTTTGTAATCTCATGTAATTCTTCTGTAGTAGCACCCTTACGGATTGCTTCGTACATAAGGAAATGACGTTCGCTGGATGCAGTAGCTAACATCTTTAATAACTGCTCTTTGCTAAGCGTATCAAAGTTGCGGGCATGTCCCAATCCGTAACGTCCGGTTTCCAGAGAACGGATAGCTTTCTGGAAAGCTTCTTTATAAGTTTTACCAATACTCATAACTTCGCCAACGGCGCGCATCTGAGTACCGAGTTTGTCTTCTACGCCTTTGAATTTTTCAAATGCCCAACGTGCGAACTTAATAACTACATAGTCGCCGTCCGGTACATATTTATCGAGAGTTCCGTATTTGCCACAAGGAATATCTTTTAATGTAAGTCCTGTTGCCAGCATTGCAGATACCAAAGCGATTGGGAATCCGGTTGCTTTGGAAGCCAGTGCTGAAGAACGGGAAGTACGAGGGTTAATCTCAATTACGATGATTCTGTCGGATACAGGGTCATGTGCAAACTGTACGTTTGTACCACCGATTACCTGAACGGAATCAACAATTTTGTATGCCTGTTCCTGAAGACGTTTCTGGCATTCTTCAGAAATGGTGAGCATCGGTGCTGAACAGAAGGAGTCACCGGTGTGTACACCGAGTGGATCGATGTTTTCGATGAAACATACGGTAATCATGTTGCCGTCTTTATCACGTACGACTTCCAGTTCGAGTTCTTCCCAACCAAGGATGGATTCCTCTACAAGAACCTGTCCAACAAGGGAAGCCTGTAAACCACGTGCCATAACGGTTTTTAATTCTTCTTTATTATAAACAAGACCGCCGCCGGCACCGCCCATGGTGTAAGCCGGACGAAGAACTACCGGATAGCCGAGTCTGTCAGCGATTTCAAGACCCTGCTCTACAGAGTAAGCAACTTCGCTTCGTGCCATCTCAATACCAAGTTCATCCATGGTCTTCTTAAATTCGATTCGGTCTTCACCACGTTCAATGGCATCTACCTGAACGCCGATAACCTTTACATTATATTTGTCTAAAACACCTGCCTGATGTAATTCGGAACAAAGATTAAGTCCGGACTGTCCTCCGAGGTTCGGAAGCAAAGCGTCAGGTCTTTCTTTTGCAATAATCTGTTCCAGACGTTCCACATTAAGCGGTTCGATGTAAGTAACATCAGCTGTTTCCGGGTCGGTCATGATAGTAGCCGGATTGGAATTTACCAATACGATTTCATAACCTAAGCTACGGAGTGCTTTACATGCCTGTGTACCTGAATAGTCAAATTCGCAGGCCTGACCGATGATAATTGGACCGGAACCAATAATCAAAACTTTATGTATATCTGTTCTTTTTGGCATAGGAAACTCCTCCTTTTTGAGCGCAAGCCCTAGTTGCGCATCCTATCTTACATAATTATATAGGAAAACAAAAAAATCACAAGGACAAATTCTTCTTTGGAGTAAAAAATTTTGTCCTAAAAAATGGGTTTTTTTGGCGAAAATATACAGACGAGTGTTTATAATAAGAAATAAGGCAGATTATTAAATTTGTATGAAGTTGTAGTGCAAAGGATAAAGATGCGTTATAATAGCAGATAAATAAGGAGAAGAAGGGGATTTATGAAAACAGATATTAAAAAGTATGCTTCATTATTAATCGGTTTATTTATTCTGTATCTGGCAATCCGGTATTGGGATGGCGCGGTAAATATACTTTCCATGGCGATTGGCGCAGCCAGCCCGCTCATTATTGGCGGAGGGATTGCCTACATTTTGAATATATTAATGTCTTTTTTTGAAAGGTATTATTTTCCGAAATCCAAGTCCAAATTTGTGAACGGTTCCAGAAGAAGTGTATGCATATTGCTGGCATTTTTAAGTTTAATCGGCATTGTTGCACTTATTCTTTGTATTGTAGTACCGGAACTTGTTAATTGTACCAAGCATTTATTTGCGGAAGTGCCGGGAGCGGTTCTTGGTTTGCTTGAATATCTTGAGAAAAATGAGATGATTGAGCAATATGTCATTATGGCAGAAGAGTACATCGTGAACAATTTCAGCGGCATGGAAGATAAGCTGATGAGTGGTGCACAGAGTGTGTTAAACGGTGTTGGCGGTGTAATGAGTTCCGTTGTATCGGTAGTGGGAAGTGCTTTTTCTTCCATTGTTACTACACTGGTGGCTGTGATTTTCTCCATCTATATTCTTGCCGGAAAAGAAAAACTTGGAGCACAGGCCCAAAAACTGGTTTCTACGTATTGTAAGAAAAGTGCGGACAAGATTTTTTATGTTGTGGATGCATTGGATGACAGTTTCCATCATTTCATTGTCGGACAGTGCACGGAAGCCGTGGTTCTGGGAGTGCTTTGTATGATAGGAATGTGGATATTCCGCTTCCCGTATGCCATGATGATTGGTGTGCTGATTGGTTTTACGGCTTTGATTCCGATTGCAGGTGCGTATATCGGAGCGGGAATCGGAGCATTTATGATGCTTACCGAGTCACCGTTGACGGCGCTTCTGTTTATCCTCTTTATTGTGGTACTGCAGCAGTTGGAAGGCAATCTGATTTATCCGAAAGTGGTTGGAAGTTCCATCGGTCTTCCGGGTATCTGGGTGCTGGCAGCCATCACAATCGGCGGCGGACTTATGGGCATATTCGGTATGCTCCTGGCGGTTCCGGTTGTAGCAACGGTTTATAAACTTATTCAGGCTGATGTAAGAAAACGGGCATAACCTTTTGGGCGGGTTATGCCCGCTTTTTGTATAAAAAACGGTACATGAGAAAATTCTATTGAATGTAAAAAAAATTGGAGTACAATGGGGGTGTTTCAGGATATATTTTAAAATTTTTATAAAGTTACGCGGCTGCCAAAGGCGGCAGACACAGAAAAGAGGAATACAATGGAAAAGATAAGACCAATGTTGTTTACGACATTGAAGAATTACTCAAAGGAACAGTTTATTAAGGATGTGATAGCCGGTATTATTGTAGCGATTATCGCGCTTCCGCTTTCAATTGCCCTTGCGCTGGCTTCGGGAGTTGGACCGGAGCAGGGTATTTATACGGCGATTATCGCGGGATTTGTGATTTCGTTTCTGGGCGGTAGCGAAGTGCAGGTATCCGGACCGACGGCAGCATTTGCAACGATTGTAGCCGGAATTGTAGCGACAAACGGATTTGACGGATTGGTGGTGGCAACCATCCTTGCCGGCATTATTTTGATTGTCATGGGCCTTTGCCATTTCGGTACATTGATTAAATATATTCCTTATACAATTACCACCGGTTTTACGGCCGGTATTGCAGTGACAATTGTCATCGGACAGTTTAAGGATTTCTGTGGTGTGGCTTATCCGGAAGGAATGCCGACAATTGAAACCATGGAAAAACTCGAGGCATTTATTGCAGGAATCGGCACGTTTAATTTTGATGCTTTTCTGGTAGGTCTTGTGTGTTTGGCTATTTTGATAATCATGCCAAAGTTTACCGAGAAAATTCCGCCATCCCTGATCGCAGTTATTGTCGGTATTCTGATGGTAAAATTATTGCCGCTTGAAGTACATACGATTGGCGATTTGTATACGATTAGCAGTGCACTTCCGGTGCCAAGTTTGCCGGAGGTAAATTTCCAATTGATTAAAACGGTATTGCCGGATGCATTTACGATTGCCGTACTTGCAGCAATTGAGTCCCTTCTTTCCTGTGTGGTAGCAGACGGTATGATTAACGGACATCACCGTTCCAACACCGAATTGGTGGCGCAGGGAGCCGGTAATATTGCATCGGCTTTGTTTGGAGGTATCCCGGCAACAGGAGCGATTGCAAGAACGGCAGCCAATGTAAAAAATGGCGGACGTACACCGGTTGCAGGTATGGTGCATGCGGTTACTCTTTTACTGGTATTGGTTGTATTAATGCCTTATGCGGGATTGATTCCGATGCCGACGATTGCGGCGATTCTTTTCATGGTAGCGTATAATATGAGCCACTGGAGAAGCTGTGTACAGGTAATCCGTACGGCACCAAAGAGTGATATTGCCGTGCTGGTAATTACATTTGTATTAACGGTTGTATTTGACCTTGTAGTGGCAATCGAAATCGGTATGCTTCTTGCCTGTCTGCTCTTTATGAAGCGTATGAGTGATGAAACCAGTGTTAAGAGCTGGAAATACAGTAACATTAACGAAGAAGAAAGAGACATTGCAAAGCAGGATAGGGAAGAACGTGAGCATTTGATGAGTATTTCCGAGCCAATCCGTGTCTATGAAATGTCAGGACCGTTATTCTTTGGGGCGGCGGACCGTATCGGCAATATTGTAGTAAAAGACATGACAAAGTATCTGATTCTTCGTATGAGAAGCGTGCCTGCAATTGATATTACGGCGATGAATGCGATGGAAAACTTATACAAGAAATGTAAAAAGGACGGCATTACATTAATCCTGTCCCATGTTAACGAGCAGCCGATGCGTGTTATGCAGAAGTCCGGTTTCTTTGATAAAGTAGGTAAGGACAACTTCTGTAAAAATATCTACGCGGCTATCGACCGTGCAGAAAATCTTTTAAAGGAATCCTTAAAATAATATAAAGAGTACCGTCGTGTACTTGTGTTAAATTCTACCACCCGTTATACTTAATGGGTGGTAATTTTTTTCACGGGGATAGACTATATAAGCCCTCCCCGTGGCTGACGTTACCTAAGGCTTACGGGGAGGGCTTATATAGTCTGCTCCCGAGAAAGAAATTAACAGTATGAAAAGATTAGTTATTGGTATCCTTGCTCATGTAGACGCAGGAAAAACTACATTATCAGAGGGGCTTTTGTTTGAAAACGGAAGCATTCGGAAAGCCGGCCGCGTGGATAACGGGGACGCTTTTTTGGATACCCATGCCATGGAAAAAGAAAGAGGGATTACCATTTTTTCCAAGCAGGCTGTTTTGCAGAATGGGGATACCACGATTACGCTTTTGGACACCCCGGGGCATGTGGATTTTTCGGCGGAGATGGAGCGTACCCTATGGGTACTGGATGCCGCCATTCTGGTAATCAGTGCGTCTGACGGGGTACAGGGACATACCAGAACGGTTTGGAAACTGTTGCAAAAGCATAATGTACCGGTGATTATTTTTGTAAATAAAATGGACCAGCCGGGTGCCGATACAGAAACACTTCTGGCTACAATCAGAAAGCAACTTAGTGACAACTGTGTGGACTTTTCGGATTTGACATCACAGGATTGTTTGGAGCAGATTGCAATCAGCGATGAGAGCCTGTTGAATCATTTTCTGGAAGAGGGGAATCTGTCAAAAGAGCAGATTGCGGGAGCCATTGCAAAACGCAGTGTTTTCCCATGCCTGTTCGGGTCGGCACTTAAAAATGAAGGCGTAAAAGAGTTGCTGGAACTTTTGTATGAAACGATAACGATGCCCGAATATGGTGATGCGTTTGGTGCCCGCGTGTTTAAGATAGCGCGTGATGAACAGGGAAACCGACTGACTTATATGAAAATAACGGGCGGAAGCTTAAAGGTCAGGGAGGTACTTACGTCAGGTCCCGATAATGCGGTTGCATGGGAGGAGAAGGTAAACCAGATCCGTGTGTATTCGGGAGCGCGTTATGAAACGGTAAACGAAGCCTATCCGGGATGTGTGTGTGCCCTGACAGGGCTGACACAGACATTGCCGGGAGAAGGTATCGGCAGTGAGAGTGGCGCAGAGGTGCCGATTTTAGAACCGGTTTTGGTATACAGGATTGCATTACCGGACGGAGTGGATGCTTTGTCCATGCTTCCGAAATTAAAGCAGCTTGAGGAGGAAGACCCCAAACTGCATATATTATGGGAAGAGCAGACAAAAGAATTGAAAGTACAGCTCATGGGAGAAGTACAGTTAGAGATTATTAAGGCACAGATTGCAGAGCGTTTTGATGTTAAGGTTTCGTTTGAAGAAGGAAGTATTGTTTATAAAGAGACGATTGCGGATACAGTAGAAGGAATGGGACATTTTGAACCATTGCGCCATTATGCGGAGGTACATCTTTTGCTTGAACCGGGCGAACCCGGAAGCGGTGTACAGGTGGCTGCGGATTGCAGTGAGGATTTGCTTGCCCGCAACTGGCAGCGTCTGATTATGACACATGTGGAAGAAAGAGAGCACAAGGGCGTTCTTGCGGGCTCACCGCTTACGGATGTAAAGGTGACCCTGATTGCAGGAAGAGCGCATTTAAAACATACCGAAGGCGGCGATTTCAGACAGGCAACCTACCGTGCCATAAGGCAGGGACTGATGCAGGCACAGAGTGTATTACTTGAGCCTTATTATGAATTCCGGCTGGAGGTTCCGGTTGCAATGGTTGGGCGTGCAATGACAGACCTTGAGATGATGTATGGTAAATTTGTGCTGGAAGACGGCGGAAGTGTAAATGCGGACGGGACACAGACCAATGCGGTGCTGACCGGCATTATTCCGGTCAGTACGGTAAAAGGTTACAGCGTCAGTGTGACTTCTTATACCAAGGGACTTGGACATTTTTCCTGTGTATTAAAGGGATATTATCTCTGCCACAATACGCAGGAGGTTGTAGAACAAATAGGATACCGGCCACAGGAAGATGTTTTTAACACGGCAGATTCCGTATTCTGCAGCCACGGTGCCGGTGTGGTAGTGCCATGGGATCAGGTTAAAGAATATATGCATATCGGCGCGGTTGAAGGGGGTAATTACCGCCCTAAATACGACACGCCGGTGTATTACGAGGGAATGAAACCGATAGCCGCAAGCAATTCCCCAAAAGAGGATATCATTATGGGAACGGAGGAAATCGATGCGATTATCAACCGTACCCTGTATTCTAACCGCAAGGATGATTTTTCGCATAAGCCGGGATACCTTAAAAAAAGACAAAAGCCGCAGGATTACGGCAGTGCTACTGTGGCTTCACAGACAAGAGTATATAATCCCAAGCCTAAAGCACCGAAGTATCTTTTGGTGGATGGCTATAATGTAATTTTTGCATGGCCTGAACTTAGGGAATTGGCAGAAGTTAATATTGACGGCGCCAGAGGGAAATTGCAGGATATTCTTTGCAATTATCAGGCAATAAAACAGGTGGAAGTGATTCTGGTCTTTGATGCTTACAGGGTAGAGGGACACGGAACCGAATTTTTGGATTATCAGAATATCCATGTGGTGTATACAAAAGAAGCCGAGACGGCGGATTATTATATTGAACATTTTGCGCATGAAAACTCTAAGAAGTATGATATTACTGTGGTTACCAGCGATGGATTGGAACAGGTAATTATACGGGGCGCAGGATGTGCGTTGATTTCTTCGAGGGAATTTGAAGCAGAGGTGCAAAATGCTTCTGCCGGTTTTGCAAGGGAGTACGAGCAGAAGGCGCGAAAGGAAAGTACCAAAACATATTTGGGAGAATTTATGCCGGATGTGGAACCGCAGGAAGAAATGTAAGTAAGATATATATAGAAACGATACAAATGGTGTAAGAATGAATTTGCAGATAGTTGAACTGTTTGAAAAAATGGGAACAGTGGAATTCTGGGAACAGTTATTCTATTCGTTTCAAATATTGGGACCGCTTGTTCCGATGTTAATTGCCATGGTGGAAGCCTTTATTCCGGCTCTTCCGTTGATTGCCATCGTGACGCTGAATGTGGCGGCACACGGCCCGGTACTTGGATTTGTATACAGCTGGGTAGGTTCGGTAATCGGGAGTATTCTGTTTTTTGCACTTTGCAGGAAATTGTTCAAACCGTGGATTGCCCGTTTTGCGGATAAGCATCCTAAGGTTATGAAAGCAAGAAACTGGGTGAATTCCATCAATAAAAAGGCTTTGTTTTTGATTATTACGATGCCGTTTACACCGTCGTGCTTTGTAAACTTTGCGATGGGCGTATCGGATTTTGACGGCAGGACGTATATAAAGATTATGGCAGGTGCCAAGATTGTAATGCTGATTCTTCTGTCCTTATTTGGACAGAGCGTGGTACGGGCGTTTGAAAACCCCGTATTTATTATATTGGCAGTGCTTCTTGCAGTAGTGCTTTATCTGGTGTCAAAGTATATCCGTAAGAGGCATAATCTGGATTAAAAGGTATAAAGGAGAAACAGATGATTAAGAATTTGATTTTTGACGTGGGAAATGTATTGATAGAATATCGCTGGCATCAGATGCTTTTGGATTATGGTTTGACCAAGGAAGAAGCGGCGGTAGCGGGACCTTTGTTTTTTGAACATGAGACATGGAAGGAATTGGATCTGGGGAATATGCCGGTAGAGGATGTCATTGTGCTCTATGAAAAACAGTTACCACAGTATGCCGGTTTAATCCGTTGGTTTTTGACGCATCTGGAACTCATGCCGATTCCGCGCCCGGATGTCTGGGAAAAGGTGCATGCGCTGAAGGAGAAGGGATATCGGATTTATCTTTTGTCAAATTATAATGAGGATTTTTTCCGTGTCCATACACAGGGAGCATCTTTCCTTGAGGATATCGATGGAAAAGTGGTTTCGTATGAGATTCATAAAATAAAGCCATTTCCGGAAATATATCAATTCTTATTGGATAAATACGGACTAAAACCGGAGGAATCCGTTTTTTTTGATGACAGACCGGAGAATACGCAGACAGCCGAAGAATTGGGAATGAAAACATATACGATTACATCCAAAGAATATCTTCTAAAAGTATTGGACGAATTCCTGGCATAGGTAAAGTATAAACACGAAATTGGACAGTTTTAAGTTTATATAGTAAAATAGTAGAAATAATAAAGATTAGTGAGTCTGTAAGACAGAAGATAAAGAGGGCTTTAAGGAGGAAATAAGATGAAGAAACCGGTTTTGGTGATACTGGCAGCAGGAATGGGAAGCCGCTACGGCGGATTAAAGCAGATGGACCCGGTTGATGAGCAGGGACATAAGATTATTGATTTTTCCATTTATGATGCAAAGCAGGCCGGATTTGAAACGGTTGTATTTATTATTAAAAAAGAAATGGAAGCGGATTTTCGTGAATGTGTTGGCGATCCAATCAGCAAACACATGGAAGTAAAATATGTTTTCCAGGATCTTGCCGATGTACCGGAAGGTTTTACAATTCCGGAAGGAAGGGTAAAACCATGGGGAACCACACATGCACTGATGTGTTGTAAGGATGTGCTTGACGGACCGTTTATGGTTATTAATGCAGATGATTATTACGGCAAGAACGGATATAAGCTTTTGTATGATTTCCTGACCACAACAGAGGATGATACAAAGGGCCGTTATGCGATGGTTGGTTATGAACTTGGTAAGACATTGACGGATAAAGGTTCTGTTACAAGAGGTGTATGCGAGCGTGATTCCAAGAGTTATTTAACCGGTATCGTTGAGCAGAAAATGATTGTAAAGACAGAGGATGGAGCAGCTTATTCCAATGACGAAGGCGCTACTTTTATTCCGATTGATGTACAGACACCGGTTTCCATGAATATGTGGGGATTTGGAGCAAGCGTTATGCCGGTATTTGGTGAGGCACTTGATAATTTCTTTGCAAATGAAGTGGAAAAGAATCCGATGAAGGCAGAATGCCTGATTCCGACGGAAGTGGATGTTTTGTTAAAGAAGGATTTGGCATCGGTTAAGGTATTAACCTCTTCTGACCAGTGGTTTGGCGTTACCTATAAAGAAGACAAGCCATTCGTGGTAGAATCCATTAAGAAATTAAAAGATGCCGGAGAGTATCCGGAGTATCTTTGGAAATAACGTTTACAAAAGGGGAGAATTGCCATGGCAGTTTTAGTAACAGGCGGTGCCGGTTTTATCGGCAGTCATACGGTAGTGGAATTGCAAAATGCGGGTTATGATGTAGTGGTTATCGACAACCTCGCCAATTCCAGTGAGAAAAGCCTTAAGAGAGTAGAAGCGATTACCGGTAAAAAGGTTTCGTTTTATAAAGTGGACATTTTAGACCGGGAAGGCCTGAATGAAGTATTTGATAAAGAATCCATTGATTCCTGTATTCATTTTGCAGGTTTAAAGGCGGTTGGTGAATCCGTACAGAAGCCATGGGAATATTACCAGAATAATATCGCAGGAACCCTGACTCTTTTGGATGTTATGAGACAGCATGGAGTGAAGAATATTATCTTTTCTTCCTCTGCAACGGTTTACGGAGACCCGGCGCAGATTCCGATTACGGAGCAGTGCCCGAAAGGTCAGTGTACCAATCCTTACGGCTGGACCAAATCGATGCTGGAGCAGATTTTATCCGATATCCAGAAAGCAGATAATGAGTGGAATGTAATTTTATTGCGTTACTTTAATCCAATCGGAGCGCACAAGAGCGGAACCATCGGCGAGAATCCAAACGGCATACCGAATAACCTGATGCCGTATATTACGCAGGTTGCAGTCGGTAAATTAAAAGAGTTGGGCGTATTTGGTAATGATTACGATACTCCGGACGGAACCGGTGTACGCGATTACATTCATGTGGTGGATCTTGCCAAAGGACATGTAAAGGCGTTAAAGAAAGTTGAGGAGAACGCGGGCCTTAAGATTTATAACCTCGGTACGGGACATGGTTACAGCGTACTTGACATTGTTAAGAATTTCGAAGACGCAACCGGTGTTGCAATTCCGTATTCCATAAAAGAACGCCGTCCCGGTGATATTGCCACCTGTTATGCGGATGCATCCCTTGCACGCGAAGAACTTGGCTGGGAGGCACAGTACGGTATCAAAGAGATGTGTGAAGATTCCTGGAGATGGCAGAGCAGCAATCCAAACGGATATGCGGAGTGAGGAATCCTATATAAAATAAAAATGGTCTGACAGATTCGTCTGTCGGACCATTTTTAGTATCGGGTATTATTTGTACTTTATATATTTTTAGGCTACATAACGGAACATAAAGATAAAATGGCAGATGCTGCCGGCCATAACAAAGAGGTGAAAGACCTCGTGGGAGCCAAAAAACGGGAAACGGCCGCCAAAAACGGTTAACTTAAGGGCATATATAACACCACCGACGGTATAAAACAGTCCGCCAATAAGGAGCCATATAAAGGCAGCATGGGGAAGAACGTTCCATAAAGTCCCGAATACGCCCAGACATACCCATCCCATGGAAATGTAAATAAGGGATGAAAACCATTTCGGACAGGTAACCCAGCAGGCTTTGAGAATAATGCCAAAAAGGGCAATGCCCCATACAATGGCTAAAAGAGTGTACCCAATCCGGCCGCCGAGTGTGATAAGGCACACCGGAGTATAGGAGCCGGCGATGAGGACAAATATCATCATATGGTCAATTTTGCGGAATATCTTAAGTGCTTTCTCTCCAAGATTCAAAGTATGGTAGGTGGTACTTGCCGCATAAAGCAAAACCATGCTGCACATGAAGACGGCCATGGCAATGAAGCACAAGCGTCCGGATGAAACAGCTGCTTTGATTAGTAAGGGGACAGATGCTAAAACGGCCATCATCATACCGATAAAATGTGTCAGCGCACTCCCCGGATCTCTTACTGTAATCTGCATAAAAAAAGACACCTCCATTTACAAACCACTTCATGTAGTAATGAAAACTACGTGAAGCATATATTGATATTACTACTGTAATATAGGGGTGTCAAGGAAATATTTTCAATTTTTTTATTTTTGCGACAAAACAGATTAGTCTTCTTCAATTACATGGAATTCTAAAAAATCAAACGGAATTTCTTCTATAAATGAGTCCTGTGTAAATCTTGTTTTGGAATGCCGTTGAAAGTCAGCGATATTGGAGTCCAGCCATATCGGTGTACCAAGGTCAAAAGCGCGGCATACTTCGTCCAAAGCCTTAAAGACCTTGTGGGTTCTGGTATCATTTTCATTATTTGTAATGACGATATCCTTTATCATGCGGTTGTCTGCAAATTCCTTTGCCCAGATTCTCATACGTATTACCTCGTTATTTTTAGTCTTTCTATTATAACACGTATTATTATGAAAAAAGTGTAAAATTCACACAAAAGGTTGAAAATATGCTATACTGATTTTATGTAAGATGTAGGGGAGAAAATTGTTAGAAGGAGCAGCGATGGGGAACGTTAATTACGATGAGAATGATCAGGTTACCAGTTGGACCGAGGTTATATTGGTTTATACGGCAGCCTTAAAGGAAATCGGTACTAAATTAGAGATTCTGAATGATGAGTTTAAGCATGTTCACAGATATAATCCGATTGAACATATTAAGTCAAGAATCAAGACATCAGAAAGTATTGTCAAGAAATTAAAACGGCACGGATATGAATCGACCATTGAGAATATGGTCCGTTACGTAAATGACATTGCGGGAATCAGGGTTATTTGTTCTTTTACATCGGATATATACCGTATTGCAGAAATGATCAGTAACCAGAATGACATTACGATATTATCGATTAAAGACTATATTATGAATCCCAAAGACAGTGGGTATAAGAGTTATCATATGCTGGTTTCCGTTCCGATTTTTTTATCGGACCGCAAGGTATCTGCAAAGGTCGAAATTCAGATCCGGACGGTTGCGATGGATTTCTGGGCCAGCTTAGAGCATAAGATACGTTATAAATTGGATGCGGATGCGCCGCAGCATATTAAGGATGAATTGGTGGAATGTGCCCGCATGGTATCCGATTTGGATGCGAGAATGTTATCGTTAAATGATGAGATTCAGGCATTGATTCAGGAACAGAATGAGAGAAAACGCGGATAAAAGCCCCATAAAATGAGGAGTGCCCAGGCACCTTTCAGCACCTGGGCTATTATGAAAAAATTTATCTAAAGTTCTTGTTCATTTGATAAATAGACTATACCAGATAAATATGAACAGATTATGAACAAAATGTAAATAATAGTCACATTCAATAAAATCAACATATTGAGTGGGCGTTTATTGTGCAATATGCACATATAGCAATGGGCGTAGAATTATCGACATAATCAAGGAAAATGTGTACGGAAAGAAAAACGGAGGAGAGGGATGGATACTTTTATTGACAAACTTGCACAAAGATTTTCTGCACAGGATATGATTCGGGCCAATTTGGCAGCAGAGGCAAAGGAGACACGAAAATTGAGAGAGAAAATGGAAAGCTACGAAAGTCTGTTGCAGGAGATGAGACAGATTAATTTAAAAAATATGGAATCTGCGGAACGGGTTAACCGCATTTTGCAGGAAGGTACTTTTACGGATAAAGAGTATTTGCAGGAATTGTTTGCACAGAAGGAAGAACTGCTAGTAGCGCAGTTTGCAGGAACCAAGCAGGCTCTGGAAGATGGATTTGCGCATATGGATGAATCCCTGCATACAGAGAATGTCAAGGTTTACCGCAATGTGCAGGCGGCAATCCAGAACAGTCTGGAAGAGCAGACGACCAAGCTTTTGGAAGAACAGCAGAAACAGATTGAAGAACAGCATAAGCTGATTCAGGCACAGGGAAAAAACGCAAAGAGACGGGGCGTTTTCCTGATTATCATGAGCATTCTTACATTTCTTGGTGTTGCTGCTGCGGTTGCACTTGAGGTTATGCAGATGCTTAATATTACGATTTTCTAAATATATAGAGGAAGTTGACGGATGGGCAAAGTTGATTTTAAACCGGGAAATATGTTGTATCCGCTTCCGGCAGTGCTGGTAAGTTGCAGCGACGGGAAGGGAAACGATAATTTGTTGACAATTGCATGGGCGGGTACGATTTGTACCAATCCTCCCATGGTATCTATCTCCGTAAGACCGGAGAGATATTCCTATAATATGATTCGCAACTCCGGAGAATTTATTATTAATCTTACAACGAAGGATTTGGTGTTTGCGACGGATTATTGCGGTGTTGTCAGCGGACGTGATGTAGACAAATGGCAAAAATGCAACTTGACTAAAGTGCAGGGAAGCGAAGTGGCAGTTCCTTATATCAAGGAGAGTCCTGTGGCAATCGAATGTAAAGTACGAAAAGTAGAGGAACTGGGTTCCCATGATATGTTTATCGCTGATGTGCTAGCCGTGCATTGTGATGATGCCTATATGGACGAGAAAGGTGGTTTTCATCTCGATAAAGCCAATCCCCTTGTATATTCCCACGGTCAGTATTTTGCAACCGGCGAGTATCTTGGAAAGTTCGGATATAGTATACAGAAGAAAAAATAAGCGAATGTGCATGGCACATTCGCTTATTTTTTCGTTAGCATGCTTCCGCGGACGACGGCTGAGGAACCGTAGCGTTTGCGGATGGAGTCCAGGGCAGAATCCAGCTTTTTGTTTTTCTCTTCGTTAAGAGAAGGGGTGGATGGAGCCGTGTTTTGAGGGGCGGATTTTTT
Organism: Lachnospiraceae bacterium; assembly: GCA_045586245.1. GTDB lineage: Bacteria > Bacillota > Clostridia > Lachnospirales > Lachnospiraceae > RGIG8767. The sequence continues at coordinate 20,202 of JAZMZZ010000030.1, read as the reverse complement.
ATCTGCAGTAAAAGTGTAATCCGTCAGGCTCATTTGTACGGGCTCGTCCAATGCGACCAGTTTGGAACAACGGATGCCAAGGAGTCTGACCGGAGTACCGTCCCAAAGTTCGTCAAACAATTGGCATGCGGTTTTGTATATGGTGCCTGAAGTATTGGTAGGCGCATGAAGGGTGGTCTGGTGTGAGTTTTTAACAAAGGTATTATATTTTACTTCCACGCTGACCATGTAGGCTAAAGAATCTGCTTTACGGATACGGGAGGCTACCGAATCTGCCAAAGACAGCAATACTTCATGGATAGTGTCAAGGTCATCCGCATCTTTGGAAAGAGTCGTTGAATTGCCGATTCCTTTTGCATCCGGGTGAATGGGCTCTACTTTGGAGTTGTCAATCCCGTTGGCAAATTCCCAAAGAAGTCTTCCATGGCTTTTCAGATGAAGCGAGATGATGTCCGGATTGGCTAAGGCAAGGTCTCCTATCGTAAGGATTTCTAATTTCCGTAATTCTTCTACGCTGGATTTGCCGCACATAAATAGTGAAGAAACCGGCAAGGGCCACATTTTTTCTTTGATCTCGTGTGCATATAATGTATGTACCAGGTTGGGCTTTTTAAAGTCGGATGCCATTTTGGCAAGGACTTTCCGGTCACTGATACCGATATTTACCGTAAACCCCATGGTTTTGTATATGGTATCTTTGATTTGCTCCGCGGCTTCCCATGCAGACGGATAGCGGTGGACAATGGTTGAAAAATCCAGATAACATTCATCAATACTGACCTGTTCAATATCCGGGGTCAGGGTTTTTAAATAATTCATAAGTTGTTTGCTTCGTCTTTTGTACATGTCGTGGTCCGGAGCGGCAATGGTAAGGGCGGAACATTTTTCCAAGGCCTTAACAACGGGTTCTCCGGTTTGGATATTAAAAGCTTTAGCGGGAATGGACTTGGCGAGAACAATACCGTGGCGTTTCTCACGGTCTCCGCCGATAATGGAAGGAATGAGGCGTAAATCCAGGGAATCACCCTGTTCGAGGCGGTGGACGGCAGTCCAGCTTAAGAATGCCGAATTGACATCAATATGAAAAAACAGCGGCTCCATAACCATACCTCCTACCCAAAATTTACGAAAAAATTATCAGACTATTTTCGTTGTTTTCTGAGTTCATGATACCGTAAAATACAAGTCTTTACAAGCATACAAAATACTGATAGAATTGATATGTTACGAAAATGTTACAAAGAAAAGTGAGTATCATGAGATTATTTACGAAATATTATAAACGCCTGCGGTTTACCTTTATCCGTACGGCGGTTTTTATCGCATTGATTAATTTATTTTTCCTTCCGCAATATGTTACCTATGAGCCGGATGGAGAGAATTTATTCCATATTTCCCTGAATGATAGAATTGTCGGAACCTGCGGAAGTGATACGGACGTGGAGCAGCTTTTATGGGAAGCAAGACGTGCAGTAGCGGCAGAATCGGAAGATATGGTGTATGTGGAGACCAAACTTTCGGTAAGGGGAGAATCGGTCTTATTTTCCACAATTGATTCCGAAGAAATGTTACGCGAAAAAATGGAAGAAATAATTAAAGAGAGTTCGCGTAATACTTTAAAAGCGGGATATACCGTAAAGATTAAGGATTATACCATTAATCTGGCAAGCAGTGACGAAGTAAAACAGGTTCTTCAGGCTGCTTTGGATTTGTATGAGGAAAACAGAAGATATACTGTAGATTTAGTGATGGACCCGACAAGGGAATTGAATGCCCTGACAGCGGTTGTTGTGGATAATGCGGATGAAAAGGCACCTGATATGGAGCCGTTTCCGGATGCGGGATTTGAAGCACATGTTGAGGATGCGTTGGCCACTGTAGTTGCGGACGACGGAGAAGTGGATTTTTCCGATTTTGAATATGGACTGATTGATCTTTCTTATGGAGACTCTATCGAAGTGGTGGAGACATATCTTATGGAAGAGGAACTTATCGGTGTTGAGGATGCGATAGCCCAGATTACATCGGTAGAAGAGAAAAATGCTATTTACGAAGTCCAGTCCGGAGATACCCTTTCACAAATCTCCGAAAAGGTAAATATCGGCATTGACAGAATTATTGAATTAAACGATGAGATTCAAAACGAACTCAGTACCATCCGTGTTGGTCAGGAGATTATTATTACCCAGCCGGAACCGCCTCTTTCCGTAGAGCGTAAAGAGCAGGTGTATTACGAAGAAGAATACGATGAAGAAATCATTTATGTGGATAATGACGAATGGTATACCACACAGGAGAAGACTCTTCAGGAGCCGTCTTCCGGTTACAGAAAAGTAGCAGCATTGGTTTCTTATCGTAATGATAAAGAAGTATCCCGAGAAATTGTAAAAGAGGATGTGGTTATGCAGGCCGTTCCAAAGATTGTGGAACGAGGCACCAAGATTCCGCCAACTTATATCAAACCGATTTCCGGCGGACGTCTCTCTTCAACCTTTGGCAGACGTAAGGCACCGACTAAGGGCGCATCTACTTACCATCAGGGTGTAGACTGGGCAGTCCCGAGAGGAACAGCGGTTTATGCTTCCAGTGGTGGTACGGTTACAAAAGCCGGATGGGGCAGTGGCTATGGCTACGTAGTTTATATCCGTCATCCTAACGGATGGGAGACAAGATATGCACATTTGAATAAAGTATTGGTATCAGCCGGCCAGACGGTAAAACAGGGACAGAAGATTGCATTAAGCGGTAACACCGGAAGAAGTACCGGTCCGCACCTGCATTTTGAAATCCGTGCCAACGGTTCTGCCGTGAATCCATTAAAATACCTACAATAGACAAAAAGTACTATAGTACAAATGTTCCCGTGTTTACAAAATACGAGAATGTGTTATACTAATAAGAGTAAGTTTTGTAAATTATAGTTTTTGGATATAGATATTGTGGTACGAATTTTAGTAGTAACCAGATTTTGTACTGCGTAAATGGAGATAAAATGGAACAATACGTGATTAAAGGTGGTAATCCGTTAGTCGGGGAAGTGGAAATCGGCGGTGCTAAAAATGCAGCGTTGGCGATTCTTGCAGCGGCAGTTATGACGGATGATACAGTATTAATTGAGAATATGCCTGATGTGCGTGACACCAATGTAATGTTGCAGGCAATGGAAAGTATTGGCGTAAAAGTAGAACGTGTGGACCGCCATACGGTAAGAATCAGTGCCAAGAATGTAAAAGGACATGTAATCGAAGACGATTACATAAAGAAAATCAGAGCATCCTATTATCTGATAGGTGCTTTGCTTGGTAAGTACAAACAGGCAGAGGTATCGCTTCCGGGAGGATGTAATATCGGAAGCCGTCCGATTGACCAGCATCTGAAGGGATTTAGGGCTTTGGGTGCAAGAGTAGATATTGCGCATGGTATGATTATTGCCAAGGCAGATATATTAAAAGGTAATCACATTTATCTGGATGTGGTTTCCGTTGGTGCAACCATTAATGTTATGCTTGCTTCCATTATGGCAGAAGGTATAACGATTATAGAGAATGCGGCGAAAGAACCGCATGTAGTAGATGTTGCCAATTTCCTTAACAGTATGGGTGCCAACATTAAGGGCGCAGGTACGGATGTTATCCGTGTACGTGGTGTAGAGAAACTTCACGGAACCGAATATGCAATTATTCCGGACCAGATTGAAGCGGGAACCTTTATGTTTGCGGCTGCTGTTACAAAGGGTGACGTTACCGTAAAGAATGTTATTCCGAAGCATTTGGAATCCATCAGTGCCAAATTATTGGAAATCGGTTGTGAAGTGGAAGAATCCGATGATGCAGTACGTGTTGTTGCATCCAAGCCATTGACACATACACATGTTAAGACACTTCCTTATCCGGGATTCCCGACGGATATGCAGCCACAGATTACCGTTGCATTGGCATTATCTTCCGGAACCAGTATTGTAACGGAGAGTATTTTTGAGAACCGCTTCAAATACGTGGATGAATTGACGCGAATGGGAGCGAATATCAAGGTAGAAGGTAATACAGCCATCATTGATGGTGTATCCAGATATACAGGCGCAAGTATTACAGCCCCTGACTTAAGAGCCGGTGCAGCCCTCGTATTAGCCGGCCTCGTAGCCGAAGGCTACACGACGGTAGATGACATCCGCTATATCGAACGTGGCTATGAAGACTTCGAAATCAAACTCAGAAGCCTCGGTGCCCAGATTGAAAAAGTAGATTCTGCCAGAGAACTCCAGAAGTTCAAATTAAGAATTGGTTGATAAAATAGTGATATAAAAAACTTCCTGAGATTATCTCAGGAAGTTTTTTCATTTTACAAATATGCTTTCAATGCATCAACCTTATCGGTCTTTTCCCAAGGAAGATCAAGGTCGTTGCGGCCGAAGTGTCCGTAAGCAGCTGTCTGCTTGTAGATTGGACGACGAAGGTCTAACATCTTGATGATTCCTGCCGGACGAAGGTCAAAGTTTTCACGGATGATGTCCACTAATTTGGAGTCTGCAATCTTGCCTGTTCCAAATGTATCAACCATGATGGAAGTAGGCTGTGCAACACCGATTGCATAAGATAACTGGATTTCGCACTTGTCAGCAAGGCCTGCAGCAACAATATTCTTTGCAACATAACGTGCTGCATAAGCTGCGGAACGGTCTACTTTTGTACAGTCTTTTCCGGAGAAAGCACCGCCGCCGTGACGTGCATATCCGCCGTATGTGTCAACGATAATCTTACGTCCTGTAAGACCTGCATCACCGTGTGGTCCGCCGATTACGAAACGGCCTGTAGGATTAATGAAGAATTTTGTATCTGCATCAATCATTTCTGCAGGAAGAATCGGGTCAAATACATATTTCTTAATGTCTGCATGAATCTGTTCCTGAGTTACATCCGGATCATGCTGTGTAGATAATACAACGGCTTCCAATCTTACCGGCTTGTCATTTTCATCATATTCTACAGATACCTGGCTCTTTCCATCCGGTCTTAAATAAGTAAGAGTTGCGTCCTTACGAACCTTTGTAAGCTGTAATGCTAACTTGTGGGCAAGTGAAATCGGATATGGCATAAGTTCAGGAGTTTCGTTGGTTGCATAACCAAACATCATACCCTGGTCGCCGGCACCGATAGCTTCGATTTCTTCTTCGCTCATCTTGTTTTCTTTAGCTTCCAAAGCTTTGTCAACACCCATGGCGATGTCTGCTGACTGCTCATCAATTGCTACGAATACGGCACAGCTGTCACCATCAAAACGGTATTCTGCTTTTGTATAACCGATTTCTTTTACGGTTTCACGGACAACCTTCTGCATATCAACATAGGCATTGGTTGTGATTTCACCTGTAATAAGAACAAAACCTGTACAACAGGTTGTTTCACATGCTACACGGCTCATCGGGTCCTGCGCCATACAGGCATCTAAGATGGCATCGGAAATGGCATCGCAGACTTTGTCAGGATGGCCTTCAGTTACGGGTCCACCAGCAAATAATCTTTTTTCCATTTGTTCTTCTCCTTTTCTTTTACTGGTTAAAATAAAAAATCCGCTTACACATAATAAGCGGACGTATCAGCGATATACAAATCCTCTTATTGTTCGAAATACTCGCTCAGGTTGGCACCTTCCATGAAAGGGGTTGCCGTGGCTTCACAGGTCCTCTGTACCTCCACCACTCTGAATAAGAGAACCAAACGTTATCAGCGTTTGGCAGGCAATATGAAGTTCTGATATCAGTAAATACAATACACTAGGAATGAATAGATGTCAAGTAGAATGAAATAGTTGCAAAAAATAGTCCCAAAGTCCTATTTTCTGCAAATAATTATTTGACAATATACATTATTATCTATATAATTTAGATTAGAGGCTAAAAATAGGGGAAGCGGGACGATATTTTCCCATGACAAATTCTTACGGAATGAGGAAATCATGAAAAGAGTCAGAATTCAAGATTTACAACCCGGAATGGTAGTAGCAACAGATGTATATAACCGTCAGGATCAGTTGGTGCTTTCAGCAGGTACCGTGTTGACAGAAAAAATAATCAGCAGATTGTCCATATATTCAATCTACTTTGTAAGAATTAAAAAAGTAGAGAATATAGATCAGGGTGAGGTTGGCCAATCTTATGCGGAGAAAGTCCGTAATAGTGAAGCGTTTAAAGAATTTCATCAGGAATTTGATGAGACTGTTGAACTTATGCAGTCGGTTATCAGTGACTTTGCTAGTAATGAAGTTACAATGGATGCAGTGAATCAGGTGGTCGATGAAGCAATTATTATGATTGATGCAGACCATAAAGAATTCAATGTGTTTGATATTGTTCACAATATGCGCCAGAGTTCCGATATTACTTATGCGCACAGTATTAATGTGGCAATGATTTGTCATACGATAGCCAAATGGATCGGAATGAGTGAGGATGAAGCTACGCTTGCTTTTACCTGTGGTATTTTGCATGATATCGGTAAGCTCCGTATTCCGGATGAGATTATTAATAAGACGGAGAAACTTACAAAAGAAGAGTTTGATTTACTTAAGACCCATCCGATCGAAGGATATAATATGCTTAAGGAACTTCCGATTGACAAGCATATTAAGAATGCGGCATTAATGCACCATGAGCGTGCAGACGGAAGCGGATATCCAATCGGAATGAAGGGTAATGATATTGATAAATTTGCCCGTATTGTTGCAATTGCCGATGTATACGAAGCGGCAACCGCTCCGCGTGTATACCGCAAGAGTATGTCACCGTTTGAAGTTTTTGAGTTATTTGAAAAAGAAGGCATCCAGAAGTATGACACGCAGATAGTTATGACTTTTATGGAGAAACTGGCAGATACTTATATGCTCAACCGTGTAAGACTGAGCAATGATATGATTGGTAAGATTGTATTTATCAATAAGCAGGCGGTTTCCAGACCGGTAGTCAAGTGCGGAGAAACATTTATTGATTTAAGTAAAGAACCGGATATTACAATAGCAGAAATTATCTAGTTAAATTTAGATTTAATACAAAAAAGTCGCCCCCGGGCGGCTTTTTTGTATTCAGAAATTATTCTAAACGTGGTAAAATAGTGGATATAGATGTTTTACGGAGGGAAATATGGCATTTGCACATTTGCACGTTCATACAGAATACAGTTTGCTGGACGGCTCCAACAAGATAAAAGAATATGTAAAGCGCGTAAAAGAGCTTGGTATGAATAGCGCGGCGATTACGGACCATGGAGTTATGTATGGTGTAATCGATTTTTACCGTGCGGCAAAAGAGGCAGGAATCAACCCCGTTATCGGTTGTGAAGTCTACGTGGCGCCGAATTCCCGTTTTGATAAAGAAACAACAGGGGGAGAGGACAGATACCATCATCTTGTTCTGCTTGCTGAGAATAATACCGGCTATGCGAATCTGGTAAAAATTGTCAGTAAAGGATTTACGGAAGGCTATTATTACAGACCCCGCGTGGATTTTGAGGTTTTGGAAAAATACCATGAAGGTATTATTGCGCTTTCTGCCTGTTTGGCCGGAGAAGTACCAAGACTGATTCAAAAAGGCATGATTGCGGAAGCAAAGGAATGTGCCCATAAATATAAGAAGTGTTTCGGGCAAGGCAATTATTTTCTGGAACTGCAGGATCATGGGATTGCGGAACAGAAGACGGTTAACAGTGCTTTGTTAGGCATGAGTAGGGAACTGGACATCCCGCTTGTTGCAACCAATGACGTTCATTATACCTATGATGATGATGTATTGCCCCATGATATTTTGCTCTGTATCCAGACAGCGAAGAAACTGAGTGATGAAGACCGTATGCGGTATGACGGGGGACAGTACTACGTAAAGACGGAAGAAGAGATGCGCATGCTGTTTCCGTATGCGCTTGAAGCAATTGAGAATACGCAAAAGATTGCCGACAGATGCCATGTGGACATCGAGTTCGGTGTAACGAAATTGCCGCATTTTGAAGTGCCGCAGGGTTATGATTCCTGGAGTTATCTGAATGAATTGTGCTCACGCGGATTAAAAGAGCGTTATCCGGATGACGACGGAACATTGCGTGAACGTCTGGACTATGAATTATCGACCATCCGCCAGATGGGATATGTAGATTATTTCCTTATAGTTTGGGACTTTATTAATTATGCAAGAGAGCATGATATTCCGGTTGGACCGGGCAGAGGTTCGGCCGCAGGAAGTATCGTTTCGTATTGTTTGCATATTACCAATATCGACCCAATTAAATATCAACTGTTATTTGAACGATTCCTGAATCCGGAACGAGTATCCATGCCGGATATTGATATTGACTTCTGTTTTGAGAGACGACAGGAGGTAATTGACTACGTGGGCCGTAAATACGGGGCTGAGAAGGTGGTGCAGATTGTAACCTTCGGTACCATGGCGGCCAAAGGTGTTATCCGTGACGTCGGAAGAGTTATGGATTTGCCGTATGCATACGTGGACTCAATTGCCAAGATGATTCCGAATGAATTGAACATAACAATCGACCGTGCATTGCAGTTAAATCCTGATTTAAGAAAATTATATGAGCAGGAAGAACAGGTAAAAACCCTGATTGACATGTCAAAACGTCTGGAGGGACTTCCAAGACACACTTCCATGCATGCGGCAGGTGTAGTTATCTGTCCGAAAGCGGCAGATGAGTTTGTTCCGCTTTCAAGAGGTTCTGACGGTTCCATTACGACACAGTTTACCATGACCACATTGGAGGAACTGGGTCTCCTTAAGATGGACTTTTTGGGGCTGCGTACGTTAACGGTTATTAAGAATGCCGTGGAAAATGTAAAAAGAACCAAGGGCATCCACCTTGATATGGACAATATTGATTATGATGACAAGCAGGTGCTTGCCTCTATCGGAACCGGTAAAACGGACGGTATTTTCCAGTTGGAAAGCGGCGGTATGAAGAACTTCATGAAGGAATTAAAGCCAAGGAGCCTGGAGGACGTTATTGCGGGTATTTCCTTATATCGTCCGGGACCTATGGATTTTATTCCGAAGTATATAAAAGGAAAGAACAGTAACGAAGAAGAGATTGTATATTCCTGTCCTGAGCTGATACCGATTCTGGCACCAACCTACGGTTGTATCGTTTATCAGGAGCAGGTTATGCAGATTGTGCGTGACCTCGGCGGGTATACACTTGGGCGAAGCGATTTGGTACGCCGTGCCATGAGTAAGAAAAAGCAGCATGTCATGGAGCAGGAGCGTAAGAATTTCGTATACGGTAACGAAGAAGAAAATGTACCGGGATGTTTGAAGAAGGGCATTTCCGAAGCGGTTGCCGGAGAGATTTATGACGAGATGATGGATTTTGCCAAGTATGCATTCAATAAGTCCCATGCGGCATGTTATGCAGTGGTATCGTACCAGACGGCATTTTTGAAATATTATTATCCGGTAGAATTTATGGCAGCACTTTTAACAAGTGTGATTGATAATTCATCCAAAGTATCGGAATACATTCTGTCCTGTAAAAATATGGGAATTGCCATCCTGCCGCCGGATATTAACCAGGGCGAAAGCGGATTTTCCGTATCCGGCAATTCCATCCGCTATGCACTTACGGCGGTAAAAGGCGTGGGACGTCCCGTTATTGAGAAAATTGTAAACGAACGCCGGATGCGCGGGGATTACAAGAATCTGGAAGATTTTATTTCCCGTAATGCAGAAGGAGAGCTTAATAAGCGCGTAATAGAGAATCTGATTAAGGCAGGTGCTTTTGACAATCTCGGTGGTACCAGAAAGCAGTTTATGAGTATTTATGTGCAGATTCTGGACCGTATTGTGAATGATAAGAAGCATAATATGGCCGGCCAGATATCGCTTTTTGACATTGTGTCCGAGGAACAAAAAGAAGAATTTGACATCCGTCTTCCGGATGTGGGGGAATATTCCAAGGAGATGATGCTGGCGTTTGAAAAAGAAGTGCTCGGTATCTATGTCAGCGGACATCCTTTGGAAGAGTACGAATCTTTATGGAAGAAAAATATTACCAATACCACGGCTGATTTTATGGTGGACGAAGAGACGGGCTTTATGCGGGCACAGGATGGTGCCAAGGCAACAATTGGCGGTCTGATTTCGGAAAAGAAAATCAAGTACACCAAGAATGAGCAGGTTATGGCATTTTTAAATGTTGAGGATTTGGTGGGTAATATAGAAGTAATTGTTTTCCCTAAGACATACAGTAAGTATGGCAATCTTCTTTCAGAAGACGGAAAGGTTTTCTTAACAGGACGCATTTCGGGAGAAGAGGAGCGTGACGGAAAACTGATTTGTGAGGATGTGGTTGCATTTGACGATATTCCAAGAGAACTCTGGATCCAGTTTGCGACAAAAGAGGACTATGAAAAAAAGGCAATACAACTGGATGCGATTCTGGCACCGTCTGAAGGACGCGACAGAGTGGGTATATTTATCAAGGAGCCGCGCATGATGAAGAAACTTCCGCCGAATCAGAATGTCTGTGCGGATAAGAACCTTTTGGATGCGTTGATTGTGCAGTTTGGCGAAGGGAATGTAAAAGTGATGTAATCTTAGTTGAAAACCGCCATAAAATGAATTAAAATGGGTAGCGAATGGTATGATAGAATAGTACCAAAGTTAATGAGGCGGTCATTAACTATGATAGGAGAATCGAAAAAATGTCTAAAGAAATAAAAACAATCGGTGTATTAACCAGTGGCGGTGACGCACCGGGTATGAATGCCGCAATCCGTGCGGTAGTCAGAAAGGCACTGACAAACGGTGTTGCAGTCAAGGGTATCAAGAAAGGATACCAGGGACTTTTAAATGAAGAATTTGTAGATATGCAGGCTTCCAGTGTTTCGGATATTATCCAGCGTGGCGGTACGATTCTTGGAACGGCACGTTGCATGGAGTTTATGACCGAGGAAGGCCAGAAACTAGGTGCTGAAATCTGCAAAAAGCACGGAATAGACGGAATTGTTGTAATCGGCGGCGACGGTTCTTACCGTGGTGCCCAGGCGCTTTCCAAACAGGGAATCAATACAATCGGTATTCCGGGAACCATTGATTTGGATATCGCATGTACGGATTATACGATTGGTTTTGATACGGCGATTAATACGGCAATGGAAGCAATTGATAAGGTGCGCGATACTTCTTCCAGCCACGAGAGATGCAGTATTATTGAAGTAATGGGCAGAAATGCCGGATACATTGCACTCTGGTGCGGTGTTGCCAATGGTGCGGAGGATATTCTTCTTCCGGAGAAATACGATTACAACGAGCAGAACATCATTAATAATATTATCCGTAACCGTAAGCGTGGTAAGACACATCATCTGATTATCAATGCCGAAGGTATCGGACATTCCACTTCAATGGCAAGACGAATTGAGGCGGCTACCGGAATGGAGACCAGAGCGACTATTTTGGGTTACATGCAGCGTGGCGGAAGCCCGACCTGTAAGGACCGTTTTTATGCATCCATTATGGGCGCTTATGCGGCAGATATCATCTGCGAAGGAAAGACCAACCGTGTAGTGGGTTACCGCAACGGAGAGTTTATGGACTTTGATATCGATGAGGCATTGGCAATGCAAAAGGATATTCCGGAGTATCAGTATCAGGTCAGCAAATTGTTGTCCGCTTCTTTATAAAAGCAGATTAAGCGGCTAACGGGCGCATTTGTGAAAGGTATAAAGCATTGATTACAAATAAACAGGTAAAAGAACTGGTGACGTGGAACCGCAAATCCAAAGCCAGAAAAGAGGACGGGGTTTTCCTTGTGGAAGGCTCTAAGATGTTCCTTGAGGCAGATAATAAGAGGATTCGGAGCATATATGTTTCCGAGTCCTTTTTTGCAAATGATGAATGCAAAAAAAAGATGGATGAAATCGGTTACGAAACGGTACCGGATGATACATTCAAAAAAATAAGTGATACCATGACTCCGCAGGGAATTCTTTGTGTTATGGACCGTTTGGAATATACATTGGAAGATTTGCTTGTAAAAGAAAATCCGGTTCTGATGGTATTGGAGGATTTGCAGGACCCGGGCAATCTGGGCACGATTATGCGTACTGCAGAAGGCGCCGGAATTGATGGTGTGATTCTTTCAAAAGGCAGTGTGGATATTTACAATCCGAAGACCATCCGTTCCACGATGGGTTCACTATACAGAGTACCGTTTTTGTATGTGGAGGATTTGGAACAGACCATCGTTGATTTGAAGGCAAAAGGAATTACTTTTTATGCGGCGCATCTTAAAGGTGAGCGTTATTACGATGAGTTTGATTATACAAAAGAAGGCGGCTGTGCGTTTTTAATCGGAAACGAAGGCAACGGTTTAAAGGATGAGACTGCGGATTTGGCGGATACATACTTAAAGATTCCGATGGAAGGCAGATTGGAGTCGCTCAATGCGGCGGTGGCTTCTTCCATATTAATGTATGAGGTGTATCGTCAGAAACGGAAAAACAAAGCGGCGTGCAATGAGTAAAAGGGAGGATTATATAGTATGAAACTGGGAATTATTGGGTTTGGTAATATGGCAGAAGCGATTCTGGGAGGAATCTTAGGAAGCGGATTTGTAAAAAAGGAAGATGTGACAGCATCCGGCAAAGATGATGCCATGCTTAAAAAGGCATCGGATACATACGGAATCGGCGTGGAAAGGGATAATTGCAAACTGGTTGAGAAGTCGGATGTTATTTTACTGTCTGTAAAACCGCAGATTTTAGGAGAAGTAATCAGCGAAATCAAAGATGTCTGTACGCAGGACAAGTTACTGATTTCCATTGTTGCGGGCAAGACACAGGCTTGGATTGCGGATGCCTTTGGATGTGAACACAAGGTGGTACGTTGTATGCCGAATACACCTGCTTTGGTAGGCGAAGGATGCACAGGAATCTGTTTTAGCGAGAGCGTAACAGCGGAGGAAAAAGAATTTGCATTAAAGATGCTTCATTGTGTCGGCAAAGCCATTGAAGTACCTGAAAAACTTATGGACGTAGTCGTAGGTGTCAGCGGAAGTGCACCGGCATATGTATTTATGTTTATTGAAGCCATGGCTGACGGTGCGGTTTTAATGGGTATGCCAAGAGCACAGGCGTATGAATTTGCGGCACAGGCAGTTATGGGAAGCGCCAAATTAATGCTTGAGACCGGTAAGCATCCGGGTGAACTCAAAGACATGGTATGTTCGCCGGGCGGTACGACGATTGAAGCGGTGCGTGTCTTAGAAGAAAAGGGATTGCGTACGGCAGTTATGGATGCGGTTATCCGTTGTACAGAGCGTTCCAAGGAACTGTAAAATGGAATAAGAATCTATTGTAAAATGCACTTTCCAGCTCATACGGAGGGTGCATTTTTGCTTGCATGGATTTGTACAAGTTTGGCAAAACTTGACAATGGGCGGATACTTTGGTACCATAACGGTTAGTGTCGTTAATATTTTTGTAATATTTTTAATGTATTTGAAATAGAATAAGACAAATAGAAACATCGTATATTGGGTGTTGGTGTGAAGAAAAATCGCACCGGAAAGGCATGAATATGGGAAGAAACAGCAGAAAGAGAAGCCTGCTGAGAGTTCTGACCAGAGTAGTGATGGGTGTTGGTGCCCTGACTATGATGGGAAGTGTTCCTGCCATGGCAAGCAACGCCGATAATGTTATTGAACTTAACGTTGGTGCGGCGGAAGTATTAGAGGGTTTCGAAGAAATTGCGACGGCACCTTCCTCCGGAATTGCGGAAGAAGACGGCGAAGAAGAGGAACCCGAGTCCAGTCTTGTTATGGCGGATGTAAAGAATTCTCTGAATGTCAGAGCAGAAGCAAGCCAGGAATCTGAGAAAGTCGGTTTGTTGTATGCGGATTGCGGTGGAGAGATTCTGGAACGCGGCGAGGGCTGGACGAAAATTAAATCGGGTAATTTGATAGGATGGGCAAGTAATGACTATCTTTTGTTTGGCGAAGAAGCACTGGAACTGGCAGAAAGTGTGGGAAGAACGCTTGCTACGGTAAATGCGGATGCACTCCGTGTGCGTAAGGAGCCAAGTGAAGAGGCCGGAATATGGGGCCTTATCCAAAAGGATGAAACGGTAGAAGCTGTTATGGAAGAAACAACGGATGACTGGCTGGCTATCGAATATGAAGGTGAACTCGGATATATCAGTGCCGATTACGTTTCTACCGAGTTTTTGGTGGACAATGGCGAAACCTTTGAAGAGATAAAAGAACGTAAGAAGAGAGAGCAGGAAGAGAAGGCAAAACTGATTGCCAATTTCGGACCTGCAGCAATCGGGACAACGGATGAGATGCTGCTTGCGGCTTTGATATATTGTGAAGCCGGTAACCAGTGTTATGAAGGAAAACTTGCGGTAGCCTCAGTAGTAATGAACCGCGTAAGAAGTGAGGCGTATCCGGATACAATTGCCGGTGTTATTTATGCGTCCGGACAGTTTACTCCTGCCGGTAACGGTAAGGTGGAAAGACGTGTGGAACTTGGCGTGAATGATGAATGCATCCAGGCAGCAAGGGAAGCAATCAGTGGTGTCAGCAATGTCGGTACCATGACGCATTTCAGACGTGCCGGTAACCATGATGGCTATGTAATTCAGGACCATGTATTCTGGTAAAAATAAATAAAAAATATGCAAAAAAGGCGTGTGGTACTTAAGTTCCATGACGCCTTTTTTCTTTTGACACAGGAGTGTACAAGGAGTAAAATAGTAATATCAATTTCCATAAGAAAATGGAGGTGTTCATATGAAAAAAGAAAAGAAAAACAAAAGACAGAATCTGAAGAACATAAGTGTTAAGAAGCGCCTTGCCAAGAGTTTTAGATCGGTGGTAATTATTGCCAGTATTGCAGGTTTGCTGGGCGCAGCTTTGTCAATCGGTCTTAGCTTCCGCTATGATCAGGTATTGCATCTGAATGGTTTTATTCAGGGTGATTTAGGGGAATTCAGTACATATTTAAATAAAGGGGCGGCAGAAGTAAGAGATATTATTCTGTTAACAGACGAGGCGTTGGTGGCTGAGACGAAAGCAGATATTGCTAAAGTGGATGAAAAAGTAGAGTACTATCTCCATGAGTTTGAGACGAAGTTGGAGAATGAAAGTGAAAAGGCTTTGTTTGATGAGATTCAGGCAGAATATCCTTTGTATATTGATGCCAGGGAAGAAGTGCTTGTATTAGGGGAACAGAATAAAGGTGAGGAAGCCTTGGCTTTGTTTTTAGAGACAGCGAATCCGCATTTGAATAAGATTATTGAAGATACGGAAAAATTGATTGCCATGAATATCGAGATGGGTAATAAGATGGCGCAGCGTATGAATGTATTCAGTGAAATTATGGCAGTTGTTATTGTGATTTATCTTGTGGTTGCAATTGCTATTTCTGCCAAGATTGCAGTTTCTACGGCACGTGATTTTACCAGACCGATTGAGAAGGTAAGAGAAGGAACTAAGAAGCTGGCAGACGGTGATTTGGATGTGCACATCCAGATTAATTCCAGAAATGAGTTTGGAGAGATGGCGGATGATTTGAATACAGCCATTTTCAAACTGAGAGAATACATTGAAGTAATCGAATACGGTTTGGAGGAAGTCGGAAAAGGTAATTTTGCAGTCCGTCCGACAGTTGAGTTCCATGGTGATTTTATCAAGATTAAGGATGCGATTGAGCAGATTACGATTAATCTCAGCCAGACAATGGCACAGATTAATGACGGCGCCGATCAGGTTGCCATGGGAGCCGAACAACTTGCACAGAGTGCACAGCAACTTGCAGAAGGTGCAACCAGTCAGGCAGCATCCGTACAGGAATTAACGGCGACTATTGAAGATGTGACAGTGGCATCCAAAGAGAGTGCACAGGTGGCTGCTGATGCATATGACAATGCCCAGCAGTTTGTAAAAGTGGCACAGGAAAGTAGCGATGAGATGAAGCTTCTTACAGAGGCAATGGAAAGAATTACAGAGACATCCAACGAAATCGAAAGTATTATTGCAGAAATCGAAGACATTGCATCACAGACCAATTTGTTATCATTAAATGCTTCTATTGAAGCAGCAAGAGCCGGTGAAGCCGGACGCGGATTTGCCGTTGTTGCAGACCAGATTGGTAAGCTTGCGGCAGACAGTGCGAAGTCAGCGGTTAATACACGTACATTAATTGCCAAATCCCTTGCAGAGATTGAGCAGGGTAATGCAATCACTGTCAGAACGGCAGATGCTTTGGAACAGGTAATGGGCGGTATTAAGGAACTTGCAGAAGGTTCCAAGGCAACCAGTACACAGTCCTCAGAGCAGGCAGATACGATGGTTCAGGTACAGCTTGGCGTAGAGCAGATTGCAGAAGTGGTTCAGAACAACTCGGCATCCGCGGAAGAGACATCTGCAACCAGCGAAGAACTGAATGCACAGTCAGAAAACTTAAAGGCATTAATCGATCATTTCATTTTACGTGAAGATTGCATCTAGATATAAAATGGTGTATGATAGTACCAATTTGGAAAAAGGGGTGACATTATGAATTGGATTTTAGTTTGGGTTGTCCTTTTGGTAGCGTTTCTGGTAATTGAAGTGGCAACAATGGGGCTTACTACCCTGTGGTTTGCAGGTGGTGCTTTGGTAGCCGGCATTTTGGCAGTTTTGCATGCACCGGTTTATCTGCAGATTGCGGCATTTGTGGTAGTATCCGTTGTCCTGATTGTTTTCACCAGACCAATTGCCGTACGGTATTTCAATGTGGACAGAGTAAAGACCAATGCGGAGAGCATAGTGGGCAAGAAAGCAATTGTAACCACTGCGATTAACAACTTGAAAGCAGAAGGTCAGGTAACGGTTAACGGTATGGAGTGGACTGCACGTTCCGTAGCGGATGACGTTGTGATTCCGGAAGGAGCAGTAGTGTATATCGTAGCCATTAACGGTGTAAAATTAATAGTAGAAGAAAGAAAAGAGGAATTGTAAAATGGGAGCAGCTATAGCAGCAATTATTATTTTAGTATTAATTATCTGGATTGTATTATCCTGTATCAAGATCGTGCCTCAGGCACAGGCATATGTAGTAGAAAGACTTGGTGCATACCAGAGTACATGGTCTGTAGGTCTTCATTTCAAGACACCTTTTATTGATAAGGTTGCCAAGAGAGTATTGTTAAAAGAGCAGGTTGTAGACTTCGCACCACAGCCGGTTATTACAAAAGATAACGTTACCATGAGAATCGATACCGTTGTATTCTATCAGATTACAGATCCGAAGTTATATACTTACGGTGTTGAGAATCCAATCATGGCGATTGAAAACTTGACAGCTACTACACTCCGTAACATTATCGGTGATTTGGAATTTGACCAGACATTAACATCCCGTGAGACTATCAACACCAAGATGCGTGCATCACTTGATATTGCAACTGACCCATGGGGAATCAAAGTTAACCGTGTGGAATTAAAGAACATCATTCCTCCTGCAGAAATCCAGAACGCAATGGAGAAGCAGATGAAGGCAGAACGTGAACGTCGTGAAGCCGTTACACGTGCAGAAGGTGAGAAGAAAGCCAGTGTAACCGTAGCAGAAGGTAAGAAAGAAGCAGCTATCCTCGAAGCAGAAGCAGAGAAGCAGTCAGCAATCTTACGTGCGGAAGCAGAAAAAGAAAAACGTATCAAAGAAGCAGAAGGTCAGGCAGAAGCTCTCCGTAAAGTGAAGGAAGCCGAAGCAGAAGGTATCCGCCTTGTGAAAGAAGCTGAAGCAACCGGTATCAAGATGGTAAAAGATGCAGGCGCAGACGAAGCGGTTCTTAAATTGCAGTCACTCGAAGCATTTAAGGCAGCGGCAGCAGGTCCTGCTAACAAGATTATCATTCCTTCCGAGATTCAGGGATTGGCCGGTCTTGCAGCAAGCGCAAAAGAAATTTTGAAATAAATATGTATTGTCAACTCCGTACCTTTGGGTGCGGAGTTTTTTTATTTCAAAAAACGGACTGTAAAGCAAAAACTTGTGATAATTTTAAAAATATTATATAATGAAAATCTATTATTTTTTGATTGCGGAGGGAAGCAATATGAATTTATCAGGACGTCATTTTTTAAAACTTTTAGATTATACACCGGATGAGATTCTGTATTTGGTAGATTTGGCAGCAATGCTGAAAGAAAAAAAGAAAAAAGGCGAACTTATGAATGTCCTTCAGGGCAAGAATATTGCGCTTATTTTTGAAAAGACCAGTACCAGAACACGCTGTTCATTTGAAGTGGCAGCACATGACCTTGGTATGGGTACTACATATTTGGAGCCTGCAGCTTCCCAGATTGGCAAAAAGGAAAGTACAGCGGATACGGCAAGAGTACTTGGCCGTATGTACGAAGGTATCGAATACCGTGGATTTGAGCAGACCATCGTAGAGGAATTGGCAGAGTATGCAGGTGTTCCGGTTTGGAACGGTCTAACCAATGAATTCCATCCGACACAGATGCTTGCTGATTTGCTGACCATCCGTGAGCATTTTGGAAAGATTAAAGGAATCCGCATTGTATATATGGGAGATGCCCGTTATAATATGGCAAATTCGTGGATGGTAACCTGTGCAAAGATGGGTATGCATTTGACACTTTGCTCCGATAAGAAATATTTTCCGGATCCTGCACTTGTAGCGCAGTGTGAAGAGATTGCAAAAGAAAGCGGCGGCACCATCACATTAACGGAAGATGCGATTGCAGGTACCATGAATCAGGACGTGGTTTATACGGATGTATGGGTATCCATGGGTGAGCCGGATGAAGCATGGGAAGAAAGAATCAAAGACCTGACACCGTACAAGGTAACGGCTGAGGTTATGAAGCGTGCAGGTGAAAATGCCAAATTCATGCATTGCTTACCGGCATTCCACGATTTGAAGACCAAGATTGGTGCAGAAAAGGGTGCCCAGTTCGGATTTGATGAATTGGAAGTAACGGACGAAGTATTTGAGTCTGAGGCATCCATCGTATTTGATGAAGCGGAAAACCGTATGCATACAATTAAGGCAGTGATTGCTGCTACTATGGGAGCAAAATTTGACTAAAGCAAATTGGATCGGACAAGAGATTTTTCATAAAGAAATAACGGGTTCCACCAATCAGGATATAAAGGAACTGGCAATGAGCGGTGCTACGCAAGGAACCGTGGTCTGCGCCGATATGCAGACGGCAGGACGCGGCAGAAGAGGGCGCAGCTGGCTTTCTAACAAAGGTGACGGTCTGTTGTTTTCCCTGCTGTTAAGACCGGACATTGCGCCGGATAAAGTCTCGCAGATAACCCTGCTCATGGCGCTTGCCGTAGCAAAAGTGTTACGGAAGACGTATGCATTTGATGCACGGATTAAATGGCCCAATGATATCGTAATTAATGCTAAGAAAGTCTGCGGTATCTTAACGGAACTGCATCCGGGCGCGGGCGGTAAGTATTTTATTGTTGTCGGATGTGGCATTAATGTAAGGCAGAAGAATATTCCTGATGAATTGCAGGGGATTGCGACTTCCCTGTTTTTGGAAAACGATAGGAATTCCTTGATTGCAAACGATGAACTGTTACAGAGCATTCTTGCAGAATTTAAAGAGTATTATGACAGGTTCCTTACAGGCGGGAGTCTTGCAGAATTTGTGGATGAGTATAACGCGTGGTTAATCAGTTTGGATAAGGAAGTACGCGTGTTAGACCCCAAGGGAGAATATTCCGGCATTTCGAAAGGAATTAACGATAAGGGTGAACTTTTGGTGGAACGTTTGGATGGAACCGTTGAGGAAGTATATGCAGGAGAAGTATCCGTACGAGGTTTGTACGGATATGTGTAATGAATATGGAAAAAGTGGTTTTATGCGGTGCAAACGCATACGAAAAGAAATATTATTTTAACAAAGAATTTGATAAGATTCCGGAGTCCATCAAAGAAGAACTCCACATCATCTGTGTCCTCTTTACCGAAGAAGTCGGCGGTATCTTCACCATCTGTTTTGACGAAGACGGCACTTTAGAGTTAGAGACAGATGCAGCTCCTGAAGATTATTTATATGATGAGATTGGAAGTGGCTTGTTAGTACGAAAAATAAGAGATACTAAACAAGAATTACTACAGTCGTTATCTTTATATTACAGAGTATTATTCTTACATGAAGATGTAACCGACTTACTCGCAGA
>JAZMZZ010000029.1:0-25430 GCA_045586245.1 Lachnospiraceae bacterium | reverse complement strand
TATTTCCCTGCTCTTCCATCTCCATTCCGGATGTGCCGAGAGCCTCTGCCAAAGCCTTACCCATTGCGGTATTGGTATTGCGTACCACCACTTTTTTGACCGGTTTCTTCTTCGCAGGTTTTGCAGCCGGAGTCGTCTTTTTCTCAGCTGCGGCTTTTTTCTGGAGTTCCTTTACATCATCCATGGTCATGCCAAGTTTATCAAGAAGCTGCATGGTTGCTTCGTAAGATTCCGGATGAACGCTTGTTGCATCAAGCGGATTCTTACCATCTAAAATACGAAGAAAACCTGCACACTGTTCGTATGCCTTCGGTCCTAATTTATCAACCTTTAATAAGTCCTTACGGGTGATAAAACGGCCGTTCTTCTCACGGTATGCTACGATATTTTTGGCAATCGGTTTGGAAATACCGGAAATGTATTCGAGTAAGGATGCGGATGCGGTATTTAAATCCACACCAACCTTGTTTACACTGTCTTCTACTACGCCGCTTAAAGATTCGCCGAGTTTCTTCTGGTTCATATCGTGCTGGTACTGGCCGACACCGATGGATTTAGGGTCAATCTTAACAAGTTCCGCAAGCGGGTCCTGCAATCTTCTGGCAATCGATGCCGCACTACGCTGTCCCACATCAAAGTTCGGGAATTCTTCCGTTGCAAGTTTACTTGCAGAATAAACGGATGCACCCGCCTCATTAACGATGACATACTGGACAGGTGTGTCAAGTTCTTTAATCAGTTCCACAATCACCTGCTCGGACTCACGGGATGCTGTTCCGTTACCAACCGAAATCAATGACACATTGTACTTTTTGATTAACTTCTTCAGTTCCATTTTTGCTTCTGCAACCTTATTCTGCGGAGCAGTCGGATAAATGACTTTCGTGTCAAGTACCTTACCGGTCTCGTCTACAACTGCAAGTTTACAACCTGTACGGAATGCAGGGTCCCACCCAAGAACTACTTTACCTGCAATTGGTGGCTGTAATAATAACTGCTCTAAGTTCTTACCAAATACGGTAATCGCACCGTCTTCTGCTTTTTCCGTCAAATCGTTGCGGATTTCACGCTCGATGGCCGGAGCAATCAGACGCTCGTAACTGTCTTCCACCACTGCTTTTAAAACAGGTGTTGTATAGGGATTATCATTTATAATGGTCTTGGTCTCAAGGAAACGTAAAATTCTCTCCACCGGCGCGATGATTTTGACTGTAAGAATCTTCTCTTTCTCGCCACGGTTTAATGCAAGCACGCGATGTCCTGCCACTTTGCTTACCGGTTCCTCATAATTATAGTACATCTCGTAAACAGACTGCGTCTGCTCATCCTTCACACTACTTGTAATCTTACCCTCTTCCATCGTTGCCTGACGGATATAACTTCTATAGTCCGCTTCGTCGGAAATCTTCTCCGCAATAATATCCATCGCGCCCTGAATGGCCTGTTTGGTATCGGCAACTTCTTTTTCTTCGCTGATATACTTAGCAGCCTCCACTTCAATTTCCTGCGTTGCATCCTGTGCCAGGATGTAGTCAGCCAGACCTTCCAAACCTTTTTCTTTTGCAACGGATGCACGTGTCTTTTTCTTCGGCCGGTACGGGCGGTATAAATCTTCTACTACAACCAAAGTCTGTGCTTCTTCTATCTTAATACGAAGCTCGTCCGTTAATTTGCCCTGCTCTTCAATGCTGCCGATAACCTGCGCCTTCTTTTCCTCCAGATTACGCAAATATGTCAAACGCTCGCCCAGGTTACGAAGCTGCTCATCGTTAAGAGAACCGGTTGCCTCCTTACGGTAACGGGAAATAAAAGGAATCGTATTTCCCTCATCAATCAATTTGACAGCGGCTTCCACCTGCCATTTTTCAACGTTTAATTCTTCTTTAATCCTTAAAATAATATCCATGCAAATCTCCCTCATGAAAATCTTTCTTTGGTGCCGTCTCTTTATCACAAAAAACGCTTTTGTCACCAGACCTAATTATACTGGAAAACCGGATTTTTCTCAATCAAAAACTCGCGGTGCATTGTACATTTTTTTACAAAGTGGTATACTGTAATTAGATTAGGATAATATGCCTATTCACCATATGCGTGATAGATTTACATAGGAGATTTTATGGAACAGGATAACAGAAACACTTTTGAATATACGGATGAACAGATGCCAAACAGTGTCTATTATCAAAGACCCGGCCAAACGGCGGATGCATCAGGTGCACAGGCAGATCGCCCTCCTGTCGTTCCTGCCAATTCTTTGGCAAGGGCTTCTCTGGTAATCGGTGTCATAGCTTTGGTGTCCGTATTTACATTTACTATTTTCCCTGCCATCATTTTAGGTTCACTGGCATTGATTCTGGCCCTGCTCTCCCGTGGTGCAGAGCTTACATTCCATAAGAGTGCCCAAAGCGGCATCATTATGAGTGTTCTGGCCTTCGTTGCAAATGTCGTTTTGGTTGGCGCAACCTGTTTGTTGATACTGGGAGACACCCCTTACCATGAAGAACTGAATGCCACCTATGAAGAGATGTTTGGCATGAGTTATGATGAACTGTTAGAAGGTATTATGGACGGCAGTATCGAAACCGATGATTTGTACGAGCAGTTATATGAACAGATGATGGAAGATATGCAGTAACAATTAATTCACATAAGATTAGTTAACCCATTTTTACAGAAAGGAGACTTTTCTATGGCATTGAATATCAGTGGTATGAATTATGGCTATCAGGCTGCTTATCCAACGGCACAGTCACCTATAGGAAAGCCCGCCGGTGCGGAAGCATTTCCGGGCATGAAGCCTATCGGAGCAGAAGACACTAATGAAAAAGGCCCCCATGGTATCAAAGACCCGAACGAAGAATGCGAGACCTGTAAGAACCGTAAATATCAGGACGGTTCCGATGAGCATAATGTATCTTTTAAAACAGCGGCACATATTTCACCAAATGCAGCCGGTGCAGCCGTGCGTGCCCATGAGAACCAGCACGTTTCCAACGCTTACAAGAAAGCCGCACAGGACAACGGCAAGGTACTCAATGCGAGTGTATCCATCCATACTTCTATTTGCCCGGAATGCGGACGTTCTTACGTTTCCGGTGGTACCACACGCACACAGATTAAATATTACAACGAAGAAAATCCTTATCAGAAAGATTTAAAAGCTACTGACGGGGTAAAATATAAAGGAATGAATGTCAATTTGACCGCCTGATAGCGGCCATTTGATGTGAGGAATCTTTTTATGAATTCATACAAGACGACTACAGAATTGAAATCTGCCGCAAGAGCGCTGCTCCAGGGCAAATACAGGGAATACATCGCAGCCTACATTACGGCAGAGCTTGTATTGTCACTACTGGCTATGGTTGCAAGCAGCGTCCTTCCCACCGATACTACATGGGGAATGATATTTGATTTGGCAACATCCTTCGTACTGGAACTGATATCCGCGGTATTCGTACTCGGAATCATCCACTACACCTTGAATATCTGTAAAGGATTACCATACAAACTGAGTGATGTGTTCTACGGCTTTAAGTCCCATCCGGACAAAGCCATCATCAGCAAGTTCTTATTCACACTTGCAGAACTCGTATGTATGCTTCCGGTAATCTTATTTGCCATATTGTATACGATTACCGAGAACGCACTGCTAATGATAGTGATATCAATCTTCCTCGTAATCGGACTTGTAGCCGTAATCATCCTTCATCTTACACTTCAATTTGTGTACTATCTGATTTTGGATTATCCGGATGCAACCATCAAGGAATTAATTGTATACTCAGCCAATATGATGCGCGGCCACCGCGTCAAACTCTTCTACTTATACGCAAGTTTCCTTCCGCTTTATGCACTCGGAATCTTATCCTTGGGAATCGGGCTTTTATTTGTAGAACCATATGTAAATGTTACCATCGCAGAGTTTTATCTGGATGTATTCTTTATAACAGAAGACGAAAAAACACCGGAAGAAAATTAATTTCTTCCGGTGTTTTTATCTAAATCCATATCGGCAACTATACCACCGTCAGCACAAAGATGTCATAAATTGCCTTGATAGCTGTTTCAAAATCATCATTTCTCACACCAATAATGATGTTAAGTTCGGAGGAACCCTGGTCAATCATCTTAACGTTTACATCTGCATGAGCGAGAGCTGAGAAAATTCTTCCCGCCGTACCACGTGTGGACTTCATACCGCGTCCTACAACTGCGATTAACGCTAGGTCTGCTTCAATGTCGATGGTGTCAGGCTTCGCAAGACGATGGATACCGGATACAACCTGCTGTTCCTTATCCATGAATTCGTCCTGATGAACGAATACGGTTAGGGTATCAATTCCGGACGGTACATGTTCAAAGGAGATTCCGTTGTCTTCAAAAGCCTGTAATACTTTACGGCCGAATCCGATTTCGGAGTTCATCATATCTTTATCAACATTGATGGAGCAGAATCCCTTCTTACCTGCAATACCTGTAATAACGTATTTTGACTTCTGGCATGTGCTTTCTACAATCCATGTCCCCTTATCTTCCGGCTTATTGGTGTTACGGATGTTAATCGGAATGCCTTCTCTACGGACAGGGAAAATAGCATCTTCGTGGAATACGGAAAATCCCATGTAAGAAAGTTCGCGGAGTTCTCTGTATGTAATCGTCTCAATAACCACCGGGTCATCAATAATTCTCGGATCTGCAACGAGTACGCCCGATGTATCGGTCCAGTTCTCGTATACATCTGCATGAATCGCTCTTGCCACGAGGGAACCGGTAATATCGGAACCACCTCTTGAGAATGTTTTCACTTTTCCGTCAGGCATGCTTCCATAGAATCCCGGAACAACCGCATTTTCTAATTTGTGCAGTTTTTCAGCCAATGCCACATTGGTCTTCTCTGCGTCAAATTCACCGTCTTCGGTAAAGAATACACACTCCGCCGGATCTACAAATGTATAACCAAGATACGCCGCCATAATTTTACCGTTTAAAAACTCACCACGGCTAGCCGCATAATTGTCGCCGGCTTTTGTCTTGAAGTCTTTTTCAATCTGCTTAAATTCTTCATCCAAAGAAAGTTCTAATTTAAGACCTGCAATAATCTCTTCGTAACGAGCCTTAATCGCTACAAGTTCCTTTTTGAAATCTTTACCTTCCTCTGCCAGCGCATAGCAGGCATATAACATGTCGGTAACTTTGATATCATCGCTAAAACGCTTGCCCGGTGCACTCGGTACTACAAATCTTCTGGTTTTTTCCGCACGGATTATTTTACCCACCTTTTCAAACTGCTGCGCACTTGCCAGTGAGCTTCCGCCGAATTTTACAACTTTTCTCATAACTTCTCTCTCCTCAAAACTATTTCATAATGTTCCGCTGAACATTTTCTTATCGTTTAAATAAGCGGTCAATCAGAGTATGGCCTTCTTCCACCAAAATGCCGCCTGCTGTTGCATCTTTCTCATTATAAGACCATGCGTTTTCTTTGATATCAGTCGAATCAAACAAAAGATACGGCACATTGTCTGCGGTATGTGTACGCAGACGGATTGGTGTCGGATGATCCGGCAAAACAAGCAGACGGAAATCCATGTTCTTCGCATACATCGCATCTGTCAGGCGTTTAATCACACGCTCATCCAGATTTTCAACCGCCTGCACCTTACGCTCCACGCTACCCTGATGTCCCATTTCATCCGGTGCTTCCACATGAATATAGGCAAAATCATAGCCGTCTTCCAAAAGTGCTTTCACAGCCGCGTCTGTCTTACCCTCGTAATTGGTATGTAATCCGCCATTGGCGCCTTCGACATTGACAACGCCCATTCCGGCGCCTACTGCGATACCCTTTAATAAATCTACTGCTGAAATCATCATACCTTTTTTGCCTGTTTTCTCCTTAAAAGAAGATAACATCGGCTTAGTTCCTGCGCCCCAGAACCAACAGCAGTTGGCAGGCTTAAGGCCTTTTGCCTTACGCTCGATATTCATCGGGTGGTCTTTTAAGATTTCGTAACTCTTCTTCATCATGGCAAGAAGCACGGCATCTTTTGGAAGATACTGTCCGATTGTCTGTCCCAATACATCATGGGGCGGTGTTAATTCCACCACCTGTCCATGGTTCCAAATCAGGCAGTGACGGTAACTCGTACCTACATAAAAATGATACTCTTCACTCTCAAGCTGCTCTTTTACAGCATTTAATAAAACCGCACAATCCTCGGTGCTGATTTCATCGGAACTGTGGTCGATAATGATTTTTTCTTCAAAAGGCACGTCATCATCAGAAATCGTAACCACATTGCAACGCAACGCGATATCCGTATCACTCATCGGTACACCGATACTTAATGCTTCAAGAGGAGAACGTCCGGAATAATATTTTTGGGGGTCATATCCAAGTACGGAAAGATTCGCAGTATCGGAGCCCGGTTTCATTCCATCGGGAATCGTATGTACCATTCCGATTTCGGACATCTTACTGAGTCTGTCAAGACAAGGGGTGTTCGCATACTCCAGTACGGTCTTACCGCCAAGTGCTTCCATGGGCTCATCCGCCATTCCATCACCTAAAACAATTATATATTTCATGTTACATCATACCTTTCAATACTATGCTTCATCGACACGGATTACAGACAATACTTTCTTTAATCCTTTGATGCGGGAAGCAAATTCTTTTTCCATCATCACATCGGTGATAAAACCAAAATCTTCATCATCCGTACGAATCTCGGTAATACCGGTAAAGCTGTTAAGCACAGCACCTCTTTCTGACAAATCGGCACGTACAAAGAACTTTCTTGCGCAATCATCGTTATCGGCAATCTTAAGTTCCTGCGCATCCCAAAGAACCGGCACATTGCTTCCGAGCGTCTTTGCGCACTCAATCACATCGGCAACTACTGCACTTGCTGTTGCAAGCTTGCCTGCGCCATGTCCGTAGAACATCAAATCGCCAACCATATTACCGGTTACGTATACGGCATTGAATACATCGTTAACACCGTTAAGCGGATGGTCCGCACCAATCATAAACGGTGCAACAAGTATGGATGCGCCATCATCGGTACGCTCACTTACCGCCAAAAGTTTGATGCTCTTATTCACTGCTTTGGCATATTCAAAATCCCTTGTGGTAATCTTTGTGATACCTTCTGTGTGAATCTTATTAAAGTCCACATTTTTACCCGTCATCAAAGAAGAAAGAATGGCAATCTTTCTGCATGCATCATATCCTTCCACATCTGCTTCCGGATTGCGTTCCGCATAGCCTTTCTCCTGTGCTTCCTTTAATACTTCCGCATAATCGGCACCTTCTTTTGCCATCTTGGTTAAAATATAGTTTGTAGTACCGTTTAAGATACCTTTAATCTTCTCAATGGATTCCGGAGCAAGGGATGTTAACATCGGACGGATAATCGGAATACCGCCGCCAACACTTGCTTCAAAGAAATAAGAGCAGTTATTGTCCTTTGCAGTCTGTAACAACTCCGGACCATAAGAAGCCACCAATTCCTTATTGGATGTACAAACGCTCTTACCCTTAAGCAGACAGTCCTTTGTAAACTGATATGCAGGTCTGGTTCCTCCCATAGTCTCACAAACAATGGAAACCTCCGGATCATTTACAATAATATTAAAATCATGGATTACCTTATCTTCAAAAGGGTCTCCCGGGAAATCGCGCAAATCCAATATGTACTTCACTTCGATTTCATCGCCCACTCTTTTTGCAATTAAATCCTTATTTTTGTGCAGAACTTCTACCACACCGCTTCCTACTGTTCCGTATCCTAACACTGCTGCCTTAATCATAATCTCTTACTCCTCTTATTTATCTTCTTTGTTTCTATTCACCGGCTACCATCTTAACATGGTGAACCGCCGTATGCGCACCCAATCCGGTAAGCATATCCGAAACATTTTTTGTCGTCTCCAAAACCTGAATACTGATACTGATTGCTGCCACTCCGTTAATCGGAATACTCTGATGGATGGTTAATATATTCGCACCCGAGTCCGCAATCACCTTAAGCACATCCGATAATGCCCCCGGCTCATCCTCCATATCCATTGTAAGGGTTATCGTACTTCCTCTGGCATTATCATGAAATTTAAAAATATCATCCTTATACTTATAAAAAGAGCTCCTGCTGATTCCCACCTTATCTACGGCTTCCTGAACGCTCATGGATTTCTTGGATTCCACAAGGCGTTTGGCTTCCACAACTTTAAGCAGGACTTCGGGCAAAGCTCTTTGTTTTACTACATAATATTCGGTAGAATCCACTTCTTCTGTCCTTTCCCGAAAAACACGTGTCTGTCATTGTCTTTCTGACGCGCACAACTGTATGTCACCAATGGATACTTTAGCACATTCCCCAAATGAAAGCAAGCCTTTTTGTGCATTTTGTTGTGTACAAAGTATAAAAAACAGCAAATGTACATACCAAATTACACAAGAAGTAAGCGTATAAGGTACAACAAAAGTAAATGCACCGGGTAGAATGCGTAGAATGCATATTTGTATTTCTTGATTTTTCGTTCTCCGTTATAAAAGAAGGTTAATACAAATGCGATTGGGCCGGTGACTTCGTAGAGCATGGCGATGGCACCGAAGATTGACTGTTTTGTGCGGTCGTTACGTGTCTGGTATAAGATAAAAATTAGAAGAATACCAATGGCGCCATAATCACAGCCTATGTTTTCGGCTATAAATGCACCCGCAAGCATAATCAGCAGATTAACCCATGTCGCATTCACGAATTTGGTCTTGGCATAATCAAGTGCCATCATCACACCAATTCCCAGTGAAAGCGTCCAATACACATTATGGAAGCCGTTTCCGGCTTCGCTCATAAAACAGATTTCAAACGGAATCTCAGAAATCACGGCAAAAATCAACAAATCCCTTAAATAGCGCATCTGATTCCTTGTATGAAGATATCCCTCCACCAATAAAAAACAGTAAATCGGAAATGCCAGACGGCCTATGTAGCGCATAATATAGTAAGCCGCATTAACTGCAGGCAATTCAATCTGTGGAATATACTCCAAAACCACAGCGCCGATATGGTCGATAAACATAGTAATCATTGCAATCCATTTTAATGTATCCGCACTGATTCCTTTTTCTTTCAACTTTCCAAATAAATTAATATTCATTGCAAACCATTCCTTCTTTTTTTCCCGAATAATGTCAACAGGCGGCTTCAGAGATACTCTGAAACCGCCCCTTTTTCTTTTGTATCTATCCAAAATTAATGTAAAGGATATTTGTCTGTAAGTGTCTGAACGATGGCTCTTGCATCGGCAACTTTTTCTTCGCCACCTTTGATAACCATTGCGATAGCCTCTGCAATCTTATCCATATCGTCTTCTTTCATACCTCTGGATGTTACTGCAGGTGTTCCCAAACGGATACCACTTGTAACGAATGGAGACTGTGGATCGTTAGGGATTGTATTCTTATTACATGTAATGTGAGCCTGGTCAAGTAATTTTTCAATTGCCTTACCGGTCAAACCGTATGTCGTAAGGTCAACAAGCATTAAATGGTTGTCTGTGCCGCCGGAAACAATCTTGATGTCACGGCTGATAAGACCTTTTGCAAGTGCCTGTGCATTCGCTGCAACCTGCTTCTGGTAATCCTTAAACTCATCGGATAATGCTTCCTTGAAACATACTGCCTTAGCTGCGATTACGTGCATCAACGGACCACCCTGGATTCCCGGGAAGATTGCCTTATTGAAATTGAACTTCTCAGCCGCTTCTTTATTGGCTAAGATAAGACCGCCTCTTGGTCCTCTTAATGTCTTATGTGTTGTGGTTGTAACAACATCTGCGTATGGGATTGGGCTTTCATGAAGACCTGCCGCAATAAGACCGGCGATGTGAGCCATGTCTACCATTAATACTGCACCTACTTCGTCTGCCACTTCCCTGAATTTCTTAAAATCAATGGCTCTTGCATAAGCAGAAGCACCGGCGATAATCAACTTTGGCTTAGCCTCCAAAGCGATTTCACGAAGTTTATCATAATCAATGAAACCGTCATCGTTTACACCGTAAGGTACAATATTAAAATACTTACCGCTCATATTAACCGGACTTCCATGTGTTAAATGTCCGCCATGGTCTAAGTTCATTCCCATAATGGTATCGCCCGGTTTACATACTGCAAACTGAACTGCCATGTTAGCCTGTGCACCGGAATGTGGCTGAACGTTAGCATAATCACATCCAAACAATTCTTTTGCACGTTCAATGGCAAGATTTTCTACAACGTCAACACAATCACATCCGCCGTAGTATCTCTTTCCCGGATATCCTTCTGCATATTTGTTTGTTAATGGGCTTCCCATTGCTGCCATAACAGCCTTGCTAACCCAGTTTTCAGAAGCAATCAATTCAATATGACTGTTCTGTCTCTCCTGCTCCTCAACAATCGCCTGTGCGATTTCAGGATCCACTACTCTTACTTCGTCTAATGAGTACATCGTTTACACCTTCCGCTTTCTATATTAATTATACAAAATAATTACGCTCGGTCGACATTATAACACACTTTTTTCAATCTGCAAATACACTTTATTAATTTATCATTTTAAAGTGGCAAAAATAAATAAATATTAAAATAATCGCAGTGGGTATTTACGGAAAAACTCCTATTTGTTAAAATTTTTATAATGAATTCATAAGAGGAAATACTATGTATCATTTTATCGTTAACCCTGCGTCCCGTTCCGGACAGGGTGCAAAATACTGGAACAAAATAGAAACGTATTTAAAAGAGCGCGGTATCGACTACCAGGCGTATATATCAACCCGTTGCGGTCATGTGGCTAAGATTATGCAAACGCTTACTGCCGGTTTGGCAAATACAGGCCAGAATATTTTTATTGTCATACTGGGCGGTGACGGAACCGTTAATGAGGCATTACAGGGCATGATGAATTTTGAGCATGTTACACTTGGCTATATCCCAACCGGCTCCAGCAATGACCTTGCAAGGGACCTTGGAATTGCCAAGGACCCGATTGCCGCACTGGAACATATTTTACATAATCCAACCATTCACGCCATGGATATTGGTACTGTAGAATATAAAGATGCCTTGAATCCGGACTCTGTCATACAAAAAAGGCGTTTTGCTGTAAGCTGCAGTATCGGCTATGATGCCGCCATCTGCGAGGAAGTAATGCGCTCCCGCTTAAAACAGATACTCAACCGCATCGGTCTGGGCAAATTAGTATATTTATTGATTGCACTTAAGCAGTTAATCCGTACCCGTTCTATTGATGCATCCCTTATTTTACCGGATCAAACAACGGTTCCCATCCATAACCTCTTGTTTCTGGCCGGAATGAATCACCGCTACGAGGGCGGAGGATTTATGTTTTCACCTGCTGCCAATGACCATGACGGTATTATGGATATTTGTTGTGCATCCAATGCTACCAAGTTAAAAATTCTCCGGGTTCTTCCTACCGCATACAAGGGCAACCATCTGCGTTTCCCGGAACTGGATGATTACCACGTTCCTTACTATGAAGTAGCAACGCAGAAACCCATGTGGCTTCATACAGACGGCGAACCTCTGGTTATGACAGACCATATCGCATTATCCTGCGAAAAGGAAGTTCTGAATTTCATAATTTAATTTCATAACAAAAAACAAAAGGCGCTTGCATCCCAAACGGATGCAAACGCCTGATTATTTACCTAAACCTGATTAGTTAAAGTTAAAAAACTTTCTGCAAATCTTATAACCTTCCACCGAAATCTTACGTCCGCCTTTACCGGGCAGATTCATGCAATTACCCAGTAGCCCGTAACGCAAACGCATAAAAATATAGCGGTCCTTCTTTTTAATAAATTTCCACAGTTCTTTTTTCTTCTCCAGATTCTCTTCCGTCCCTGATTTGATAAGCAAAATGGACGATACGGTTGTAATAATATCCAGATAATTCAGCATATACGATTTCATATGTCTGTTACGGATTATATTTTTCTTCTCTACCATATACTCCATCATACGTTTATTGACCAAAATCTGCTGGTCGATTCTGGAAATCATTACCTGCTCGTTAACAGACTGGTCTTCACGCCCGATAAAATAATGGTAAAAATCCACATCCAGATAATACATGTTCTTAACATACGGAAGCGGTTCAAATACAAACAAATTGTCTACATAAAAAGTATGTTCCGGCAACTCTACACCGCACTCACGGAGCATTTTCGTCCTGAAAATTACGGAGTGCATAAGTATGTACTGTCCCTTAAAGAAATGTCCCACTTCGTCCCATGTAAACAGTTTGTCCTTTGGCAGGGATAAGGAAGAATACTTCATAACCTTCTTTTTCTTTGCCCCAACCTTATCATAGACAAAATTGCTGATAAGCATATCAAGGATTGGTCTGCTACCGGCAAGTTCCTCTAATTTTGCAAGGATTTCCCGATAAGCATCAGCGTCCACCCAGTCATCACTGTCCACAACCTTAAAATACAATCCGGTTGCATGTGCTAAACCTGCATTTACCGCGGAACCATGTCCTCCGTTTTCTTTGTTAACTACTTTTACGATAGTCGGATACTTCACCCTGTACTCTTCTGCAATCTCTGCGGTTCTGTCCTTAGAGCCGTCATTCACTACGATTATCTCTACTTCCTCTCCCCCAATAAGAAGTGACTCAATACAGTTCGCCATATAGGCCTCTGAATTGTAGCACGGAATCGCTACGGACAATAATTTCATATTCTATTTCCCTCTTTTCTCAAATTTGTCATTCCCCAATTTAATGTGTAAATACTCCGCATAAGCCAAAAAAGCGGACGGAATCGGATATTTCTCTTCCGTCTCTTTTGGATGGATAAATAAGTAGTCCTCCTTTGTATCTTTTAGATTTTCCGTCAATTCATCAATACGCACCGCATAGGCAATCATATGCCATTCCTTGTGAGAAAAAACATGTACGGCATCCGGTAACCTCTCAATACGAATGGGTAAAAATCCCTTGTCCCTAAGGTCGCTTATTACTTCTTCTTCACTCATATGCCCCTCCATATTCGGAAGTTCATACAAGCCGGCAAGCAATCCCTTATCCGGGCGTTTGCGAATTGCAACATCTTCTCTATGCTTTAAAACAAGAACCGTCTTAAGTTCTGTTTTTCTGCCTTTTTTCTTCTCCTTTTTAGGATACTCTTCCATGCAGTTATGTTTCTTTGCCAGACACAACTCTTTCCATGGACATAAATCACACTTTGGTTCCCCGTTTGGAATACAGACCGTTGCACCAAGTTCCATAAGTGCCTGGTTAAAGTCACCCGGGCGTTCCTTTGGCATAATGGAAAGTAATTCTTCTTCTACTCTTTTCTTTACGGCCTGCTGTGTAATATACGCATCATCCATCCGGAGTCTGGACAATATTCGGAGCACATTACCATCCACTGCGGGAACCGCCCTGTTAAAAGCTATGGAAGCTATCGCCCCTGCCGTATAACTTCCTATTCCTGCAAGTGTCTGTAACTCCTCCCATGTATCAGGCATATGACCTTCGTATTTTTCCATTACTGTCATAGCTGCCTTTTTCAGATTACGGGCACGGCTGTAATAGCCAAGTCCTTCCCAGTTTTTTAAAAGGTGATCTTCC
This sequence comes from Lachnospiraceae bacterium, assembly GCA_045586245.1. Taxonomy (GTDB): domain Bacteria; phylum Bacillota; class Clostridia; order Lachnospirales; family Lachnospiraceae; genus RGIG8767. The sequence goes on along the minus strand of JAZMZZ010000029.1, from coordinate 11,769 downwards.
TCTGCCCCGGCAAGTGCACTTACATCCGGAAACACTTCCATAAAACGTTCAAAATATGGTATTACCGCCTCTACCCTTGTCTGCTGGAGCATAATCTCCGACACCCAAATACGGTATGGATTCTTATCCTCCCTCCAAGGCAAGCTCCTATGCCCCGCATCGTACCATGCAAGAAGCGGTTTCGCTATTCTTTCCAATATATTCGAATTCATCATTAACGCTCTATCTCATAACGCTCAATCATATCCAGGCAGTTCTTAAGCTGTCTGTAACGCTCTTCTAAATTACCTTCTTCGATTACAACATCCATTGCAAGTGCCATGGTATTAATCATCTCATCGGTAATTCTGTGGTGAAGTGCCGCAAGAATATTCTTCTTATCAAGAACGGTCTCGGCATCCAAGAACTCCAGAATTAACGGGTCAATGTCCACCGTTTCCTCTTCCACGCGTTCAAATCTGTACTTCTGGGCTACATCAGGATATTTGGCATGATCTACTTCGGAGATAAACATGGAAAGCGGTCTGCAATATACCGGATTGTCTCCGTACAGTCCCTGATATACTACCATCTCCTCCTCCGTCTCCGAATGAATGGCTATTGTAATTATCTGATACAAATTACCTTTAAAATGTCTGTATACCTCATTACTTTTTGGAATCATATTCATCCCTCCATAAAAAAGTGAGCATCCAACCATGCCCAATCCTTCACATAGTAGTTGCTCACCCCATTATAAAACGATTTATTTCACTTGTCATGCAATTATTCATTCTTCATAAAAATTTAAGATATATAACGCATTCACTGTCTGCAAATTCGATTCCGGATAAATGCATAAGCAATTCCTGCTTCTCCTGCTCATCCAATCGCTCCATTCTCTTATGATGAAGCTTTACGGTATATTCTCTTTTCCCATCTTCGAAAAAGACCTTCGTCATGGTAATTCCGGCGTTCCGGTATCCGCTGTCTGTAAGTTCCTCCCTAAGTTCCCTTACATAGGCATCTTCCATTTGTTCATAATACTCATCTATATGCTGTAAACGTTTGCTTTCTGTCGCATTGACTGACATAGTCATCATTGTAAAAACTAAAATAACCAATCCAATCGTAACAAAATAAAAACGGTATGCTCTCATCAAATTAATCTCCCTTGCTTTTGATGATATCAGCATACCGTTTATTATGTACTATAAATCGTACTTTGAAATTCTTTATATGAAAATTATAGGGCTGTAATATCCGCGCCTTCCGCTTTAATATCATGTATTCTGTCCGCCGTTCCGTCTTCCATCATGGCAATCATATATCCGACGTACTCCGGATCAAACTGCGTACCGCTGTTTTTGCGGAGTTCTTCTAAAATGACCTCTTTTTCCAGACGCGGACGGTAACATCTGTCACTGCTCATTGCATCATATGCATCTGCAACACCGATAATTCTTGCACAGACCGGAATCTTTTTGCCTTTTAACTTATTCGGGTAACCGGTTCCGTCAAATCTCTCATGATGTGAAAGTGCGCCATCCCTAATTCCTTCAATTGAGTTAAAGGATTCCATAATATGTCCTCCAAGGACGGTATGGGAATTGATGACCTCTCTCTCCTCCGGTGTCAGTGAACCTTTTTTCTTTAAAATAACATCCGGAACGCCAACCTTACCGCAATCATGGACAAGTGCAATATATTTAATATTCTTAATATCCTCTTCTTTCATTCCGCTTCTTCTGGCAATTTCTGCCGCGTACAATGCAACCCGGAGGGAATGTTCTTTTGTATATTCATCCTTGGCATCAACCAGATGCGCTATTGCCATCATTGCCTGTGAAATAATTTTCTGGTCCTTGCGGCGCTGTTTTTCCACTTTATGCATCTTAATGCAAATACCGATGTATGTAAAAAGTGCCAAAACCCAAAGAACAGCCAAGCCTGCCATTACCCAAAACATAAGATACTGCTGTGGCAATGCCTGATAATATCCGGTTATGGTAAATTTCGTAAAATCCACCTTCATCTGAGAGTAGAAAATAAAACCAAACGGCTGCTCATCACCGGAAACAATCAGATTATTATAATCAAGTGGCTTGATAGTAATGGACGTATCGCCCTCTGTATATATGCCGTTCCATGAACTGTCAATAATACCTTCCTGCGGAAGATACACAGTAAGTTCCCAATCATGAATATCTCTATTCATATTATTGATAATTACACCATCATACTGTGCTCCGGACACATATCCGTCCTCACGTTCCAAACTAACCCATGACTGTGTAGGTCTCATGGATATTGTCAGTTGTTCGTGCATCCCCAATGAGTTCGCATCAATTTCATAAGTAAACATCTTATGATTATCAATGTAACATTTCAAATAAACGCCGCCAAAGCCCAAAGCAATTATCACAAGAAAAATCAGATATATACCCGCGGCTTTTTTAAACCGTCCTTTTTTTGCCGTATCCTTTTGTTTTTTCATATTTTCCTCTTTCAGTCGTGTATTCTAGATATCATAGTGACAGAAATAACATTTATACTCATTCCGTGCACCGGACGGTACAATATTCTCTGCCGCACAATAAGAGCATACTATTACCTTTGTTCCTCTCGGAACCGGGTCTCCCATGTAAAGCTGTCTGGCTGTCTTACGGTTTCCTGACATCTTCGGTTGCTTGTGCATATTGGCACTCGGTACATTCGGAACTGCCGTCGAAAGATTAGGAGTATGTCCGGAGAGATTATTCTCAAAACGATGCTTCTCTTCTGCCGAGCAATTGCGCTCCACATTCGGAACTCCCGCTTCCTGCTTTGGCATTGCCGCAAAACTTCTTGTTTTGGCCGCCGGTCTTGCATATGTACTTGTTCCGTTTGTCTTAGCCGGAGTCCTTGGTACATTCGGCTTAGCAGTCTTGGTTGTGTTTGCTTTGCCGGCTATCTTTGCAAATTTAACAGCAATGTATCCTATTACAAAAATTATCCATATTAATGCTTCCATCATCCGTATTCTCCCTTTTCTTACTAAATTATAATCGGCTCTGATTTACAAAATCTTTACCATTTTTTATCGGCTGCGTTCTATAATCAATAGTTCTATACTTAAAACATCATTCAAACGGCCGGATTTCACAGCCTCATCCGCTTCCACACAGGCGCTTAGCGCCTCTCTTAATTCCCGCATTTTAAAGCGTGAAGCCTGTCTCTCATACTTCTGCACAATAAACGGGGCAAGTCCTACTTTATCGGCAATTTGCCTGCTGCCCATGCCTTTTATCTGTAATTCCTTGACCTGAAGCATCAGATTAAACTGTCTGGCTATCAACGCAAGAATTCCCATCGGCGGTTCTTTCAGCGTCAAAAGGTCATGGTACATATCCAAGGCTTCCTTTTGTCTCTTCTCGGCAATTGCCGCAACCATGTCAAAAATACGGTTGCCGACTCTTTGCGTACACACCGCATCGATATCCGCCGGTTCAATAATCTCTTTATTCATGGTATAACAGACCAGTTTCTCCCATTCCGTACGGATATTCGCCATATCGGTACCGGTTTTTTCCAAAAAAAACTCTGCCGTAGACTCACTGATTTTCTTATTATCCTGCTTTGCCAAAGAAGCCAGCCAGCGTTTGAGGGTCTGCTCATTCTGTGCTACAAATTCGCTTGCTCTTCCCTGCTCCTTAATCACTTTAAACAAACGGGAGCGCTTGTCTGTCTGCGTCTCAACCAAAATAATGGTCACACTTTCGGCAGGTTGTTTAAGATACTCTGCCAGTGCATCACCGCCGGACTTACACAATCCCGAATTCTCCAGGACAATCACTCTTCTGTCTGCAAAAAAAGGCAATGTCTCGGCCAAATCAATAATCTCGCCCACATTGATGTCCTTGCCCTCATAATAATGGTAGTTCATCGTATCATCCGCTGATACGAGTGCATCCTTCAGTTTATCACGATATTGCTTGCGCAGATAATCCTCTTCGCCATACAACAGATACATTTGCTTATATGTCTGATTCTTTAAATCCTGTATCAGTTGCTGCATACCGTAGACCACCTTTCTTTACACTATCATTATATTATAAAAAAAATAATAACTTTTTTCTACCCCTGAAACAAAAAAACAGCACTTTAAGTCTCTTGTACTGCTATTTGAAATATGTTAATATTGAGAACGTTGAAAACAACTTATTTTCGCATGGATTTCCATGCAATTTTACATAAACGGAGAAGATTATGTCAAATACAAACAAATTGGCCTTTTCCAATGGTATGCGGGATGGTATCCCGATTGCGACAGGTTATTTTGCCGTTGCCTTTACGCTTGGAATTGCCGCTAAAAATGCAGGCTTTACGCCCTTGCAGGCGATGATTGTCAGCATGACTAACAATGCATCCGCCGGCGAATATGCCGGATTTACCTTAATCAGCCAGAATGCCGGCTATCTGGAACTGGCGCTTATGATGCTTGTTGCCAATGCCAGATATCTGTTAATGTCCTGTGCGTTATCCCAGAAACTCGATTCCTCTACCTCTTTGTTACACCGTATGTTAATCGGCTATGATGTAACGGATGAAATATTCGGAATCTGTATCAATGCTCCCGGCAAGCTGAACCCGTTTTATGCGTACGGTGCCTTTGCCGTTGCCATCCCGGGCTGGGCCATCGGAACCTATCTCGGCGTATTGATGGGAAATGTACTCCCTTCTAACGTGGTGAGTGCATTAAGCGTAGGCCTTTATGGTATGTTTATAGCCATTATCATTCCCCCTGCCAGACAAAACCGTCTGCTTACGGGATTAATCATTATTTCCATGGTATTGAGCCTTTTATTTACCATTCTGCCACTGCTTTCTACCATTCCGTCAGGAACAGCAACTCTCATCCTGACAATCGTGATTTCAGCAGCTGCAGCAATCCTATTCCCGGTAAAGGAGGACAGTGCAAATGGAGCATAATATTTATATCTATATGTTGATTATGGCAAGCGTCACTTACTTAATCCGTGTACTCCCGCTCACCTTAATCCGCAAAGAAATCAAGAGCACCTTTATCCGTTCTTTCTTATACTACGTGCCATACGTCACTTTATCGGTTATGACGTTTCCGGCTATAATAACCGCTACGGAAAATCCCATTGCGGCGGCACTTGCCTTTATTGTGGCAATTTTACTTGCCTGGTTTGGCCAAAGCCTCTTTAAGGTTTCTGTTATTGCGTGCGTGGTTGTATTTGTAACGGAATTGTTCCTTTAATTTTTACATTTTTTATATACTATTTAAAAAGAGCCTTCGGCAGTTCATCCTGTCAAAGGCTCTTATTTTGCAAATTATTTAATTACACGGATCCATCCTTCCGGAGCAGGGATACGTCCCATCTGGATACCTGTCAATGTATCGTATAACTTCTGGGTAACCGGTCCCATCTGTGTCATACCGCTTGGCATACAAATCTCTGTACCGTGGTCAACAATCTTACCAACAGGAGAAATAACCGCTGCTGTACCGCAAAGACCGCATTCAGCCATATCCTTAACTTCTTCTAAAGTAATCTCTCTTTCTTCTGCCTCAAGTCCAAGGTATTCCTGTGCTACATGGAGTAAGGATCTTCTTGTTATAGAAGGTAAAATAGTATCGGACTTAGGAGTAACTACTTTATTGTCTCTTGTAACAAATAAGAAGTTGGCTCCGCCTGTTTCTTCTACCTTTGTTCTTGTCTTGGAATCAAGATACATATTCTCATCATAACCTTCATGGTGAGCCGTTACGATTGCATGTAAACTCATCGCATAGTTAAGGCCGGCTTTGATATTACCGGTACCGCATGGTGCCGCACGGTCAAAATCACTAACCTTGATTGTAAGAGGCTTAACACCGCCTTTGAAATATGGTCCTACCGGTGTGGTAAATACACGGAACTGATAATCATCCGCAGGCTTAACACCGATAACCGGGTTAATACCGAACATATACGGACGGATGTATAAACTTGCACCTGTTCCGCATGGAGGAACGTATGCTGCATTGGCAGCTACAACCTGATCGATTGCATCTAAGAATTTATCCTTAGGGAAAACCGGCATCTCCAAACGCTTTGCAGAATCCATCATTCTTTCTGCATTCATATCAGGACGGAATGTAACGATATGTCCGTCTTCTGTTGTATACGCCTTCATACCTTCAAAAACGGTCTGTGCATACTGTAACACGCCTGCACATTCGCTCATGAGAATCATATCGTCTTCAATAAGTCCACCTTCGTCCCATGCACCGTTTGTATAGTTGGCTACATAACGCTTGTCTGTCTTAATATAGCCAAAACCTAAATTTGCCCAGTCAATATTTTTCTTTTCCATAATGACCCCTCTTTTCGTAATTAATACTTTTATGCTGTGCAGTCCCAAATCCACAACTGCAACAATTGTTCTCATTATAATACCAATTTTTGTATAATTCAATTCTTAATGCACGATTCTACGCATTTTTCTTATCTTTTAAAATGCAAAGGCAGATAACCATTACTATCGGGAAAACGATTGCCGCAAGAATTCCTTTTTTCAAATCACCGTCCATGGCATTGGCTACCATACCTACAACCGTCGGTCCCGATGAACATCCAAGGTCACCGGCAAGTGCCATCAATGCATACATAGCCGTACCGCCGCCCGGAAGTTTGATTGCCGCAATGCTGAAGGTTCCCGGCCAGAAAATACCGACCGTAAATCCGCAAAACGCACATCCCAAAAGTCCGAATATCGGATTGCCCGAAAATACTGCCACAAGATAACAGATAATACATGCCAGTGCGCTACCCATCATCATTTTGGTAAGTGGCACCTTCTCACTGTTTTTACCATAATAAGCTCTTGTCAGTCCCATGCAGATTGCAAATGCACATGGTCCGAGCAAATCACCGACTGTCTTGGACACCTTTAAACCGGACTCCGCAAATGCCGAAGCCCACTGGCTCATTGCCTGTTCGGACGCTCCCGCACAAACCATCATGACAATCAAAAGCCAGAAAGTCTTCTGCTTAAGCAATGCCCCAAACGATAATTTGTGGTGTTCGTCCACGATCGGGAAAATCGGCACCAACAAAAAATAAATAACATTTCCGATTGGTACAATCGCAAGAATCCATGCCAGAATCCGCCAATTCTCTATTCCGAACATTGCAAAAAACGCTGTCGCAAGCAATACCACGCCTACATGTCCCCAGCAATAGAAAGAATGCAAAAGACTCATTGCCGCTTCCTTCTTTTCGGTTGGACACGCCTCTACAATCGGGCTGATTAGAACTTCGATTATTCCGCCGCCGATTGCATATAAAACAACCGCCATCATAAGTCCTGCATAAGCATTTCCGGTAAGCGAAGGAAATATCGTCATACCGATAAGCCCAAGTGCCGCCGTAATATGCGCAAATACAATTGCTTTACGGTAACCGACATAATCGATAACCTTTGCACAGATTAAATCCACCACCAGCTGTGTCATAAAATTAACCGTCGTAATCATGGTAATCTGCGCCAAACTCAGTCCGAATGTTGACGCAAATGTTAAAAATAACAGCGGCGCAAAATTATTTACAATTGCCTGCGTTATATAGCCTAAGTAACTTGCATAAATCGTATGCTCATAACTGTTTCTAATCTTTTGAATCATAGTATCTTCTCTTCTGCTTTTATGTACAAATGCCTTTCACTTGTTGATTATAAATTCTTAAAATGAAAACTTCTCTTGCCGGATGCGTAATCCCCTACAATATGTCCGTCGCCCTGTAACTTATATTTATAAGTAACCATGCCTTCCAGTCCGACCGGGCCTCTTGCATGGAGCTTGCTTGTGCTGATACCAACCTCAGCACCGAATCCGTAGCGGAAACCGTCTGCAAAACGTGTGGAACAATTGCGGTATACACCGGCTGAATCCACCATCTCCATGAAAATCACTGCCGTCTCATCATTTTCCGTAAGAATACAATCCGTATGATGCGAACCATAAAAATTGATATGGGAAATTGCTTCTTCCACAGAGTCCACTAATTTGACCGATACAATTAAATCCAGATATTCGGTGTGGAATTCATCCTCTGTCATTACTTCACAAGGAATGGTATCTGCCACTTCCTTCGTTCCGCGTACAGCAATTCCTGCCTCCTTACAAGCATCTGCAAGTAAAGGAAGAAACTCTTTTGCCACCGCACGGTTAACAAGAAGTGTCTCCACTGCATTGCATGCCGCCGTGTACTGTGTCTTGGCATCTATAATAATCGGCATTGCCTTTGCCATGTCCGCATCCTTATCCACATAAATATGGCACACACCGTCCGCATGACCCATAACCGGAATCTTGGTGTTATTCATAATGTACTGTACAAACTGGTTGGAGCCTCTCGGGATCAGTAAATCCACATCCTTTTCACAGGCAAGGAGTTCATCAATCTCATTATGCAATGTCGCCTGATGAAGCGAATATTCCGGAAGTCCGGCATCCACAACCGCTTTATAGATAATGTCAAACAGCACCTTATTGGTGTTGACCGTTTCTTTTCCGCCCTTTAAAATCGCGCAGTTACCGCTTTTAATACAAAGACTGGATATCTGCACCAGTGCGTCCGGTCTGGCCTCAAAAATAATACCGATTACACCAATCGGCACACTAACCCTGTAAAGCGTCAGCCCTTCGTCCAATTCCCTTGCAAGGCTTAATTTGCCCAGCGGATCTTCCAGTGATATAAGCTGGTCAATTCCGCCGCATACATCGGCAAGCTTCCCTTCGTCAAATTTAAGACGCTTCATAACTGCCGGGGCAATACTATTCACTTTTGCCGCTTCCATATCTTTATGATTGGCTTCAAAAATAACTTCTTTATTCAAAAGCAAAGCTTCTTTGACGGCTTTTAAGGCATTGTTTCTCTGCTCATTATCCGAAACCGCAAGTAACGGTGCCGCCATCTTCATCTTTGCCGCTATCTCTTTCATACTGCTCATAAACATCCCTCTTTTTCCCAAAATTAAACTAATTGTGCCTATTATATCACTCTTTTTGTAAATAGAACAGATTCCATTTTAAAAGTATTCACAATAAATTTCTGCCGGTGGGATAACTTTTCCCAAATCATCCCATACTAAATAAAAAAGCTGCATCTGCAGCGGATTGTGAGGAACTTATGAACGACGACAGCATTCAATTAATTAAAGAAGTGGATTCCGGCTGCCTGATGGCAATCAACAGTTTACACCAGATGGAGGAGTACGAAATCCCCAAAGCACAAAATGATATGATTACCCGATACATTGCAAAACACGACGAATTGCAAAAAGAAGCCTCCCGCCTGTTACACAATCATAACGAAACCGACAAACAGCCCGGCATGATGGCATCCGCCATGTCCTGGCTCACAACGGAAATGAAATTAATGATTCACGAGAACACAAGTGAAATCTCCAAAATCATGATGAACGGCTGTAACATGGGCATCCAGAGCATCCGCGAGCAGATGTCCAAATACAAAGGTGCCGAGGACGAAGCCATCAAACTCGCCGAAAAACTCATCAAAGTCGAAGAAGATATGTTTTCAGACGCAAAAGAATTCATTTAAATCCGCCACTGTCATCATACAAGGGGGCAAGCCTTTTTTATGCTTACCGGCAGGGCCGCCGCGCAGGAGGTTCCCATAAACAAGTTATCTAATGCTAGAACGGCTAAAGGTTGTATGGTTTTTTCCATGAACACTGTCCCAAAAACTCGAAAGAGCGCGGGCTCCACAGGGCTTTTGCATGACTTTTATACAATTATTAGTTTATCTTCACTTGGCCATAGGGGCATTAGCCGCGTGAGGGTTGTTTAAGCCCCACAAGGAAAAGCAGAAAGCGCGTATACGCGCGTAATTTAATTCAAAAAGCACGGCTTGTACATGCTAGCATGTCAGACCGTGCTTTTTTGAATTATTTGCTGCTTCGCAGCATATTCTGCTTTTCCTTAAGTGGGGCGAGTTTACCGGAAGCGGCGAAAATGCCCCTATGGCCAAGTGTTAGATAATCTTTAATTGTATAACCGGAATAAAAAAGCCCTGTGGAGCCCGCACTCTTTCTCAGACAATTTGGGACAAACATCATCCATGGGAAATAACCATGCAACCAAGCCGTTCTACGCATTATCTAAAAAGTTTATGGGAACCTCCTGCGCGGCGGCCCTCCCGTTAAGAACAAAAAAGGCTTACCCCCTCGCTTAATGACATGGCGGATTTTACTGTTCTTTCATCTGGTTCATCATCTGTACGCGCTTGCTTATGACGATGGACAAAACCTGCTTTGCCTGTGGTTTATCTTTGCGGTTAATGCACTGGCGGATGCCGGTAAATTGTCTCTCAAAGCCGGTGAGTCCGGCTTGTTTTGCCCGCATGTCCATGCGGCGTACTATCATTGCAGCGGCCTGCCATTGTTCGTGATTAATGGCCTGCCCGAGTTTCATAAAGTCAAGACTGTTGATAAACTGACATTGTTCGTTTGTATATTCCATATCTATGCTTCCTTTAATTTGCACACATCAATCCATTCTTTGCAAAGGGAATATTTCTCCAGTTCGTCCATTGTAAGTTCAATGGCACTGTTACTGCTTCCGCATGCCGGGAAAACGGTGACATATTTTTTAAGGGATTCATCCAGATAGACCGTAACGCCGTCGTTTACCGCAAACGGGCACACTCCGCCTACCGCATGACCGATTAAAGCCACCGCTTCATCCGGCGTTAACATCTTGGCCTTTGCGCCGAAAAACTTCTTATACTTAGCGTTATCAATCTTAACATCGCCTGCCGCTACTATCAGAATCGGCTGCTCATTTACCATAAACGATAATGTCTTGGCAATACGGCCCGGTTCTACATTAAGTGCTGCCGCCGCAAGTTCCACCGTTGCGCTGGATTCTGACAACTCCTGCACCTTATCTTCTATTCCAAGTTCCCTAAAATATGCTTTTACTCTATCAATTGACATACTAATCACCTCTTTTGCAATCTTTTAATAGTATAACGCATTTGTATGAATGGTGCTATTGATTTTTCCAAAAAATAGGTTCTTTTCCCATACCGGATTCATATTTTAGAATAAACCGGTCAATACTGATACCATAATGAATCTATAGTATCGGATGTATCGCATCCCATTTATTAGGAGATAGAAAATTATGGCGAACAAAGAACAAAAACATATTTACGATGTCATCATTATCGGCGGCGGTCCTGCAGGATACACAGCGGCCCTTTATGCCTGCCGCGCAGGCCTTGATACTTTACTTTTGGAAAAAGAATCTGTTGGCGGTCAGGTCGCACGTACCTCACAGGTTGATAATTATCCCGGTGTGGACTGTGGTATCGACGGATTTTCCCTCGGCATCAAAATGCAAAAGCAGGCAGAACACTTTGGGGCTACTACCATTATGGAAGAAGTAACTAAAGTTCATTTGACCAAGGGAGTCAAAGAAATAACCACTAAGCATAATACCTACTTTTGCAAATCCGTAATCATTGCAAGCGGCGCCACTCCAAAACATCTGGATTTGCCTAATGAAAAAGAGTTGATTGGAAAAGGAATTCACTACTGCGCAACCTGTGACGGCATGTTTTATAAAGATAAAACGGTTGTCGTAGTTGGCGGAGGCAATACGGCATTGACCGATGCCCTGCTTTTATCCCGTCTTGCGAAAAAAGTATTCCTCGTACACCGAAGAGACACCCTTCGTGCCGCCAAGGTCTATCAGGAACAAATGTCAAAAAC
>JAZMZZ010000028.1:0-18419 GCA_045586245.1 Lachnospiraceae bacterium | reverse complement strand
AATTTCTTAATATTACTGCGATGACGCCAGAATGCCATAGCCATCAGAAACAATGCTACAATATACATTTCATTCAATGCCGGCTGTGTCATTCCGGGAAATAAACCGTTTTGACCAAATATATACAGATGAATGATTAACGCAACATAAACAAGCAATGACCCAAGTGATACATAATGAGTCGTTGTAAAAACAATAATAAACACAAGTCCTTCTACCAAAATAAACACCGGTCCCAAGGAGGCAATCAATCCTGCCGTTGCAGCAATTCCTTTTCCCCCTTTAAAATTAAGGTAAAACGGATAATTATGTCCAAGGATAACTCCCGCCGCAGTATACATCATCAACATATATATACTGTCCGGATAGGAGGCACCAAATAGCAATCTTACAACGATTACTGCCGCAACGGTTTTGGCCACATCGCCTAAAAATACAATGAGTCCGGCTTTTTTACCAAGTACACGCAAAGCATTTGTTGTACCGGCATTACCGCTTCCTACCGTACGGATATCAATTCCATTCATTTTCCCGTAAATATATGCTGTTTGAATCAGGCCAAAGATATACCCTATCAGAATACAGATCAATCTAACCATGTCATTCTCCCAAAGATGTCATCTATATTTTGTAACATACCGCCTGAAAATTATTTTTCCTCATTACGCTCCCTTATAATAAACTTAAGCGGAGTACCTTTGAATCCAAAGGCATTACGAATCTGGTTCTCAATATATCTTGTATAGGAAAAATGCATCAGTTCTTTATCGTTTACAAAAATTACAAAGGTCGGCGGTTTTACAGAAACCTGTGTAATATAATACAATCTGAGACGTTTTCCCTTATCAGACGGCGGTTGCTGCATTGCAACGGCTTCCGACATAATCTCATTCAACACACCGGTTGATACACGGAGTGTTGTATTTTCAATTACCGCATCGATGGTTTCGTATAACTTACCAAGGCGCTGCCCTGTTTTTGCAGAAATAAATAGAATCTCCGCATAAGGCATAAATGAAAGTGTCTGACGTACTTTTTCGGTAAAACGGTAAATGGTCTTATCATCTTTTTCAACCAAATCCCATTTATTTACCGCAATGATAAAGCCTTTTCCTCTCTCATGCGCAATACCGGCAATCTTTGCATCCTGCTCCGTCACACCTTCGTTGGCATCAATTAATAAAACGACAACGTCAGCGCGTTCTACCGCCGTAACGGTACGGATAATCATATAATGTTCAAGGTCTTCTTTTACTTTATTCTTACGGCGAAGTCCTGCCGTATCAATGAACACATACTCTTTTCCATTGTATTTTACAGGTGTATCAATCGCATCACGGGTAGTACCCGCAATATCAGAAACAATCACACGATTCTCTCCGATTAACTTATTCACCAAAGAAGATTTTCCGACATTCGGTTTACCGACAAACGCAATTCTCGGGCGTTCATCCTCTTCCTCATTTGCATCGTCATCATCCGGGAAATGTTCGATAACCTTATCCAGCATATCGCCGATACCAAGGCGGTTCGCTGCCGAAACCGGAATCGGCTCACCAATACCCAAATTATAAAACTCGTAGGTATCAATCATAAATTTATTAAAGTCATCCACTTTATTTACGATAAGCAATACCGGTTTATGGGATTTACGGAGCATATCCGCAACTTTCATATCCGAATCCACTAAACCCTGCTTTACATCCACGATAAAAAGAATCACATCTGCCGTATCAATGGCAATCTGTGCCTGATCCCTCATCTGGGATAAAATAATATCGCTGCTGTCAGGTTCAATACCACCTGTATCAACCATAGTAAAGGAATAATCAAGCCAGTTTACATCCGCATATATTCTGTCTCTGGTAATACCCGGCGTATCTTTTACAATTGCAATTTTATCTCCTGCCAAAGCATTGAATAATGTGGACTTACCTACATTCGGTCTTCCGACAATCGCAACAATTGGCTTACTTTTTTTCTTTGCCATTCAATATATACCTCACTAAATCTATAAAACCCATTTCGTCTCATTATGATACAAAATCGCTTCCAAAAATCCGTATCCGCTTGATTTTACAATATCTACCGGAACTTGTAAAGAATTTTGGATATCAATTGTGGTAATATCATCCAAAAGAACAATCTCACCGCTCCGAAGCAGATTCTCCGGTAATAGAAGACGCGCCCCCAAATCTATATCACTGCACTGCTTAATGATATCCTGTCCGGTTAATAATCCGCTTACGGTAATCATCTCACCAAAGAAATCATTTCGGATTGGCAGTACCTGGATTTCTTTTTGCGGGAATACTTCCTTAACCCTTTTTGCCATCTGTAAAATGTACGGATATGCCAATTTTCCCGTCACTACGGACACCTTTTCAGCAGATAATACAAATCCGTTTTCTTTCTTATCTTCGGCTTCCTTAAGGGCTTCTTCAAACTCCTCCATCATCAGTCTGAGCATACCGACACCATTTTCAAGTTGCAAATATCCGTCATAGGAATCTTCATCCGGCATATCTTTATCAGCCAGAATATACCATTCATCGGAAGCATGGACAAAATGCAATCCATACTCTTCCAAGGCTTTTTTCTGCCATTTTTCAACTGTTTCAATTAATGTGACAGCATCTTCTTTTTGGAACGGTTCCAGTGGATACAAACCGTCACGATATTTGGAAAGACCAACCGGAACAATCGAAACACTCTTTAAATGTGGCAAGTATCCATATAAATCCGAAAGACTTCGTTCCAGTTCTTCCCCGTCATTAACTCCTTTACAGAGCACAATCTGGCCGTTCATTTCAATACCGGCATCATAAAACTTCTTCACTTTTTTAAGTGCCTCACCCGCAAAACGGTTGTTAAGCATCATGCAACGAAGCTTAGGGTTGGTTGTCTGGAAAGAAATATTAATCGGTGACAGACGATACTTAATAATCTTATCCACATCATGGTCGGACATATTAGTTAATGTAATATAATTTCCCTGTAAAAAAGAAAGTCTTGCATCATCATCCTTAAAATACAGAGTCTCTCTCATGCCCTTAGGCATCTGGTCAATAAAGCAGAAAATACAATTGTTATGGCAGGAACGGTAATCATCCATCAATCCGTTTTCAAAAATGATTCCAAGGTCTTCGTCCTCATCCTTTTCAATCTCCAGTTCCCATTCTTCCCCGTTTGGTTTAAGAATGGTCACAACAATGTATTCATCTTCGCAAAGATACTGGTAATCAAAGATATCCTCGATTTCTTCATCATATATTTTAAGTAAAATATCGCCCGCTTCAATCTCCAATTCCTCAGCTATACTACCGGGTACGATATCTTTAACAATGTGTTCATTCTTCTTCATAGTAACGCCTCCACAAAGCATTGTACTAAACTTTGCGGTGTATGACAAATAAAAAGTCTATATAGAATATAAAAAATGGTCCCCTCCTTGCCGGCGTAACCTAAGGCTAACGGAGAGAAACCATTTTTTATAAATACTATATAGACTTTCTATTCACAAATATCAAAAGTAAGAGTCACCTTAAAGAGGTCTCCATCAAGCTGCAAGTCGAAATCACCGCCAAGGGATTTGGTAAGGTTTTTAGCGATGGATAAGCCAAGTCCGCTTCCTTCGCTTGCCCTTGCTTCATCTCCCTGTACAAAACGTTCGGTCAGTTCTTCTGCACTTACATTCAGTGGCTGTGCGGAGATATTTTTAATTGCAAGATATACTCTTGCTTTCTTTGTAGCTTCTTCTACAAAGGTATCCATATTCAGATATACTCTGGTTCCTTCCATGGCATATTTATAAATGTTATTGTATAAATTCTCAATCACACGGAAAATATGTCTGCTGTCAACCTTAATATAGACAGGTGATGCCGGGAGATTTTTAACCAGTTTCAGGCCTTTGCTGTCAAATTTCTCGGCAAATTCACCGAATACCTGATGGATAAATTCCACAAAATTAATCCGTTCATGCTGAATCGAAATATTACCGGAAGAAATCTTGGATGCTTCCACCAAATCATCCGTAAGTTGTTTTAAGCGCTGTGACTTAGAATCCAATACCTGAATATAGCCACGGATTTTTTCATCTTGAATATTCTCACGTTTTAAGAAATCCACATAATTGATAATGGATGTCAGCGGTGTCTTAATATCATGTGAAACATTAGTAATTAAGTCCGCTTTCATCTTTTCATCCTTCATACTGATCTCAACCGCTTTATGAATGGAATCTCCGATACTGTTAACCGAATTAGCCAAAATCAGATTATCACCATGAAAATTCTGTGTGTCGATTTTATGTGCAAAATCTCCATCTTTAATCTTTTCTATTCCATCTACAATATTCTGTCTTGATTTGGTCTCCATAAATAACCATGTACCTACAACCATATCAATAACAAATGCAATCAATATACCCTTTACATCCCAAAGGACAAGTACGAGATTTAAACAAAGGAACAATAAATACGGAAGCCAAGTACGGGTGATTAAATTACCGTTATCATAGGTATCCAGTGCTCCCTGTTTGATTTTCCGGTATACCCAGACCAGAATGGAATCCTTAAACAATCGCTTTGTTCTGATTTTACGGATACCGCACAAATATAATGTCGAGAAAATAATATGGGCCACAAACACAAATGTACCAAACACTGTCGATGCCGTATATACCTGTTCGCTCTTAATCGGAAGGTGATAACTAAACTCTTTTAGTGCAAGAACAAATAATGCAACAAAAACAACCCAAAGCAAAATATACAATTCGATTCCGATATGGTCATTCTTTTCCATACGGGCAGCTTTTTTTCCTTCAAAAACAACTACCTTCTCAATTCTGGTCATACCAAGCAAAGTTACAACAAACAATACAATTGCAACAATTGCTACTATCGCCCAGATTACAAAAAACGGATCGTCAGCATTATACATATCGGATGCTGTTTTAAAAATATCATTATGCGAATACGTATTGTTTACTCCAATCCATAAACGTGAATCGTCTTGGAAAGAATACTCATACTGTGTCAGTATCGTCCGAAAATCCTGAGCATTTAAAACGGTATTGGTACTAATCTGCATTTTATCCGGATTATATACAACAAATTTATTATACTTTGCAAAAATAGCTGTAATATCATCCGCCGTCATGGATTTAAAATCCAAATCGGCATTGGAATAATAAACAGCCTTGCCATCTTCAACAAAGCGATAGCAGAAAACAAGATTTGTACTGTCTTTACCGTATTCTTTTATATATTTTGTATATTCCGTATAATTCTGGAATAACTCAGAAGAGGCAATCTGCAAATTGGTAACCAGGGTTTTATACTCCTCATTGGTTGTTGCATACTCTTCCAGTTCCTTACCTTCAATCGTCTTATAGCGGTCAAACAATTCACTACGGCTTCCAATGGTTTCAAAATCAAAACCATAATTACCCCATTTAATCAAATCATCCAGGTAGTATTCTGCCGTAACCTCAGTATCATCGGCAATTACTTCATCACGATTCGCAAATGCCGTAATATCAACAATCTTATCCCCGTCATAAACTCCCTTTGTCTCCATCTGGTTACGTATTACACACATTCTTGTGACATCTTTTAATTCCTCTTTCAGAATCTCAATAAACAATGCCGTATCTTCAAATGCTGTCTGTTCCCGTTCAATGGGAGTCTTATAATACGAATAGGTTTTACTGTCATCCGCAGGAGAAATAACGGAAGAAGCCATCATAAATACCAGGCTTACCGCTATCACAACTGCCGATAACCGATTTAACCATATCACCATTTTTCTTAAACCTCTTCCTGTTTTTGCCTTCATTTTTGTACCTCGCAATTATTTATTGTTTTTCAATTTTGTATCCTACTCCCCATACCACCTTTAAATAACGTGGTTCTTTCGGGTTAATCTCAATCTTTTCACGGATATGACGTATATGTACCGCTACTGTGTTATCCGCACCGATTGCCTCTTCTTCCCATATATTTTCATAAATCTGGTCGATGGAAAAAACACGTCCCTGGTTCTTAACCAGTAAAAGTAAAATATTATACTCAATCGGAGTCAGTTTAACGAGTTCACCATCCACCGTAACTTCCTTAGTCTCATCGTTAATGGAAAGACCGCCTGCACTGTAAATGTTCTCTTCCGTTTCCACTTCATTACCAAGTTTGGTATAACGGCGCAAATGGCTTTTTACCCTTGCAATCAGTTCCAACGGATTAAACGGCTTGGTAATATAATCATCCGCACCGATATTCAGCCCGAGAATCTTATCCGTATCCTGCGACTTGGCTGACAGAAACAGTATCGGAATACTACTATACTCCCTGATTTTCATTGTAGCGCGGATACCGTCAAGCTTCGGCATCATAATATCGATAATCATAAGCTTGATATCGTTTTTCTTAAGCTGTTCAATTGCTTCCTCGCCATCGTATGCTTTGACTATTCCAAAGCCCTCCTGCATCAGATAAATCTCTATCGCATCTACGATTTCCCTATCATCATCACAAACTAAAATATTTGTCATATTCTTCCCCCAATCATTATAAAAATGATTTTCTCCTTTTGCTTATTCTAAGTAAAACATAGTTTTATTAAGGTAAAACTGTCATTTTATTAACATTTTCTTAATTCAGTACCAAAAAAGCACCTAAATTGCCTCTTTTACCGTTACTTGCACGATGTGAAAACAAAATATCTTTATTACATGCCGTACAGATATCCGGAAGACTGATATTCTCTTTTGGAATACCTGCCTCCATTAATACTGCCAGATTTGCCTGCCATAAATCCAGCATGGCTTTTTCATCGCTTTTTGGAATGACAATTCTATCAAGATTATCCGCCCCGCTAAAAGCAGCCAAAAACTCTCCTGCCACATCCATACTGACTTCATAACAGTCCACACATATGGAAGGTCCTACTACCGCAATAATATCCTTCGGATTACTTCCGTATTCCGCCATCATTTTTTCTACTGTTACTTTTCCCATCTTATTGACGGTTCCGCGCCAGCCGGAATGGGAAAGTCCGATTGCTTTTTTAACCGGGTCCAAGAAAAATAAAGGAACACAATCCGCATAAAATGTGGAAAGCACAATCCCGGGGATGTTCGTTATCAGGCCATCCACATCCTCATAATCCCTGTCTTTTGTAATTCCCTTTCCTTTATCGTCTATGGTTATAACTCTGACATTTGTCGTGTGCGTCTGATGTGATAACACAAAATCATCAAGTTCACAACCAAGAATATCTGCTATCCTTTTAAAATTCTCATCCACATTATCTTTTTTATCGCCCCTGGTATAGGAAAGATTCATACTGCCCAAATCTCCCTTACTGACACCACCGATACGCGTAGAAAACAAATGCCTGCATATTTCCGGCTTCATCAGCGCCGGAAACTGCAGGTATCTTACTCCATTGCTTTCCTTATCCAGTATCGGGGCCGGGCTTTTTTTACGTATCAGGTCCATATTAATAATGCCTCCCAACCTATCCAATATAATTAATAAAATCCATATCCCATATGGGAAAATGCATTCTTTACCCATTCTATTCCGGTATTTGAAATACCGATTACATCATAACGTAATTCCTTAACCCATGTATTCTGCATACAGTATATCATGGCACAACAACAGATTCTTTTCTGCTTCTTTTTATCCACCGCAAAAAATGCATGCCCGAAATCATCGGTTTTACGGTATTTGACTTCGAAAAACACAACGCAGTCACCATCTTTACCGATGATATCTATCTCTCCGGTTTTACATCTGAAATTTCTCTTAACTATGCAGATTCCCTGCTCCTGCAAATATTCGCAGGCACGCTCCTCATAAAATGTACCAATACTTCGTTTGTTCACAAAAACCTTTCTGCTTCTCTCCAATGCATATCCGTTTTTGTAATGTTGTTTACATCTTAGCCTTGATTTTTTCCATGGCATCCACAAAGACGAGCACTTCCGCAACCGCTTCATACAATTCCGGCGGTATCATATCCCCAATTTCCAGTTTGGATAAAGTACCTGCCAGTTTCGAATCCTGATGGACCGGAACATTGGCCTCTTTGGCTTTTTCAATGATTTTCTCAGCCAGAATACCTTTTCCCGTAGCGACAATCTTTGGTGCCTCATCACTTGGATCGTACTCAAGAGCAACCGCACTTTTAATTTTCTCTTTGTTATGATATCTATCCAAAATTTGCTCCTTTATACACCCATGCTAACATCTGGCATCAAAAGACTGCGAAGTCATAACCGGAATCGGAAGTTCATTTTCCATAATATGCTCTATCACACTCTTATCTTCTCTTGCGCCAGAGGTTACCGTTGTCTGTACCTGATACCCTTTCTTTATAAGACGATCGTTAAGCCTGTCGATATTTTCTTCAATAAAATCAAGATACTCTTCCTTCTCCAGACAGAATCTTGTGCTTAACCGTCCTTCTTCCAAAGAAAGAAATACATCCATATTACCAAGTGTCGGCATCGATAAATGCAATAGTGCCGTTAATTTACCGTCTTCTCCCGTCTTGGAATTCTTACGCTTATATACATATAAATCCCCGTTTGTATGTGCGTCATTAAGCTTAACCGGTAATTGTACATAATGATACAGCTGATTTATCTGGTTCATAAACTGGATATTGCTTTTGACAACGGAAACTTCTTTTCCAAGCGCAGAATTCTCTTTGCCCGTTGATTTTATCAATTCATGAAGTTTGTCAAACTGTTCATCCAAACGCTCATAAAACTCTTTTACATATTCCTTAGAGTCCATGTTCTCGGGTTTCATAAGCATCTGATCTTTTAATACCGCAAACAAACTTCTGTCCAACTGCTCCATGCCTTCTTTGCTGCCGAGTGACTCCTTGCTAATCAAACGCATGAGTTCTGCTTCTGTGCTGAGTTTCATTTCCTCTAAAGCATCCGGCATCGGATTATTGGATACCATCGTATTCTTTGCAGAATCCTCACCGGACAATATTCTATCTTCCGGCAATGGAATATCAGGATTATTCACAAAAGAAGTGGTATCCTGAATCGTCTGGTTGATTTGCTCTGCCCCTTTAGACGCCACTGAATTGTTTACAAAAATATGAATAAAACCATCTATAAAAACATTTAGGGTATCCGATGAAGAAGTATTTACCATGTCTGCAACAAATTGGGTCAGTTGCGTACTAAGCGTCTGCAAATCAGAAAACAAATATTGTTCATTAGTCTGATACAAACGCATCATAGATAAATTTTCACTGTTTATCGGAATATTCATTTTATGAAGCATTACAAGGTCAGAAACCGGTGCATCGGGATACATTCCCATCTGTCTGAAAACAGTTGTTAATGTCTGTTTATTAATCGGCAATCCCTGTTTCATCAACTCTTCTGCCATTGCAAGAGTCCTGTCCGTAACCGGAATGGACGCCGCATCCAACGCCTTCATCGCATTCTGTTCCATACCCGTATTAGCAAAAAGAGGCGATAACGATAATTTACCGTTTTTATTACTGTTTACCGTAAATGTCATAAGCTGACCGGGCGATAATGATAATTCCCTGTCAAGCTTAGCATTCAGCGTAACCGATTCTCCAAGCAAAAGACTGATATCTGTTCCTTTGGCAGAAATCAGTTCTCCCTGAAGGGAATCTCCTGCCTTGAGGGCATAAACACTCCTGACAATCTGTGCTGCCAATGCCGATTCGCTTACAGGCGCAGAATTACCCTGTACATTGGCCGAAGTATTCACTTGGGATGTTGTAAAACGGTTTAATAAATCAATCGCCATGTATGCCTCTGCATTCTAAATAAAATTGCCGATAAAAGTTCTTCTGTGAATCGGACAGGGACCATATTTCTTAATTGCTTCAATATGCTGTGCGGAACCATATCCTTTGTTAGATGCAAAACCATATTCCGGAAATACCATATCATAATCCACCATGAGACGGTCCCTGGTCACCTTAGCTATTATACTTGCGGCACCAATGGAAATGCTCTTTGCATCTCCTTTAATAATCGGCACCTGTTTAATATCTACCTTCGGAATGGTCACTGCATCATTTAATAATATATCGGGTAAAACTCCCAATTTACTGATAGCCTCCCGCATAGCTTCAAAAGTCGCCTGCAAAATATTGATTTCATCAATGCGTTCCACACTTGCATATCCGATTCCCGTTGCAATGGCTTTGTCCATAATAATATCGTATAATTCTTCCCTCTTCTTTTCGGAAAGTTTCTTGGAATCATTAATGTATAAAATATCACAATCCTTTGGCAATATTACCGCACCGGCCACAACAGGTCCAGCAAGCGGTCCTCTTCCGACTTCATCAATACCGCAGACATATGTAAAATCACTGTATTTTCTCTCGTATTCTGAAAGTGCATAGGTACGTGCAAGTTCTGCCTGATATTTCTGATACCGGCCATTTGCCTTTTCCAGTTCTTTGATAACCGAAGCCCGGGTATCTTCACTAAAAAGTGTAATTGTCTCAGGTATTTTTTCTATCGGACTATCTGCCAAAATCTTCTTAATCTCTGTCAATGAATATGCCATAACCAATCCCTTTATCCCCTAGGGGCGTTTTATTTTACCAAATTAAGTTCCGGCCAGAAACGGAACCATGCCCTGCCGATAATATCCTTCCGGTAAACATTTCCTACACTCGGATCCCTGCTGTCCGAACTGTCATTGCGGTTATCACCGAGTACAAAATACTCATTCTGTCCAAGAAGAATCGGTTCTGATGCAATTCCCGGATTCTGTATGGTCTCTTTTCCGTAATTCTCATTAAGCACTTCGCCATTAATATATATTGTGCCGTTATCATCAATCTGAACAGTTTCTCCCGGTAGACCGATAATCCTCTTAATATAATAGGTCTTCTCAGCATACTGGAACGGGAAAACAATGACATCAAAACGCTCCGGCTCCCCAAAACGGTATGAAAGTTTCTCAACCATCAAATTATCTTTACTATATAAAGTCGGCTGCATGGAAGGTCCGAAAACCTCAGTCCTTACCATGACATATTTCACTACCAAAAACGTAATTAATAATACCGTTAAAATATATAAACTACTGCTTAATACCTCTTTTAAAAATTTCTTCATCTTATTCCTCCGGCAATTCCAATGTAATACGGCCGATTTTACCGCTTCTGAAATCATCCATTAATATCATGGCTGCTTTTTTGATATCCAATGTCTCATTCTTGCCAAGACATCTTCTGACACGTGCAATCTCTTCCAAGGTTTTATATGGGTCTTCTGTTTTTTCAAATCCATAATGGGAAGAAATGCTATCCGGATAGCAGGTATCCAGATACTTGATAAAATCGGTTGCCAATTCTTCCGAATACAAAATCTGGTCATTAATCGAACCGATAAAGGCAAGACGCATACCAATCAGATTGTCTTCAAATTTGGGCCATAAAATTCCGGGAGTATCCAATAGTTCCAGGTTCTTATTCAATTTAATCCACTGCTTACCCTTTGTTACACCGGGCTTATTGCCGGTTTTTGTGCAGGCTTTTTTTGCGTAGGAATTAATAAATGTGGACTTACCAACATTCGGAATACCAACAACCATTGCTCTTACCGGGCGGTTCAAAATACCGCGCTTACGATCTCTTTCAATTTTGGCGGCGCATGCCTTTGCAACGGATGCCTGAATATTTTTGAGTCCGTTACCGTTTCTGGCATTCACTTCTACCGTCTCAATTCCCTTTGCTGCAAAATACTCCATCCACTTTTTTGTCGCCTGTGGGTCTGCCAAATCGGATTTGTTCAGTAAAATCATACGTGACTTATTCTTACCGAGTTCATCTATATCCGGATTACGGCTGCTAAGCGGTGTCCTTGCATCCACCAGTTCAATAATTAAATCTATTAACTTAATGTCTTCCTGCATCATACGTTTGGCTTTTGTCATATGACCGGGATACCACTGATAATTCATCTTACAACTTCCTTTTCTTAATTAATAAATCCGATACCATCTTCTTCGTGTGCAAAATGGAACCATACTTTTCCTTCAATCTGATTGCGTTTCACAAGTCCGATATTACCGGAACGGGAATCTTCACTGTTATTACGGTTATCACCAAGGACGAAAAACTCATCCACACCGACAACTATCGGTTCTTCGGCTATACCTGGATCGGCCACCTTATCAAATTCATCATTTTCTTCCATCACACCGTTTACATACAATCTTCCGTCCTTAAACTCAACCGTATCCCCCGGCGTTGCGACAACTCTTTTTACATAATAATGTGTGTTAATATTACCGTTTGGTAAAAAAACAACAATATCACCTGCCTTTGGCGGAAACAATAAATAAGCAATCTGATTTACCAAAACCGTCTGTCCGTTATACAATGTATTTTCCATGGAAACACCGATTACGCTTGTCCGCATACCAAAACTGTATACGAGGAAAAAGGCAATAAATACGGCCATAACAATACCGAAAATATAATTCCCAATCTCTCTCATAACATCGGAGGAAACTTTTTTTCGTCTATGATAAAAAGACAATCCTTTTTTTCTGCGTCGTCTCATAATAGTCACCTATCATAAATTCTTAAATAAGTCATATTTTCACATCTACTAGTATACCACTTAAAGAATAAATATGCATCCAAAAAAATGAGCCGTAAACCAATGGCTTACAGCTCAATTTCACAAAATTATTTAACAAGTTCTTTAACTTTAGCCTTCTTACCAACACGCTGTCTTAAGTAAGTAAGTTTAGCTCTTCTTACTTTACCACGACGTACTACTTCGATTTTCTCAACGTTTGGAGAGTGTAATGGCCAAGTCTTTTCAACGCCAACACCGTTAGATGTCTTTCTAACTGTGAAAGTTTCTCTGTTGCTTCCGCCCTGTCTCTTAAGTACAGTTCCTTCGAAAATCTGAGTTCTTTCACGGTTACCTTCTTTGATCTTACAGTAAACTTTTACTGTGTCACCAACGTGAAATACAGGTACTTCTGCTTTCAACTGTTCCGCTTCAATGCTTTTAATAATTTCGTTCATGTCTATTCTCCTTTTTTAATGGATGTTCTTAATACAATTGTAACAGAGGACCATCTATTTTTACGCGACTCAAATAATATATCACATCTTCCCATGATTTGCAAGGTATTTTTCATACAAATCGGGACGTCTTTCTTTTGTCCTTAAAATGGATTGCTCAAGGCGCCATTTCTCAATATTTTTATGATGTCCGCTAAGCAAAACATCCGGCACTTTTTTATCATGCCACACTTCCGGTCTGGAATATTGCGGATATTCCAATAAATTATCATAAAAGCTCTCTGTTACACCGGAATCTTCGTTACTAAGCACACCGGGAACCATTCGTGAAATCGCATCCACCATAACCATGGCAGCCAGTTCCCCGCCTGTTAGCACATAGTCACCAATGGACACATAATCCGTTACGGTTTCCTCAAGCACTCTCTCATCCACACCTTCATAATGACCGCAAAGGATAATCAAATCCTCTTCTTTTGCAAAATCTACCGCCATCTGCTGGTTAAAAACAGTCCCCTGCGGCGTTACATATACGGTACGGATTTTCTTGCCTGCCTGCTCACAAACTGCCTTGTGGGCATCGTAAATCGGCTGTGCCTGCATCAGCATGCCGGCCCCGCCGCCGTACGGATAATCATCGACCTTTTTATGCTTATCAAGAGTATAATCCCTGATATTCACAATATTCATGCTGATATGACCGTTGTTTACGGCCCTTCCGAGAATACTGGTATGCAGTCCGTCCCTTACCATATCCGGAAATAATGTCAGTATATGAAAATTCATTAATCCAATAACCCCTCTAAAATATGAATCGTAATGACCTTGTTTTCCATATCCACATTCAAAACACAGTCTTTGATTGCCGGCAATAAAAGATTACGTCCGTCTGAAAGCGTAATATCATAAACATCGTTGGCTCCTGTCTGAATCACATCATCCACGGTTCCTTCGATTGATTTTTCCGCATCAATTACTTTAAGTCCGATTAAATCAGCAATAAAATATTCGTTCTTTTGTAATTTCACTGCATTTTTACGGGTTACAAATAATTTTCTGCCCTTAATAGCCTCCACGTCATTTAAAGAATCGTATTCTTCAAATTTAAGAATGACAAACTGCTTAAAATATTTTACACCCTTAATATGCAAGGTTGTGGTTCCATCCTTTGTTTCCAGTTCGACCTCTTTCAATTTACTGAAACGCTTGGCATCATCGGTTGTCGGGAATACCTTTACCTCGCCACGCACCCCATGTGTCGAGGTTATCGCACCAACCTGTAATAAATCTCCCATTCAATACTCCTTATTTCAAAGAAAAGGGGCTGTTGAACAGCCCCTTGTTAAAGCAAACTATCGAATATCAACGTCTACTCTCTTATTGTCGTTTAATGAAGCTGCTTTTACAACAGAACGGATGGCTTTTGCAATTCTGCCCTGTTTTCCGATTACTTTACCCATATCGGAAGCGGCAACATGAAGTTCTACGGTAACATTCTTACCTTCACTTTTTTCCGTAACAACGACTTCATCCGGATTGTCAACAAGTGCTTTTGCAATCACTTCAACTAATTCTTTCATTTTCCACCTCCAAAAGTGTCCAAAGCAGTTACAACAGGAACAATTATTTTGTGATTCCTGCCAACTTAAAGATCTTTGCTACAACTTCTGTAGGCTGAGCGCCGTTTGCAAGCCACTTCTTAGCTGCTTCTTCGTCTACCTTAAATTCACTTGGATCTGTGTTAGGATTGTAAGTACCGATTTCATCGATGAATCTACCATCTCTTGGAGACTTAGAATCTGCTACGATGATTCTGTAAATTGGATTTCTCTTGTATCCCATTCTTCTTAATCTGATTTTAACTGCCATTTTAATGACTCCTTTCTTAATTGTGGGTATCCCACATAAATAATTTTTAAATTTATAGTAACTATCCGAAACATAATCGAATGTAGTGTTTCGGGCAGTCCCAAACTTAGTTAAAACGGGAAGCGCATTCTGCCTTTCTTTCCGAAGCCTCCCATCATACCCGGGAGCTGTTTCATCATCTTCTGACTCTGTTCAAACTGCTTGATAAAACGGTTCACTACCGCAATATCCACGCCGGCACCTTTTGCAATACGGTGCTTTCTGCTTGGATTAAGCAACTTAGGATTCTGTCTTTCCTTCGGTGTCATGGAAAGCACAATTGCTTCCATTCTCGCAAGCTGCTTCTCATCCACCATGGATTCGATATCTCCCATCTTACCTCCCGTCATACCGGGCATCATGGAAAGAATACTGGAAATACCACCCATCTTTCGCATCTGCTTCATGCTTTCAAGGTAATCTTCAAAATCGAATTTACCTTTCTTCATCTTGGAAACAAGCTGTTTTTCTTTATTAGCATCCACATCTTCCATGGCTGCCGCTGCTTTGTCAATCAAAGTCAGCACATCACCCATACCAAGGATTCTGTTTGCCATTCGGTCCGGATAAAACTGCTCCAAATCGGAAAGTTTCTCACCCATACCGACATATAAAATCGGAAGTCCGGTAACGGCCTTAACGGAAAGTGCCGCACCACCTCTGGTATCGCCGTCCATCTTGGAAAGAACAACGCCGTCCACACCGATTTTTTCCTGGAATTCTCCAGCAACATTCACTGCATCCTGACCGGTCATCGCATCGACTACAAGCAAGGTCTGATGTACAGTTACTTCTTCCTTAATACGGATCAGTTCGTTCATCATGTCCTCATCAATATGAAGACGACCCGCGGTATCGATAATCACTACATTGTGACCGTTTTTCTGCGCATGCTCGATTGCTGCCTTGGCAATGTCCACAGGAGAGAGCTTATCGCCCATCGTGAAAACATCCACTTCCTGCTTCTCACCGTTTATCTGTAACTGCTTAATCGCTGCCGGACGGTACACGTCACAGGCAACCAAAAGCGGTTTCTTCCCTTTTAACTTAAGCTTACCGGCAATTTTAGCGGTTGTGGTGGTCTTACCTGCACCCTGAAGACCGCACATCATAATTACGGTAATTGCCTTACCCGGCTGCATCACAATCTCGGTTGTCTCAGAACCCATCAAAGCGGTCATCTCTTCATTTACAATCTTGATAACCATCTGCCCGGGATTGAGTCCGTTCATAACGTCCTGGCCAACCGCACGCTCTTCAACCGACTTAATAAACTGCTTCACCACGCGGAAGTTAACATCGGCTTCGAGTAAAGCCATCTTAACTTCTTTGCAGGCCTGCTTCACATCCTCTTCCGTCAAACGGCCCTTGCTTCTTAAGTTCTTAAAAACATTTTGTAATTTATCGGTTAAACTTTCAAAAGCCAATTTATAACTCCTCCAGAATCTGATTTGCTAAATCACGCACATCATCCTGAGTGGTAATACCTTCAATCTTCTGTATCTTCTCTTTTACACTCATAAATCTTTGTAAAAGATGAAGCTTATCTTCATATCCCTGCAATGTCTTGTCACATCTTTTAATCAAATCATGCACACCCTGACGGCTGATACCAAAATCCGCCGCAATCTCTCCAAGTGACATATTCTCAAACACACAGGCTTCGTAAATCTGTCTCTGGTGTTCAGTCAACAGTTCTCCGTAAAAATCATATAGCAAACCCTGTTCCACTATCTTTTCCACGTAAAACCCACCTTTCTTCATGACACCTTTGCTATAATAATACATAAAAAGAAAGGTGTCAAGTACTTTTACTTTATATCAAGTAAAAATTCTTGACACCGGGATTTTTATCTATTTGCTTTTCCCAGTATTATAATACTCCTGATTCGAGTATTTCTATTCTCGGAACATCACAGTCTATCTCCATCAACGCCCCGGTAGGAAGTATAGTCATAGGCGTTCTGTGAATGCAATCCACATT
Organism: Lachnospiraceae bacterium; assembly: GCA_045586245.1. GTDB lineage: Bacteria > Bacillota > Clostridia > Lachnospirales > Lachnospiraceae > RGIG8767. The sequence goes on along the minus strand of JAZMZZ010000028.1, from coordinate 1,450 downwards.
TTCCAATATGACCATGTCCGGTCTGTGCACTTCCTTACAGATAACCTTTATAATTGTTTCCTCATTGTCCTCATCCAGAGGGCCTGTAATCACAGCTTTCGCCTTATCAAAAACTCCGGCCGCAGCAAATGCACGAAGTTCATGTAATCCGGCTAATTTACTGCCGTAAATGTTTCCGTGTTCCAACATGATAATGGAATCTTCCCATATATCGGGACCGGGGAAATACTTCGTCCCCATTATCTGCCAAAGAGGGCCTCCGCAAACCGCGATAACATGGCCTCTGACCCTTCCGGACCCCTGCAATACCTTGTAGCCGGTTCCGGGTGTCCAGGGAATTATATCTTTCGGATCCTCAATCTCATCATTATCCAAAAAGCGTTCATATTGAACTTCTTTCGATCCCTCTTTGACGGTGTATGTTGTAGTCCAGTCAATCGGTGTGTTCTTTTCCGCAGGTTTAATTTCGCCGATTACCTCATTTGAAAACAATGTCCGTCTGATTGCCGCTTCCGTATACTCATCAAGTTTCCCTGGCTGTGCGAGTGGGGTCAGAACAGTGGGACCGTAATAAGCACGGACACCTGCATATGCATAAACAGCCATCCATGTAGCAATATCAGAAAAACCCATAAATACCTTGGGATGATCATGAATGACCTGCGAATCGATATACGGAAGAACACGATAGGAATCATCTCCCCCCTGATTACAGATAATCCCTTTGATGGAATCATTCTTCAAAGCCCACATTAAATCCTCGGCTCTTTTCTCAGGATGCTCATAAAGATACTCGCTCCCTCTAAGCGCATTGGGAGTTTCAACAACTTTTACATTAAAGATTTTTTCAAATCTCCTTTTACCCAGCATATATCGGGGAAGCATATCTTCATCTCCGGCACGGCCACCTGAAATTGAAATAAATGCTACTGTATCACCCTCATTCAATTTGGGCGGTATGATTAGATTTTTCATTTTATTCTCTCCATTACTTATTATAATCTTTAATCAAAATATATCTCACAGAATCCAGCAGATGCTCAAAAATCTCCGGCTGAAAATTAAGTGCATGTGACCAAATCATTACGCCTCTATACGCATATAAAAAGGTGTCCATAACTATTTCCGCAGGAATATTGTTAAATTCTCCTGTTGCTACACCATAGGCTACCAATTCACGCCACAGAGCCAACTCTTGTCTATTATCTGTTGACAACGGATGCTCTTGATGTATTGTTGCATATTCGAATAAAGCCAACGCCAAAGATTCCTCATTATTCACCATATCTCGATAATATATATCTAATAGGTTCTCCAACACTTGTGTCGCACTTTTTCCGTCAGCTATATCTTTGGTTACCGATTTATCCTTATGTAATAATTCCAGAAGAATCTCTTCTTTGTTACCAAAGTGACGATACAATCCCCCTTTGCTTAATCCTGTTGCATC
>JAZMZZ010000027.1:0-2910 GCA_045586245.1 Lachnospiraceae bacterium | reverse complement strand
TTTTTTCCGATGGGACAGAGGGCGTTTTCGGATTCTATAATCCGTCTCAAGCAGCAACGACGGATACCGCGGAAGAATATTTTGGTAACAGCTGGTACATGGATGGTGACATATTTGTAATAGATTTTAATACCTGCTCTGATGATGAGGAGTTACGTGAGATTGCGTCTGAACTTAGCAAAAAAACAGACGATGGCTGTACCAAAGTAATTATTGATGCCCGCGAAAACGGAGGCGGCAGTTCCAATGCCTGTGAACGTTTGCTGGAGGCCATGGGAATGAAGGCTCCACTGTATGATATGGTTATCCGCTATTCAGAAGAGGCCAAAGAGCAAAGAGGATACCTTCGAAGTAACGGTATGTACCGCTGGAAGTCAAAGAATGATGGTAAGCCAAATGAGAACATTGATTTAGTGGTGCTTTGTGACAGACATACCTTTAGTTCGGCAACAATGATGTGTGTATATGTGCGTGATGGAAAATTGGGAACCATTATTGGCGAGCCAAGTTCCAATACACCAAGCATGTATGGGGATATCCTGTATTTTGCATTGCCAAATTCCAATATCTATGGGACTATGTCGCATAAAAAATTTGTCCGCCCGGATGAAACGAACGATGAGCGTATGCTGATACCGGATATTCAGACTTCAGCTGAGGATGCGTATGAAGCGGCGGTAGAGTATTTAAATAGAAATTAATAGGATTTAGTAAAGACCTTACATATCGTTTTGTAAGGTTTTTATTTTTTGTATTGACAAGAGAGAAGATTTCTATTATTATACATTTAACAATTAGGTTAAATGTTAAATGAAGGAGGAATGTCTATGGGATTACAAAACACGTTAAAAGCACTATCCGATCCCATACGTCGTGAGATACTGAACATTTTAAAGGAAGGCCGGATGTCGGCGGGTGATATTGTTGAGAAGTTCCCAGTTACGGGAGCAAGCATATCAAGGCATCTGTCGGTATTAAAGGATGCCGATTTGATTCGAGATACACGCGAAGGAAAGTTCATATATTATGAACTAAATACTTCCGTGCTGGAAGAGATTATGCTTTGGATTACAGACTTGAAAGGGGAGTCAGACAATGATTAAGAGACATAAAGGACAGTTAATTGCATCTTCGATTATAATTTTATTTCCTATTTTGGTTGGGTTGTTTATCTGGAACTTTTTACCGGAACAGATTGTAACACACTGGAATTTTAACGGAGAAGCGGACGGATGGAGCGGAAGAGGATTTACGGTTTTTGGATTGCCGATGATTTTGTTTGTTGGGCACTGGATATGTGTATTTTTCTCTTTCTATGATCCTAAGAACAAGGAACAGAACAGAAAAGTATCTTCCATGGTGTTGTGGATTATTCCGGTTGTATCCCTTATTGTATGTGGATTAACATACTCTATTGCGTTGGGATATGAGGTTGACATAGTAGCCGGTGTCCGTATTCTTCTTGGCCTGATGTTTTTGATATTTGGTAATTACATGCCAAAATGCATTCAGAATCATACCATAGGAATAAAGGTGAAATGGACACTTCGTAACGAAGAAAACTGGAATAAGACGCATCGTTTTGCAGGAAGGCTTTGGGTGGTTGGTGGTCTGTTTACACTTGCAACATTGTTTATCCCATTTGATTTCTTTGTGTATGTGTTCTTTCCGTTAATCTTTGTAATGGCATTTTTACCGATGATATATTCATACGTATATTACAAAAAGCAGTTAAAAGAGGGAAAAGTTACAACGAAAGAGATGGAATTAACGCCCGCGGAAAAAGAAACCTCCAAGAAGGGGTGGGCGATAGGAATTATCATTTTTGTATTCGCAATGGTATTTGTGGTTACCGGAAAATATGAAGTAATATTCGAAGAAGAGTCGTTCACGATTGATGCGACTTACTGGGATGATGCGACAGTGGGTTATGCAGAGATTGACAGCGTTGAATACCGTGAACATGATGACCCGAAAGCATCTTCAACAAGAACCTTTGGATTTGGCAGCTTTAACATTTTGATGGGTGAATTTAAAAATGGTGAATTCGGTTCTTACACCCGGTACACTTATATGGCAAGTGATGCCAATATCGTTCTTACAGTAGGGGACAGAGTTCTGGTTCTTAACGGAAAAAGCGAAGAGCAGACAAAAGAGTTATATGATGAATTAATGAGTAGAATAAACAAATAAGGGGATTTTTACAATGGAAGAAAATAAGAAATTAGAAACCAAAAGAATATGGATTTATTTGGGAATTACCTTTTTCATTACCTATGCGTATAGTTTTTTAGTAGTTTATCCGATAAACAACTCAGCTAATGTGCGTACGGAATTAAGTGCGATTACAACATTGTTGATTGCGATAGTGATGTTTTTCCCGGCAATCGGTGTGTTATTAACCAGACTGATTACAAAAGAAGGGTTCAAAAATGCGTGGATACGTCCGAATTTCAAGGGAAATATGAAGACTTACCTGTTGGCTTATTTCGGACCGGGTCTTTTGACTTTTGCAGGAATTATCGTATACTTCTTGATTTTCCCAAGCCATTTTGATCCGGAATTTGGATTTTTGGCGGCAACATTGGCGGCAGCCGGTACAGGTGCGGAAACATTGCCGATACCATTAACCATGCTAGTGCTCTCGCAGGCTTTTACCGGATTGTTCTTTGGACCGATTATGAACATTGTAACCTGCTTTGGCGAAGAATGGGGATGGAGAGGCTATTTACTTCCTAAGATGGCAGAAAAACTTCCGGCAATTCCGATGCTTCTGATTAATGGTGTTATCTGGGGATTATGGCATGCACCGCTTACAGCAATCGGACATAATTACGGTGTTGGTTATCCGGGATTTCCGTTTGCAGGAATTGCGATGATGTGTTTCTTCTGTATAGTAGTGGGCATTTT
>JAZMZZ010000026.1:0-1838 GCA_045586245.1 Lachnospiraceae bacterium | reverse complement strand
AAACTGACCGAATACCACACCTGTGCTGACATTACATAAAAGGCTGTAAATGCAACTGCAAGACCTGTTATGTTCAGTATGGTGACAGCCTTATGGCTTCTGAGTGTGTTCAGGAAATTTCTAAGTATCATCTGTCAAGTTATTAAGGTTTCTTAACGATTAGAAACCACAGTTATGCCAAAACACATAATGATTTAATAATCAGCAATATATGCAAATCAGACATTTCTAAACATGTAAAGATATTTTACAAAAATGTAAAGTAAAAATAAATCTTACAGTATGTAAAATAAATTTAAAGAGACTTGGTTGCATTAAGAAAAAGAAATAAATCTAAAATTAAGAAAAACATTCAGGATTTCACCACATAAATTTCATGGTTCAGTCATTTGAGATGACCTTCATGACAATATATAAATGATTGAACATGAAACAAATGAAAAATTATCGTCTGGCCGTAGACGAGAACGGCTCGCCGTTCGTGCTGAACAGCAAAGGCTCCATCGACTTCGGCTACATCACAGAAGAAATGAACCTCCCTCCGGCACCTATAAGAATTGCGGAGGGAATATCCGGTCCCAAAGGGTATGGACTGAAACATATAATTGAAGGACATCTTAAAGAAATCACAGGGTCAGGATACGACTCGGTATTTGATTTTATTGAAGATGTAGCCAGCAGCTTCACAGAAATCAAAGAGGGAAGAGATGGGTCATACCTTTTAGAAAAAGGAGACTCACACCACAATACGCTATTTATTGCATTGTCAAAAGAAGGGGACTACTGGAAAGTGATCAGTGGAGGTGTATTCCGAATACGATACTCTAAAAACAAAAAGATAATCCATTCTGCCTCCGAAGTGCGGACATCTCCTCCTGCAGAAGATGAGCTTTTGCCATTTGAAGAAAACAATCAGCAGGATTCTTCAAATGCTACCGGTAATAGCTCTGGACTATCTTTTAATTGATGCAAATATACAAAAAACATTCAAAATCAACACTTTCCATGAAAAATTATCGTCTGGCCGTAGACGAGAACGGCTCGCCGTTCGTGCTGAACAGCAAAGGCTCCTGGTGATACATTCCTTTTGGAAGTACATAATGAACACAATGATACACTGTTCATTAGATTGGTAAAAGATTTAGGATACTGGAAGGTGATAAGCGGGGGAGTCTTCAGTCTGCGCTATTCTAAAAAGAAAAAGGAAATCTACTCCGGCTCTGACAACCGGTCACCGCAGCCTGCCCCTGACGGTGAAGGTTTGAGTTCTCTGTGACCAATAGCAGGAAGTCATAGAAAACGAGCAGTATAACCCCTTTGTAGAAATCCTTTTCTGACCACAAATATACAAAAAACATTCAAAATCAACACTTTCCATGAAAAATTATCGTCTGGCCGTAGACGAGAACGGCTCGCCGTTCGTGCTGAACAGCAAAGGCTCCATCGACTTCGGCTACATCACAGAGGAAATGAACCTCCCTCCGGCACCTATAAGAATTGCGGAGGGTGATGACAGCTATGGCTTGATTCATATGCATAAGAATCATATGGATCAACTGACAGAATATGGATATGATGATGTCGCATCCTTTGTGGAATTCGTATCATCTAATTTCACATCAATCAAAGAAGGGCATAGCGGATTATTCATAGCTCTTTCGAAAGGACATGATTACTGGAAAGTAGTCAGTGGCGGAGTATTCAGAGTGCGATATTCAAGAAATAAGAAAAAGGTCTATTCCGTACCCGCAATCCGGATGCCTGGACCTGTTTTCCAGGCAAAGGTTCCTGCTTCTGGTGAGAATCAACAGGGCTCAACCGAAGCGAGCGGGAATTCC
>JAZMZZ010000025.1:0-10141 GCA_045586245.1 Lachnospiraceae bacterium | reverse complement strand
GGCATTGCCGCCGCCTCCAAAGTTGTCAGCGTATCTAAAAGAGAAACCTCACCGTAATCATACACATGATTATTCGCAACGGAAACAATATCCACGCCCATATCATACAGATGCTTCACGCTCTCAGGATGCGCACGGAACGTATAGGTCTTGCCTTCTGTCGGTGTTCCCCTGTCCGTATACGGAAACTCGTTATTGAGCATAAAAATATCCGCATCCTGCATCTCTTTTAACAAAAACTCATCAAAACAATTCCGGATATCTCCGCCACGCTGTCGCAGAATCTCCATATTCGTATATTCTTCCGCAAAAGAAACATCCCCCGCAAACGCAAGCGTTATTTGATCCGCCGATATTGTCGGCATCGCATAAACCCGGTTTTCCTCGCAGTATTTTTCATCAGCCAATTCCTTACCGTACCGGCTCTCATCTGCGTTTTCGCCCGACGCATTATGGTCCTCTGCCTTCTCACTGACATTCGTACCAATCAGAAGTTCCGCACTTGCCCCTGCCTGCCGCAGTTGCTTCGCAATCTGCTTATCCTCATCATCCAAAACAAACACCAGACTCACGCCAACAACCACAAAAAGAATGAATATCTCCACGCATATGATAAACGTTCTCCCCAGAAACTTCCCATTCCCTCTATTTTGTTTTCTTCGATTTCTCTTTCGTCTACCATTTCCCATATCGGTATTATACCACACTTGTAGCCTACGTGCTTCCACTTCATTCTGTTTTGTATAACTCCTACACCTTTGCGTCTGTTTGTGCATTGAGCGCATGCCCTGCTATAACAATTTTGTTTCATTACCCAATATCCCCCAAATGCGCAGACAACTAGCGAAGCGTAAGGTTGCAAGCATTTGGGGGATATTGGGTAATATTCAAAAACAATGGCAGGGCATGCACCCAACATACAAAAACCCCGACACAAAAGTGTCGGGGTTAGCAAACTAGAATTTAGCTGTAGAAACCTTTACGCCAGGTCCCATTGTACAAGAAAGTGTGATACTTCTTAAGTACTGACCCTTTAATGCGCTTGGTTTAGCCTTAACAACTGCTGCCATTAAAGCATCGAAGTTTTCCTGTAATTTTTCTTCTGAGAAAGAAGCCTTTCCAACAGGAACGTGAATGATGTTAGACTTATCAAGTCTGTATTCAATCTTACCGGCTTTGATATCAGCAACAGCCTTAGTAACGTCCATTGTTACTGTACCTGCTTTTGGGTTTGGCATTAAGCCCTTAGGACCCAAAACCTTACCAAGACGACCAACAACACCCATCATATCAGGAGTTGCTACTACAACGTCGAAATCAAACCATCCTTCGTTCTGAATCTTTGGAATTAATTCTTCACCACCGAAGAAATCTGCGCCGGCTGCCTGAGCTTCATCAAGCTTTGCACCCTTAGCAAATACTAATACTCTAACTGTCTTACCTGTTCCGTTAGGTAATACTACAGCACCACGAACCTGCTGGTCTGCGTGACGTCCGTCACAACCTGTTCTGATGTGTACTTCTACTGTTTCGTCAAATTTTGCGCTAGCTGTTTTCTTAACAACGCTGATAGCTTCTGCTGGTTCATAAGCAACAGAGCGGTCAACTAATTTAGCGGCTTCTGCATATTTCTTTCCGTGTTTCATTTTTACCACTCCTCCTTATTAATCTTCTACTACGATACCCATACTTCTTGCAGTACCGGCGATCATGCTCATAGCAGCTTCGATGCTTGCAGCATTTAAATCAGGCATCTTTAATTCAGCGATTTCACGAACTTTGTCCTTGGAAATCTTAGCAACCTTTGTCTTGTTAGGTACTGCTGAACCAGACTTAAGGTTACAAGCCTTCTTAAGTAATACTGCTGCAGGTGGAGTCTTTGTTACAAAACTGAAACTTCTGTCTGCGTATACTGTAATAACAACAGGAATGATGATATCACCCTTATCTGCTGTTCTAGCGTTGAACTGCTTTGTGAATTCAACGATGTTAACACCATGCTGACCTAATGCAGGACCAACTGGTGGTGCTGGTGTTGCTTTACCAGCAGGAATCTGTAATTTGATATATCCAGTTACTTTCTTTGCCATGTCAGGCACCTCCTATTTATCTATGTTGTGGTCACGGGCTAGGTAACCCTCCCACCTGCTTAATGGATTTATCCAATAAACTTCGTTGTTAATAAAGCAATATAAATTGCTACCTACATTTTACGGACTTCTTCAAATCCGATTTCAACAGGTGTCTCCCTGCCGAATAATTCTACGTTAATCGTAGCAGTTTGTTTACCAAAATCAATTCTCTGAACGACACCAACCGTATCCTTCCAAGCTCCGGCAACAACAACAATTGCATCACCTTCGGCAAAGTCAATTGATACGTTCTCTGTCTTAATACCGAGTGGTTTCATCTCAGCTTCTGTAAGTGGCACCGGCTTACTTCCCGGTCCGACAAAACCTGTAACACCTCTGGTATTACGTACAACATACCATGTCTCGTCATTCATTATCATGTTAATCAGAACGTAGCTTGGGAACATCTTCTTCTGAACAACCTTACGCTTGCCGTTTTTCATCTCGACAACTTCCTGCATCGGAACGCGCACTTCTAAAATCTCGTCCTGTAAGTTTCTGTTCTCAATTGTTTTCTCGATATCCGCTTTTACCTTATTCTCATATCCGGAATAAGTATGCACTACATACCAATTTGCTTCTGCCATACAATCACCCTATCCTTACATTGTTAAGAGATTAACGCCATACTGAATAATAGTATCCATCAATGTGATAAGTAATCCCAACACAACTGAAATAGTAATAACTACAACTGACTGCTTCAGTAATGTAGTACTGTCAGGCCATGAAATTTTCTTGAATTCAGTTTTAACACCCTTAAAGAAATCCTTTAATCCGGATTTTCCTGTCTTTGGGGAATCTCCCATAACTAAACTCCTTTCATAAATGAAAAAACATATCTACCTGAAACTGTTTTGTCATTTAAAACTACTTAGTTTCTTTGTGCATTGTGTGAGTCTTGCAGAATCTGCAATATTTCTTAGTTTCCATTCTGTCCGGATGTGCTTTCTTATCCTTCTTAGTATTGTAGTTACGCTGTTTGCACTCGGTACATGCCAATGTAATTCTTGTACGCATTTTCTCACCTCCAGTTCAAATTTTGCGCATAAAAAAAAGACCTAAATCTCATCTCGTCTGTCCATAGTACCATAATTGCAAGGACACGTCAATGGATTTTGTGATAAATCTCTGTTTTATTTTAAACGCTATTACTGCCTAATAATACTGGATTTATAAGCATTTGTCAAAGAATATTTGAATCTTTTCTTATTATATGTGTGTAAGTACTTGAAATTTGTTTCTATTTGTGTTACATTGAGTATGAAATAATATCTTTTAATGAGGCAGTATGCCCATACAAGGAATGTATGGACTCTTATCACGGAAGAAAGGAGGGGCACACATGGCCGGTTCTGTAATGACGACTATCTATAATCAATATTCTACGGCTTACATGCCGCGCAAAAGCGATACCCGCTACGATTCGCACAGACGTAGTGAGCTTCGTTCTATTTGTGCGAACATGGCTAAGGTCAACCGCGATAATCCCCTCTATCTTTTAAAACAGACTCCCGATACACAGCAATATATTGTGGATTTAAAAGAAAATGTCCGTGATTTACGCAATACCATCATTGATTCTTTGGGTGGTGTAGAGAATGCCGACTTTAACGGCAAAATCGCATACAGCACCAATGACAATATAGTAAGCGCCAAATACATTGGCAGCCAGACATTTGCCGAGGCATTACCGGGCGAGAGCAACGAAGATGGTTTGGTTGTTTCTACAAACGGCGAAATTCCTTCCTATGATATTGAAGTAATATCCCTTGCTTCCCCACAGGTTAATCTTGGCAAATATCTTCCTATGGATGAGAGCGGTCTTGAAGCCGGCGACTATTCCTTTGATGTTAATGTAAATGATTTAGGATATGAATTCCAGTTTTCCATTAACGAGAATGATACGAACCACGAGATTCAGCAGCGCCTTTCCAGACTGATTAACAATTCCAAGATTGGCCTTAACGCTTCTGTTGAAGAAGGTGAGAACGGAACAAGTGCCCTGCGCATTGAATCCACACGTGTGGGAATTGATTTCGGACAGTCCTCACGGATTTTCTCCATCAGCGAATCATCCGGCGAGCGTACTTCCGGCGCAGTCGATTATCTCGGAATTAATTATGTTGCAAGAGAAGCGTCCAACGCACACTTTAAAGTAAACGGAATCGACGCCCAGGCAAGTTCCAATACATTTATTTTACAGAATGATTATGAAGTTACCTTAAACGGTCTTAGTGAAAACGAAGGACAGACTACTACCATCGGAGTTAAGCCCGATACCATTGCCCTTCAGGAGAATATTTCACGGCTGATTGGCGGATACAATGACTTCATCCGCTCTGTCAGGGAATATCAGGAGACTCAGGAACCAAGCCGTCACATTACACGCGAGTTGAATAAGATTGCCGGTTTCTACCAGACGCAGATGAGTGATTTGGGTATCTCCCCTAACGAAGACGGTACTCTTACCCTTAACGGCGACAAATTAAACGAAGCCGTATCCATCGAAGAAACACCGGCTGCGATTTCTTCCCTGAAATCATTCTCACAGTCAGTACTTCGTAAGAGCGACCAGATTGCACTCAATCCTGTTAATTACGTTAATAAGGTTGTAGTTGCTTACAAGAATCCGAGCCATACGCTTTATAGCCCGTATGTAACCAGCGCATATGCCGGACTCATGTTTAATAATTATTGTTAATCAATAAGCCCGCTATACTAAGCAATGTCATTGCTCAATATAGTGGGCTTTTTCTATGACTATATTCTAATCGCGATTCCGATATGTCTCAAATACCATAACGGTACGAGGCATAATCTTCATCTGTCCGTGGACAGGAATCAGTTCCTGAATCACACTTTCCTCACGATAAGTATCAATCGTTACATACCATGTGTGGTTTTCCGGTGCCATCGGAAGTTCTATCATCTGCTCCTGCCAGTGTGCATTCACCGCCAGATATACCAGTTCATCCTTGCCGTTGCGGTTGCGGCCGGCATACATAATACCGACATAATGATGATTGCCCTGATAATCCGTCCAGAACGGGTGCAAGCCGTGCTGGGAAATATGCGGATAGTTCATGGAGCATTTTTCCGTGTCAATACGGACAATTCTATGCATCTGCCTGAACCATATCATATACTGGAAGAAATTAAACAACTCACGGTTTTTATCCAAAAGCGACCAATCCAGCCATGAAATAACGTTATCCTGACAATATGCGTTATTATTACCAAACTGTGTATTGCCAAATTCATCTCCTGCAAGGAACATCGGAATACCACGGCTTAACATAAGCGTTACGCAGGAATTTTTTACAAGGCGTCGGCGCAAACGGTTAATTTCATAATCTTCCGTTTCCCCTTCCACTCCGCAGTTCCAGCTGTAATTATCATTGGCGCCATCCGTAGAGTTCCAACCATTTGCCTCATTATGCTTATGATTGTAGGTATATAAATCATGCAGCGTAAAACCGTCGTGGCAGGTAATAAAGTTAACACTCGCCAGATGTCCGCGGCTCTCCGGATGATAAATATCAGGCGAACCGCAAATACGGTTGGCTGCTGCCTGTTCCTTATTATTGTCTCCTTTAAGGAAACTTCTGACATCATCACGGTACTTTCCGTTCCATTCTACCCAACGGTTCCATGACGGGAACGTACCAACCTGATACATTCCGCCGGCATCCCACGCTTCTGCAATCAGTTTTACTTTTCCCAGAATCGGGTCAAATGCCATCAACTCCAGCAGTGGAGGGTTACTCATCGGCGAACCGTCCTGATTACGTCCCAGAATCGAAGCCAAGTCAAAACGGAATCCGTCAATGCGGTATGCGATTACCCAATGGCGCAGACAATCCATGATAAAATTTCGCACCACCGGATGATTACAGTTCAGTGTATTGCCGCATCCGCTGAAATTATAATAATATCCTTCCGGCGTCAGCATGTAAAACACATTATTATCGATTCCCTTAAATGAGAAAACCGGTCCGTCTTCATTGCCTTCTGCCGTATGGTTAAATACAACGTCTAAAATAACTTCGATTCCATTCTCATGGAGTTCTTTGATAACACGTTTTAACTCATTACCCTCTTTGTTACGTTCCGGTTTGGAGCAATACGCATTATTCGGGGTAAAATAGCTGACAGTATTGTATCCCCAGTAATCGATAAGATTGTGTCCGTTCCACTCTCTGTGGTCATGCATCTCATCAAATTCAAAAATCGGCATAAACTCTACCGCATTGATGCCAAGTTCCTTCAGATACGGAATCTTTTGTCTTACCGCATCAAAGGTTCCCGGGAATTCCACTCCCGAAGAATCGTGCTTTGTAAAACCACGGATATGCATCTCGTAAATCACGAGATCTTCCATCGGCGTGGCTTTCTTTTTAATATTACCCCAATCAAAATCGTCCCTTACAACGCGGGCACGGTATCCGTGGTCTTTTGGGCTGATTTCATCAACACCCCATTCACGGAGTCCTGCCACCGCTTTTGCATACGGGTCAAGAAGAATCTTATTCCTATCAAAGATAAATCCCTTAGCAGGATTGTATGGTCCGTCCATACGGTATGCATATTCCAAATCTTCAATATCCAGGCCGAATACTATCATGGAATAGCAGTTACCAATCCGGTAATTCTCCGGAAATGGCAATACGGCAAACGGTTCCTTTTCTTTTCGTCTGAAAAGAAGTAGTTCACAAGAAGTTGCATTGGAAGAACTGATTGTAAAATTTATCCCTCCCACAATTGCTGTTGCACCGTTAATCTCATAAAATCCGGGTCTGACCGGATAGCCGTTAATCTCATCAAGCGGCTCCAGATTCACATGTTGCTTAGCCGTCGTCATCTTATGACCACGTTCTAAACGGCCGCCATCTTTTTTGTTACTATAAGTAAACAGAAACTCATTTGGTGTCATTAATTTTTTCACGCTCTCTATCTCCCGCGCAAGGCTGCAGGTGTAATAATATTCCCCTATTATTCCCCTGTGAATCCAAGCTACTCCTGAGTTTTTACCATCTCAAGTGCCGCTTCAATGACTTTGTCCATATCGTAATATCTGTACTGGCCAAGGCGTCCCCCAAACAAAACATTCTCTTCTGCCTCTGCCAACTTCTGATACTCTGCAAATAAAGTATCATTGCGTTCATTGTTAATCGGATAATAAGGCTCATCGCCCTTTTTCCAATCTGCCGGATATTCCCTGGTAATTACCGTATCCGGCTGCTTACCAAACTCAAAATGCTTATGCTCTATAATACGTGTGTAAGGAATCTTACGTTCCGTATAATTCACTACTGCATTGCCCTGGTAATTTTCCTCACCTTCAATGAGCTCGTGCTCAAAACGCAGCGAACGGTATTCGAGTTCGCCGAGTTTATAATCAAAATACTCATCAATCATACCGGTGTAGAGGATTTTGCCGAAAGTATGGGCATCTGCCGTTGTTACCGCTTCCGCATTCTGCGCCATAAATTCGCAAAAATCCGTATTCAGTCGTACCTCAATGCCCTCCAGCATCTTCTCTACAATACCCGTATATCCGCCAACCGGAATGCCCTGATACCTATCGTTAAAATAATTGTTATCGTATGTAAAACGCATCGGAAGACGCTTGATAATAAACGCCGGAAGTTCCTTGCAGTCGCGTCCCCACTGCTTCTCCGTATACCCTTTTACCAGTTTGGTATAGACATCCGTTCCGACAAGCGAAAGCGCCTGCTCCTCCAGATTCTTAGGCTCTGTAATGCCAAGTGCCGCCTTCTGCTCTTCTATCTTAGCCTTGGCCTCTGCCGGAGTCTTGATACCCCAGAGCTTACTGAAGGTATTCATATTAAACGGCATATTATACAGTTCATCCTGATACACTGCCACCGGCGAATTCACAAAGTTGTTAAACTCCGCAAATTGATTCACATAGTCCCAAGTCTCCTTATTGGAGGTATGGAAAATATGTGCGCCGTACCAATGCACATTAATACCGTTCCAATCCTTTGTATAGACATTGCCCGCAATGTGTTCCCTTTTATCAATTACAAGGCACTTCTTCCCTTTTTTTGTCATCTCATGGGCAAATACCGCACCAAAAAGGCCCGCGCCCACAACCAGATAATCGTAATGCATACAAATTCCCACTTTCTTAAGTTGCACTCATTTTACTACATTTGGTAAAATCCCTCAAGAAAAAAGGGACATGTATGGGATTTTGGACAAAAACGGGACTGCATTATTGCAGTCCCCGCAGTAATTCTAATCTTTCAAAAAACATTTCTCTGTCACGTTCGTTTTCAAACCATTCCCCATTTACTTCTTCTATTTGGTTCAACCCAATCTTTTGAACCGCCTCTATTGCCGCTTCTTTCTGTGTCTCTCTTTTTCCTTCTAAAAAATAGCTGGCAAGGCAATTAGCACCTTCTATAGTATCATAACTACCAAATGCTTTATTAAAATCCATCAAATCATATAACCTTACAGGCTTATTGGTATTATTATCAACCAAAACACCCCAATTGCTCCAATGTCTGTCTGTATTACCCACCAGATAATCCACAATATTCATCATATAATAATTATATGTATCCAACTGCAATACACAATCTCTTAAATTCTTTCCGTGGTTCTGTAAATAAATTGCATAATATTCCATTGGCACAATGCTGTATTTTAAAGAAGTTATTATTCTGCTGCATGATACTTCCTGACCATCAAATTCACCCTTCTCATACAATACCTGATTCACATTAAAGCATCGGCATATCCTACTCGCCAGCAATTCCCGCTTAACCGCCTCCCCTTCTCCGGCTTTTAATAAAAAGAAATTGTCATCTTCCCTAATCCATGCTTTCGGAAAACAACCTTGAGTTCCTAAGGAATCGGCCATCAAATGTGCATTCTCTACTGTCATCTGCTTTCCTCGCAATGAAATATCAATAAAGGGATTATCAAAGTGATTCTCATATAGATTAATATCCGAATACTCCAACTCTTCATCTACCCGCTTAATCCAGTAGATATCCATCAATGATAAACAATGATACATCAACGCGACTTTCGCACGGTCTCTATCCGTCACCGCTTGCAAAACCCCAATACTATTCAAAATTTCTTTTGCGTATTCCCTGTCTAATGTCAATACTCTCGAAGCACACCAATATTGAAAATTCTCCAGGTTCTGTACACAAACATCGACTCCCACTTCCTTACCCTGTTCCATGTACAAATTATATGGCATTAATTCCGGTTTATAAACTATACACGTTCCGTTTTTGGCAACAGCTGCCACCGTCGCAGACCCGTGCATAATTACATATTCGAGTTCATGTGTCCACTCAAGTAATTCTCTATACCGGTTAATACGTTCCGTATAATCAGAAGGCTTAACGTGGATACATATCTCAATTCCATCATAAAAAACTGAAAACTCTGTATAACTTCTGTCCTTCATCAATCTCCCTCTATATATTTAATTGCATCTTCACCATGTATCCGCCAGTCATTTTCAATAATTATGCCATTGTCACATTTGAAACACAAGCATATTAGAGTACCATTTATATTTTCCATGAACTAGACAAATAACACCCGTTATAATTATGCATTTTGATTAATCACATTTAACAAAATGTATTTCAACTTTATAGTCATTATTCACAAAGGTTTCTCTAATTTCATCCCGTCCTTAGCATCTCATTCGATATATTTCCCAGAAAACATTGTCAAATCCGTAATATTTCATTATAATGATATTAGTAAAAGGTTTTACTAACATTTAACACGAGTTTTACAAAGGAAGGATATGGCATTATGAAGAACGATTACGTAGCAGAATTCGGAAAACACAGTGCTATCATTGAAGCAGAACAGAAGCAGACACGTCTTGATGTGATTGGCAAGTACAAAGCATGCCGTAAGTCTAAAGGCATTACACAGACTGAACTTGCAAGAAGAACAGGCATTTCACAGCCTAACATCACACGTTTTGAGAGCGGCAA
>JAZMZZ010000024.1:0-13356 GCA_045586245.1 Lachnospiraceae bacterium | reverse complement strand
AGAAAAATATGAGAAATTTAAGTTGTGAGTTGCTGAAGAAGGTAAATATACGGAAATTTTTAATTCTAATATGAAGGAAACGGGTGGCAGCTATAATCTTTCTGATAAAGAAATAGCTACAGAAGAGGAATATTTTGATGGTAGAAATAATACATTGGAACTTACTCTTCAACCTCTTAGTGTTTCTATATATTCCTATAAACCGTTTAATAAAGAGGAATTACTTGCAATTGCAGAGAAAAAAGTAGAAATACTCCGTGCAAAACTTGAAAAAGAAGCTTTGGAAAAGGCGGAAGCTATCAATAAGATGACCTTAAAAGAGAATTTGGAATCCAAAGTGAATGAGGCGCAGAAAAAAATAGCTGAAGGAACAGAAACCGAAAAAGAAATTAAGGTTATACGCAAAAAAACTACAAAAACAAAGAAATAGGTAACATAGAATGAGTTTTGATAAAATATGGGCGCAGTACGGCGATGGCCTGACTGCGCTGGGAATTAAGATAATTCTTGCTTTTTTAGTACTATTTATAGGTCTTAAATTGATTAAATGGGTCCGTAAGATTACTAAAAAATGTTTGAACAGAGTTAATGCTGATGTCGGTGTGATTCAGTTTTTGGATGCATTGATTAAATATAGTTTGATTATTGTGCTGGTACTTGGTATTGCAAGTTCGTTTGGATTTGAAGTGACGAGTCTGGCGGCACTTTTAGGGTCTGCAGGTGTTACACTTGGTCTTGCTTTGCAGGGTTCTTTAAGTAATTTTGCGGGTGGTGTTTTGATTTTATTATTAAAACCATTTAAAGTTGGAGATTACATTAAGGAAGACACAAACGGGAATGAAGGTACCGTTACGGAAATATCCTTGATTTATACCAAATTAACAACTTTTGACGGAAAAATAATCGTTTTACCGAATGGTACACTTGCCAATAACAGTCTGACCAATGTTACCGGAACCGATACACGTAGATTGGATTTGCGTGTTACTGTTTCATACGATAGTGATATTAAGAAAGTAAAAGATATTTTACTTGCAATTCTTAATGAGGATGAAAAAGTCCTGAAGGATAAGGAGTGGGATGTTTTTGTTGACAACTTAGGAGACAGCGGTATTATTTTGGGAGTCAGATGTTATACAAAACAGGCTGATTTTTGGACTGTAAAATGGCGCGTTTTAGAGACAATCAAACAGAAATTTGACGAAAACAATATCGAGATACCATATACACGAATGGACGTGACAATCCGACAATAATTCCTACTTGCTAAATTAGGATGAAGTTAGTATAATAACAGAGTTGATTGCTGAAATAGCTCAGTCGGTAGAGCACTTCACTCGTAATGAAGGGGTCGTGGGTTCGAGTCCCATTTTCAGCTTTTTATTATTGGAAAAGAGGTAATTATGAGTAAGATTATTTTGACGGGCGACCGTCCTACAGGTAAACTTCATATCGGACATTATGTGGGTTCTTTAAGAAGAAGAGTAGAATTACAGAATTCCGGTGAGTACGATAAGATTTTTATTATGATTGCGGATGCGCAAGCATTAACTGATAATGCGGATAATCCACAGAAGATTCGTGATAATATTATTGAAGTGGCACTTGACTATATGTCATGCGGTCTTGACCCGGCCAAATCCACATTGTTCATCCAGTCACAGATTCCTGAACTTTGTGAATTATCATTCTATTATATGAATCTGGTTACGGTATCACGTTTACAGCGTAACCCTACCGTTAAATCCGAGATTCAGATGCGTAATTTCGAGACAAGTATTCCGGTTGGTTTCTTTACTTATCCGATTAGCCAGGCGGCTGATATTACGGCATTTAAGGCAACAACAGTTCCGGTTGGTGAAGATCAGCTTCCGATGATTGAACAGACTAGGGAAATCGTACATAAATTTAATACAGTATATGGTGAGACATTGGTTGAACCCGATGTACTTTTACCGGAGAATCAGGCATGTTTACGTCTTCCGGGTGTCGATGGTAAAGCCAAAATGAGTAAATCACTCGGTAACTGTATTTACTTATCTGATTCCGCAGAGGATGTTTCCAATACCATCATGAGAAAAATGTACACGGATCCATTGCATTTGCAGGTATCCGATCCTGGTCATATCGAAGGTAATATGGCATTTACATACCTTGATGCATTCAGTAAAGAAGAACATTTTGGAAGATATCTTCCTGAATATGCTAATCTTGATGAATTAAAAGAACATTATCAGCGCGGTGGACTTGGTGATGTAAAGGTTAAGAAGTTCCTTAATAATGTATTACAGGAAGAACTTGAACCAATCCGTAACCGTCGTAAGGAATTACAGAAGGATATCCCTTATGTATACGAAGTATTAAAGAAAGGCTGCGAAAATGCACGTGAAGTAGCAGCACAGACACTTTCTGAAGTGCGTTCTGCAATGAAAATCGATTATTTTGATGATGCGGCATTAATCCAGTCACATGTAGAAAAATATTTAGAAGAATAAATAAAAATGTCCTATTATTGACACGCTCTCGCTCCGTTAAAGACGTAAAGGGTCAATGGATAGGACATTTTCATTTATTTCTTATACCATTTTTCTACAAAGTCAATGGATTTATACAGTAACAATGCGATAACGCAAAGAATAATAATTGATAATATCAATAAATCCAACTGAAATATCTGTGAACCGTAGATAATCAGATAACCTAATCCATGGCGGGCGGCAAGAAATTCGCCGATAATAACACCGACAAGGGAGAGGCCGATATTTACTTTCATATTACTGATAATAATAGGGATGGAAGATGGGACGATTACTTTGAGTAATTCGTCTTTTTTATTACCGCCAAGTGTTTTTATGAGTTTCAGTTTTTCGTTATCGACCTGCAAAAAACCTGTATAGAGGTTAATGATGGAGCCAAAAACCGCAACCGATATACCGGCAACAATAATGGTTTTACTTCCGGTTCCAAGCCATACAATAATCAGTGGAGCAAGTGCGGATTTTGGTAATGAATTCAGGATTACGAGATAGGGCTCTGTTATTTTGCTTAAAGTATTAAATGACAGAAGTAAAATAGCAATTAAAATGCTTAGTATATTAACGATAATGAAACTAAGTATGGTTTCATACAAAGTAATTCCTGTATGTATGAATATTTCAAAGTTCTTACACATATCTATAAATAAAAGAACAATACCGGATGGGGAACTGAAAAAGAAAGAATCTATGATTTTAAAATAGGAAAGTGCTTCCCATATGGCAAGAAAACACGTAAAAATAAGTATTCTTGCAAATGAAATCAAAAATTGTTCCCTTTTATATTTTTGAATAAATTCTGTTTGTGAGAATGTATCATTATTTTTCATCAATCAAAAGCCCCCATAATTCATTAAAATAATATTGAAATTCCGGTGCCAAACGGTAACCAAGTAATGAATCGTCTGTAATTGTCAGATGTATTTCCATATCTTCTTTAACCGTTGCAGGACGATGGGATAATACAATCACGCGGTCTGCCAAACTAATGGCTTCGGATAGATTATGGGTGACAAGAATGGCAGTTTTTCCGGTACTGCGAATGATTTTTCCTATATCAGAAGACACCAGAAGGCGCGTCTGGTAATCCAAAGCAGAGAAAGGTTCATCCAACAAAAGAATACCCGGGTGAAGTGCCATCGTCCGGATTAAAGCAGCTCTTTGCTTCATACCCCCTGATAATTCACTCGGTTTTTTGTCTTTAAAATCATATAATCCGTAATTTTTAAGCAAAGATAATACATAATCCGTATTTTCTTTTGTCAATTTATTTTGAATTTCCAAACCGAGAGTGACATTTTCAAAAATGGTTCTCCATTCAAAAAGATGGTCATGCTGTAACATATATCCGATAGTAATATCTTCGCGCATCCGATACGTTCCCGATTTTGGTTTTGTCAGACCGCAAATTATATTTAAAAGTGTAGATTTTCCACATCCGCTCGGACCTACAATGGCTATAAATTCCCCTTCTTTTACATCAAAGGTAATATTTTTTAATACTTCCGTTTCGCCTGCAAGTGAATGATAGGAGAAACAGATATCCTGTAATTGGAGGATGGTATTTGATTTTGCAGATGTCTTCTTTTGTAAATCCATGTCGATATTTTGTTCTTTCATGTTGTTCCCCCTTAAGTTTATATTGGTATTGTATGAAAAAGTCTAAAAAACGTGATATTAACATTGTAAAATCATAAAATATATGGTAAACTCAAATTCAGATTTAACAAATCGGGTTTTTACCATTAAATATAAAATTGGAGGTACGCTCTATGGCACAGCTTTGGGGTGGAAGATTTACAAAAGAAACAAAGGATGAAGTGTTCCGTTTTAATGAATCGCTTTCCTTTGACAAAAGATTATTTGAACAGGATATTGAAGGTAGTATCGCACATGTTGTCATGATGGAAAAGCAGGACATCCTTACTTTGGAAGAAAAAGACAGCATTGTTAAAGGACTTACACAGATTAAAGAAGAAGTTTTAAACGGTACTCTGACTTTTGACGGCGGATACGAGGATGTGCATAGTTTTGCAGAAGCAAAATTAATTGAGAGAATTGGTGAAGCCGGCAAGAAGATGCACACCGGAAGAAGCCGTAATGACCAGGTTGCATTGGACATGCGTCTGTATGTAAGGGAACAGGTTGTTATTGTTGACGAAGAGTTAAAAGCATTACTTGAAGTTCTTCTTCGCATTATGGAAGAAAATACCGAGACATATATGCCGGGATTTACACATTTGCAGAAAGCACAGCCGATTACTCTTGCGCATCATTTCGGAGCCTATTTTGAAATGTTTAAACGCGACAGAAGCCGTATGCATGATATTTATAAGAGAATGAATTATTGTCCGCTCGGAAGCGGTGCGTTAGCCGGAACGACATATCCTTTAGACAGGGAATATGTGGCTTCCATGCTTGGTTTTGAAGGGCCTACGCTTAACAGTATGGACTCAGTGTCTGACAGAGATTATTGCATTGAATTTTTGGCTGCCCTGTCTACGGTTATGATGCATTTAAGCCGTTTTTGTGAAGAAGTAATTATATGGAATTCCAACGAATACGGATTTGTAGAGATGGATGATGCGTATTCAACGGGTAGCAGTATTATGCCGCAGAAGAAAAACCCGGATATTGCAGAACTTGTACGTGGTAAAACAGGACGCGTATATGGCGCATTAATGTCTATGTTAACTACCATGAAAGGTATCCCGCTTGCTTATAACAAGGACATGCAGGAAGATAAAGAAATGACATTTGATGCAATTGATACGGTTAAAGATTGTATCCTTCTTTTTACCGGAATGGCAGATACCATGCGCTTTAATAAAAAGAACATGGAAGAGAGTGCAAAACTTGGTTTTACCAATGCAACGGATGCAGCTGACTATCTGGTTAAGAAGGGTATGCCTTTTAGGGATGCACATAGTGTTATCGGAAGACTCGTATTATTCTGTATAGATAAGAATTGTGCAATTGATGATTTGACTTTAGAAGAACTGCAGAGTATCAGCGATGTTTTTGAAGCCGATATCTATGATGCCATCAATTTAAAAACATGTGTGGAAAAAAGACTCACAACGGGAGCTCCGGGTCCACAGCAAATGAAGAATGTGATAGCCATTTATCATAAATATTTAGAAGAGGAGGAGAAATAAATCGTTCCATATAGATTTATTTCAAATGAAAAAATGAGTGAAAAGTTAAAAGTTGGTATCCTTGGCGGTACCGGAATGGTAGGACAGAGATTTATCTCTTTACTGGAGAACCATCCTTGGTTTGAAGTAACTACAATTGCAGCAAGCCCACGTTCTGCAGGCAAGACTTATGAAGAAGCAGTTGGTGACCGTTGGAAAATGACAACACCAATGCCGGAAGCAGTTAAGAAAATCGTAGTTATGAATGTAAACGAGGTAGAAGCAGTTTCTAAGGATGTTGATTTTGTTTTTTCGGCAGTAGACATGACGAAAGAAGAAATCAAGAAAATCGAAGAAGAGTATGCAAAGACAGAAACTCCTGTAGTATCTAACAACAGTGCTCATCGTTGGACGCCGGACGTTCCTATGGTAGTACCGGAGATCAATCCTGAACATATGAATGTGATTGAATTCCAGAAAAAACGTCTTGGTACAACAAGAGGTTTCGTGGCAGTTAAGCCGAACTGTTCTATTCAGAGTTATGCTCCTGTTTTAACAGCATGGAAAGAATTTGAACCATACGAAGTGGTTGCTACTACATATCAGGCAATTTCCGGAGCCGGTAAAACTTTTAAGGATTGGCCGGAAATGGTAGAAAATATTATCCCATACATTGGCGGTGAGGAAGAAAAATCCGAAATGGAACCGCTTCGAATCTGGGGTAAAATTGAAGATGGTGTAATTAAGCCGGCAACAAGCCCTGTGATTACATGCCAGTGTATTCGTGTTCCGGTATTAAACGGCCATACGGCAGCTGTATTTGTTAAGTTTAAAAAGAAACCGACCAAAGAGCAGTTGATTGCTAAATTATTAGAATATAAGGGTGTTCCTCAGGAATTAGAACTTCCAAGTGCACCAAAGCAGTTTATTACATACCATGAAGAAGATAACCGTCCACAGGTTACATTGGATGTAGATTATGAAAACGGTATGGGAATCAATGTCGGACGTATCCGCGAAGATAAGGTATACGATTTTAAATTTGTCGGATTGTCACATAATACCGTAAGAGGTGCAGCAGGTGGTGCAGTTCTTTGTGCGGAGTTATTAAAAGCACAGGGATATATTACAAAAAAATAAATTTCATCGAATCAGGGAAAGATAATAATAAAATTTTCAAGGTGGACAACGAATGGGTGAGATGAGTTACCAGTTAAGCCAGTTAACGGCATTGAATAACCGGTTATTGAATAATGAGGCAATGTATAAGATGATTTGCGAATCATCTTCGGATGCGTTTGTCTATTTTGACTATTCCCAGAAAACAATTGTCCACCTTGGTAACTGGTCTCATTATTTTGAATTTGAATTAAACTATAATTCATTATCCCATATTCTTTCTTTTGTAGAGGAAGAATTTCATACTGATTTGTATGATTGTATTACATTAGAACATAATCATTTATCCAATTGTTCGGTGGAATTCAAACGTAAAGATATCTATTTATGGATACGTATGGATGCCATTGCCGTTTATGATGAAAATAATGTAATTAAATCAAAACTGTTGCATTTTACGGATATAACAAAGAACAAAAAATTGCATGATGAAATCGATTTTTTGGCGTATTACGATATGAATACCGGTTTGCTGAACCGTAATTATTTCATTGTCAAATTGCGCAGAATGCTTGAAAAGGCTCAGGCAAATAAAGATATTGTCAGCGTTCTTTTTATTGATGTAGACCATTTCAGACGTATTAATGACGGAATGGGAATGCTTATGGGGGATGAACTGATTCAGATTATCGGACAGCATTTAAAAGAACTTACGTCTGAAAATGTTATGGTTTCCCATTTTAATACGGATGTATTTTGTGTTGCAATATACGATCCGTGCGGAAGTTATAGTGTCGACAATATTATCCATGAAATCAAGGATAAATTGGACGAGCCAATCCGCTTATCGAACAGTACGGAACTTAATATAACTGTTACCATCGGTGTTGCGGAATATCCAGAATGTGCTCAGGATGCATTGAACCTGATTAATTGTGCCGAAATTGTAATGCTAAAATCCAAACGTGTACAAAAGAATGGTGTACAGTATTACGATTCGCCAACTATTCACGAATTTATTGAAAAAGTCCATATTGAACAGCGCTTGGAAAAAGCACTTAGGGATAATGGGTTCTTTATGTGCTATCAGCCGCAGTATAGCACGGATGGTGAGACATTGCGTGGTTTGGAAGCGTTAGTACGTTGGCAGGATGAAGATGGCAATATAATCAGTCCGGGAACATTTATTCCGATTGCAGAACGAAATGGTTCCATTTTACGACTCGGTGATTGGATAATGGAAAAATCGATATCGGATTTTGCTTATTGGCGTACAAAATACTTCGTAGACGATATTACATTGTCGATTAATATTTCTGCATTACAGTTTAAAAACAAATCGTTTATCAAAACATTAATGCATCTACTGGAGGAATATCACATTCCGCCGAATTTGATTGAATTAGAGATTACGGAATCTGTTTTTATTGAAGATATGGATGATGTAATTGAAAAAATGAATACATTACGTGAAATGGGAATACGTTTTTCCATGGATGATTTCGGAACAGGCTTTTCTTCGTTATCATACCTGCGGACGCTTCCTATTGATACATTAAAAATTGACAAAACCTTTATTGATAATGTGGTTACTGACAGCCCTACAAGAATGATTGCGGAAACAATTATTGATATGGGCAAAAAACTTGGTTTTCATACCATCGCAGAAGGTGTGGAAGAAGAGGTACAATTCGATGTTTTACGGGATATTGGTTGTGACAATATTCAGGGCTACTACATGGGCAGACCAATGATTAGTAATAAAATCGAAGAACTGTTGGCTGAGAGAATGTAAAGAAAGTCGGGTTTGGTTATGACAGGCAAAAGAGAATCAGAGATTAGAGTACTTACGGAATATGCAAACAGAAGCGGAAGCCAGTTGTTAATTCTTTATGGTGAAAGCGGTGTCGGTAAGACAACGCTTTTAAAAGATTTTTCCAAGGATTATCCGGATGTTGTTCATTTTGATTGTTCCATTGTTTCTGAACGGGAACAACTCTATATGTGGGGAAATAAAATGTCCCGGATTTTAGGAGAATTACCGGAATATCCGGAGTTTTCCGATATTTTTGATGCTTTAAACCGCAAAAACGATTCTTCCTCAAAAAGAATTCTTATTTTCGATGAATTCCAGAATATTGCAAAGGTATCTGAAGATTTTGCGGATTATTTATTTACGCATTTACAGACATCCCGTAAAAATGTACTGATAATTCTTTGCAGTTCCCAGGTGGAATGGATTGAAAACAACATGGTAAGACGTTTTGGAATACGTGCAAAGAATATTTCGGGATTTTTAAAAGTCAGGGAATTGTCTTTTGCTGAATTTGTGAAAGAATTTCCGCAGTTTACTTTGAATGAGTGTATTGATGCTTACTCTGTGTTCGGCGGTTTCCCTTCTATATGGAATCTGATTGATAAGAAATTGTCTTTTGAAGAAAATATTATTAAGCAGGTTTGTAACCCGAATAATATGTTACATCATATCGGTTTTTGGACGGTAGAGAGCCAGCTGCGTGAAACAAGTGTCTATAATACCATTTTATCAGCACTTGCGCAGGGTAAGTGCAAATTAAACGATTTGTACCAGCATACCGGTTTTTCCAGAGCCAAAATCAGTGTTTATATTAAGAATCTGATGGAACTTGGCATCTTGGAAAAGGATTTCAGTGTGGATACGGAAGGCCGTGATAATTTACAGAAAGGTTTGTACGGCATTAGTAACCGCTATGTAGATTTTACATATCAATTCCTGTTCCCGAATATGGATAAATTGTATGAACTTGGCGCTAAAGAGTTTTACAAAAAATATATTAAACCGGGGATGCGTGCATTTACCCAGAAGACATTTGCTGCAATCTGCCGTGAATATGTAGAAAATGAGAACCGCAAAGGAACACTTCCTTTTGCTGTAAAATCAGTTGGTAAGTGGACCGGCAAGGTCGGTAATATTGATATTGTTGCCCGTGATGAACAGGGCAGAACCATTATCGGTTTGTGTAACTGGGAAAAACCGATGATGAAATACGAAGATTATGAATGGTTATTATTCTGTGCAAAGCAGGCTAAATTACCTACGGATTATGTGTATTTAATTTCAGCAGGCGGTTTTGATGAAAAATTGCATGTTGCACAGAAGAGCAGAGCCAATATCCGTTTGTTGACACCGGATAAAATGTAAGTAATCGAGGTTATACATGGGAAAGAAACTTATCATAACAGAGAAACCCAGTGTGGCCAGAGAGTTTGCCAGAGTACTCGGCGAACCAATGAAAAACCACGGGGAATATCTGGAATCCGAAAACTATATTATTACATGGTGTGTCGGACATCTTGTAACAATGAGTTATCCGGATGCCTATGACGAAAAATACAAACGTTGGAGCATGGATACGATTCCGTTTATACCGCAGGAATACAAATATCAGATTATTGATAATGTATCCAAGCAGTTTCACGCTGTTAAGCGTTTGTTTCATAGAGAAGATGTGGATGTCATCTATAACGCCGGAGACTCCGGGCGGGAAGGTGAATACATACAACGACTGGTATTACAGGAAGCAGGCTATAATGGGCATGCTTCCTTAAAACGTATTTGGATAGACTCCCAGACGGAAGAAGAAATTTTGCGCGGTATCCGCGAGGCAAAGGATGCTTCTGAATACAATAATCTTTCCGATGCGGCGTATTTACGCGCAAAAGAAGATTATCTGATGGGTATCAATTTTTCACGTGCCCTGACACTTAGATATTCGCAGAATGTCAAAAACTTTTTAGGACAGGAGAAAGCCGTTATTTCCGTAGGCCGTGTGATGACCTGCGTTCTTGGCATGGTTGTAAACAGGGAACGCGAAATCAGGGATTTTGTAAAGACACCGTTTTATCGCATCATATCCACTTTTACCGATGGCGATATTACATTTGATGCCGAATGGAAGGTGACGGAAGAGAGTGAATATTTCAATTCCCCTAAGTTATATAAAGACAACGGATTTTTAAAAGAAGAGGATGCCAAGGCATTTGTGGCGTCTTTAGAGCCGTTTACGGAAGGAATTGTTAAAAATATCGAGCGTAAGCGTGAAACAAAGAATCCGCCGCTTTTATACAACCTTGCTGAGCTTCAGAATGAATGCTCCAGACTTTTTAAAATCAGTCCGGATGAGACATTGCGCATTGCTCAGGAACTGTACGAGAAGAAATTAACCACTTATCCGCGAACTGATGCGAGAGTGTTATCGAGTGCCGTGGCAAAGGAGATTCATAAAACTTTAAGTGGCTTGCATAATATTGGTGCAATGGCTCCTTTTGTGGATGAAATCATGCACAGCGGAGCACATAAAAAGATTGTAAAATCACGCTATGTAAACGATAGTCAGATTACGGACCACTATGCAATTATTCCGACCGGACAGGGACTTTCTGCTTATTCTTCCTTATCACCGGTTGCGCAGAAAGTATACGAAGTTATTGTCAGACGATTTTTAAGTATCTTTTATCCGGCCGCAGTTTATCAGAAGATTACGCTGGAAATGGGGCTTAATAAAGAGTCGTTTTTTGCAACCTATAAGACCTTAAAAGAAGAGGGATATCTTAAGGTTTTGCAGTATTCGTTTAAGAAAAACAAAACGGACGCAGCAAAGAAAACGGAAGAAATGTCAGAAGAATCCGAAAGTGAAGGAACTAAAGATAATGAAGAAGGCGCTATGTCTGCCGCATTACAGGAATTTCTTCTGAATGCAAAAAAGGGTATAGTTATTCCGAAGGAAAAAGTAACCATCAAAGAAGGAGAAACGTCACCACCAAAGCGTTATAATTCCGGTAGCATTATTCTGGCGATGGAAAATGCCGGACAGTTTATCGAAGACGAGGAATTGCGTGCCCAGATTAAAGGAAGCGGTATCGGTACTTCTGCAACAAGAGCCGAGATTTTAAAGAAACTTTTTAATATTGATTATCTGAAACTGAATAAGAAGACCCAAATTATCACACCGACTTTGTATGGCGAGATTGTGTACGAGGTTGTTAATGGCTCGATTAAACAGTTACTTGACCCGGCCCTTACCGCCAGTTGGGAAAAAGGCTTAACCGGCGTTGCACAAGGAACGGTTACTACACAGGAGTATCTGGATAAATTAAACGGTTTCGTAGCTAGACGTACCAATTTTGTTAAGCAGTTGAGTGCAGACAGTGCGCCAATGAGAGCGCAGTTTCAAAAGATTAGGACTTATTACAAATAAGTTTTAATAGATATTCTTTTAGTCAAAATTTTAGTTTGACGGAAGGCGAGGAAATTTTATGAAAGAATTGCAAATCAACAGTCTCTATTCGCTGGATGAGACTATTGCCGTTGATTTATTCGACGGCGTAACTTACCCATGGGAAGTTTTACCGAAGATTAAAGATTTTATCATCGAACTTGGCAAAACACTTCCTGCCGATAAGTTTGATGAAGTAAAAGAAAATGTATGGGTTGCAAAAAATGCCGAAGTTTATCCGACAGCCCACATCAATGGACCTGCGATTATCGATGAAGAAGCGGAAGTACGCCATTGTGCATTTATCCGTGGCAATGCGATTGTCGGAAAAGGTGCTGTCGTTGGTAACTCCACAGAACTTAAGAATGTTGTTTTATTTAACAAAGTCCAGGTGCCTCATTACAATTATGTGGGCGACAGTGTACTTGGGTTTAAAGCGCATATGGGTGCCGGTTCCATTACCTCTAATGTAAAGAGTGATAAGACCTTGGTTAAGGTACATACAAGTAACGGTGATATCGAGACCGGGCTTAAGAAATTCGGCGCGATGCTTGGTGATAATGTGGAAGTCGGATGCAATTCCGTATTAAATCCGGGTACCGTAATCGGTAAATCCACGAACATTTACCCGACCTCCATGGTCAGAGGATTTGTTCCTGAGAACAGTATCTACAAAACTAAGACAGAAATCGCGGAAAAAATGTAAAAAACATCTGGATTTTTTGTCGGTTTTGTGAGAATATAGTATAGGTTTATAAGCTTATTATTGAAAGGAGTTTTCACATGATTTATTCAAGAGAAGTTGAAGAAATGTGTCCAGTAGCACAGGGTGTTAACCACGGTTGTGCTCCTATCCCAGAAGAAGCAAAATGGGTAAAAGCAAAAGAAGTTAAAGATATTTCAGGTTTGACACACGGTATTGGCTGGTGTGCACCACAGCAGGGTGCTTGTAAATTAACATTGAATGTTAAAGAAGGTATCATCCAGGAAGCATTAGTTGAGACAATCGGATGCTCAGGTATGACTCACTCTGCAGCTATGGCATCAGAAATTTTACCTGGCAGAACTGTTTTAGAAGCATTAAATACTGACTTAGTATGTGATGCTATCAATACAGCTATGAGAGAATTATTCTTACAGATCGTTTACGGACGTACACAGTCTGCATTCTCAGAAGACGGACTTCCAATCGGTGCAGGTCTTGAAGACTTAGGTAAGGGACTTCGTTCTCAGGTTGGTACAATGTACGGAACACTTGCTAAAGGTCCTCGTTACCTTGAAATGGCAGAAGGTTATGTTACAGGTATCGCA
>JAZMZZ010000023.1:0-57662 GCA_045586245.1 Lachnospiraceae bacterium | reverse complement strand
GGGCATGAGTGTTAAATGCATAGAGTCTGCTTCATCGAGCGGTTTGTCCACACGTTCTATCTTATTCAACATCTTTTCACGGCTTTCGGCACGTTTGATGGATTTTTCACGGTTAAAAGAACGTAGTTTTTTGATAACTTCTTCCTGGTGCTTGATTTCACGTTGATTATTGCGGTAGGCATTCATGGCTGCAATGCGTAAAATTTCTTTTTTGGTAGCATAATCCGTATAATTGCCGGTAAAAGTAGTAATTTTACCATTTTCCAGTTCAAACACCTTATTGACAATTTTGTCTAAAAAGTACCGGTCGTGTGAAACAATAAATACGGTTCCTTTATAATTTAGGAGATAGTTTTCTAACCACATGATAGCGTTCATATCAAGGTGGTTAGTCGGTTCATCCAGAATAATCAAATCCGGCTTGGTAATTAAAAGTTTGCCGAGGGCAACACGCGTTTTCTGACCACCGGAGAGTGTTGTGATTTCCCTGTTAAAATCTTCCTGTTCAAAGCCAAGTCCCCTAAGAACACCGATAATCTCGCTTTTGTATGTAAGACCGCCTTCCCGTTCAAAACGTGCAGAGGCATTGGTGTATTTATCCATAAGAGTACTCAGTTCATCACCTGTTACAAGATTCATGGAAGCCTCCATATCACGCAGGCGTTCCTCTAAATCAATCAGGGGCTGCTTAACACTGAGTATCTCATCATAAATAGTCTTTGTACTGCTTAATAAGGCATTCTGAGGCAGATATCCGATGGTTTTATCCTTGGCAAAAGTAACCAAACCGTCATCGGCGTTCATTTCTCCCATGATAATACGCAAAAGAGTGGTCTTGCCGCAACCGTTGATGCCAATCAGGGCAGCTTTGTCATAATCATTAATGTGAAAACTGACATCCTTAAGCAAATGGTTATCTATAAAAGTTTTGTTGATATTCTGACAGGATAATATCATACTGTGTCTTCCAATCTATAAAAAATAATTGCCTGACGGCTACTTTAATACACGCTATTTTTTATCTTACAGGGTTGTTTTAGCAATGTCAATTATAAGCACCTTTCACGAAGTTTTCTTTGGTGTATTGATTGACAAGAATTTAACGAATGGTATAATAAATGTAGCATGTAAAAGGAGTATGGCTATGGAAAACAACAGGGAAAAGGAATTGCTGCAGACAAAGGGCATATCACAGGCAGTTATCACAAGACTTCCTCGCTATTTCCGGTATCTTGGTGAACTTAAGGATGCCGGTGTGGAGAGAATTTCCAGTCAGGAGTTGAGCCGCATTATGCGGGTAACGGCTTCACAGATCCGCCAGGATTTGAATCATTTTGGCGGCTTCGGACAGCAGGGATATGGATATAATGTTGAGTCGCTCTATGTGGAAATCGGCAATATTTTAGGCCTTAATAAGTCGCATAATCTGATATTAATCGGTGCCGGCAATCTTGGACAGGCACTTGCCAATTATATGAACTTTGAAAAACGTGGCTTCATTATTACGGGAATTTTTGATATCAATCCCAAGTTGTTTGGAAAGACTGTCCGTAATATCCCTATCCAGCCAATGGAAGCCATGCCCGGTTTTATCAAAGAAAATGATGTGGATATCGCTGTTTTGACCATCCCGAAGGCGGGAGCCGTTAAGGTGGCGGCACAGCTTGTGGAATGCGGTATTCGGGGTATTTGGAATTTTGCGCATGTGGATTTGGAAGTGCCGGAGAATGTTTTGGTTGAAAATGTTCATCTTTCCGATAGTTTAATGAAATTATCCTATCGGATTTCCATATAAATATTACACGCAGATCTGTTAATTTGTGCTAAGCAAAGGAGAAGACTATGTCAAGGGTAGAAGAGAAATATCGTCCTGCGATAAGCGGTAAAAAATTACCGATTGTGACAATTGACCATAAATGGCATCAGTTATTTGCCCGCGTGGAGAAAACCAGGGCAATTTCAGATAAAGAACAGGAATTGAATGAGTTATTGCGTGCACAGGGCAAATGCAATTCCGAGATGAAAAGCGTCCGTAAGATTAAAAAGAAGTTAATGGACGAAATTGTAGAACTCATGGATAAGCAGGACTCTGAGACCAATTCCAAAATCGAAGAAAACAAGCGTCTTATTAACGATTGTAATGAAAAGATTAAGGCGTATCAGAATGAGGCACTTGATTTTCCGCACCGTATTGAGACGGCGAATGCGGAATTGATGATTGAGACGATGAAGGTCTGTTATGAAAATATGCGCCTGAATGAACATCATATTAATTCCATCGGGAAGTGGATTGCGGATGTCCGTGTGGAATTAAAGAAGAATGTTGTACGAAAACAGGAAATGGAGATTGCCAATCAGGAGATTTATTCCTATATGCATGATATTTTCGGCGCGGATGTAATTGATATTTTTGATATGAAGTTTAATCCAAAGGAACATAGGGTAGTAAAGCAAAAGGAATTGCAGACGGATGAATCCGGTAAAGAAAGCGAAGCGTAGGCATGAAGAAAGAGTATCTTGTATCTGCCAAAGAGATGAAGCAGTATGATGACAATACCATATATAAAACAGGAATTCCGTCACTTGTTTTGATGGAACGGGCTTCCATGGCCGTAGCGGACTGTGTTATGCAATATCTTAAGAGCCCTTTATCAGGCAGAATTCTTGTGGTTGCCGGCAATGGGAACAATGGGGCGGACGGAATTTGTGCGGCGAGAATTTTAGCAGAATACGGATACGGTACGGAGATTTGTCTGCTTAAGAGTAAGTGTGAGTATACAAAAGAATTATTGTTGCAAAAGCAGGTTGCGGATACTTATGGGATACCGTTTTTGAAGGAAGAGGAAGTTGATTTTGCAAAGTATGCGGTTGTAGTGGATGCCATATTCGGAAACGGTTTAAACCGGGATGTAGAAGGCACGGCAAAAGAGATGATTTGCAGAATCAATGATAGTAACCGTTATGTTGTCAGTGTTGATATTCCGTCCGGAATCAATGCCTCCGGGGGAGAAGTGTGCGGCGTTGCCATAAAGGCGGATGAGACGGTTACATTTGGCTTTTATAAATGCGGACAGTTTTTTTATCCGGGAAGGGAATATTGCGGTAAAATAACGAAGGCTTTAATAGGTATTGACGAAACTTCTTTTTATGGGCTGCAACCGGCCATGTTTACTTATAGTGGAAGTGTGGATGAAAAATGCGGGCTTTCCCGTGATGCTTCCGGTAATAAAGGCACCTTTGGTAAAGTGCTTGTTATTGCAGGACGTGAATCGACAACGGGAGCGGCTCTTTTATGTGCGGCATCGGCTCTTCGCGGCGGTGCGGGTATGGTTGCCGTATTTACACAGGAAGGGAATAAAGAGGCTTTCCTTGCATCTTATCCGGAAGTAATGGTTGAAACATATGCACTTACGGATACTGAAAAAGAGAAATATGCCAAATTGGATAAATGGCTTGCGTGGGCGGATGTTTGTGTTATCGGTTGCGGTTTATCAACGGATGAAACAGCGTATAAACTGCTTTCCCATACACTTTCTGGTTTTTCAAAACCTATTGTTGCCGATGCGGATGCTTTGAATCTTTTTGCAAAACATGAGGATTTAAAGGAAAAGATTATTAGTAGAAAAAAGAATGACAATACGGCACCGGTTGTATTTACACCGCATCCGGGTGAATTGGCAACGCTTATGCATTGCGACATTGCCACAATCAAAAAGAACCGTCTTTTGACTGCTAAGAATGCCTGTATGGAGTACGGCGTTATTTTGGTTGCCAAAGATGCGGATACTCTTTGTATGGCAGAAAATGAGAGCATTTATCTTAATACAAGCGGTAATGACGGGATGTCAACGGCAGGAAGCGGAGACGTGCTTGCAGGTCTTATCGGGGCATTTATGGCACAGGGTGTGCGTGCCGGCATTCCTTTGTTTGAAGCGGTTTGTATGGCGGTATATGTCCATGGTCTTGCCGGAGATTATCAGGCTTTGCGTAGCGGAAAAGCGTATATGGTTGCAAGTGATATCATAGAAGCGTATAAATATATATTGAAGTAATAATTGAAAGGTTTGGGTAGTAAATTGATTAATAGATTGGAACAATATTCAAGAGTATGCGCGCATATTAATCTGGATGCAATTTTGCATAATCTGAAAGCCATGCATTCCCATATCAGTGCGGATTCTAAGATTATGGCAGTTATTAAGGCGGATGCATACGGACACGGAGCCGTTCCGATTGCATGGGAGATGGAAGAACTTTCCTATGTGTACGGCTATGGGGTTGCGAGCGTGGAAGAAGCCATGCAGCTTAGAAATGCCAATATCCGCAAACCGATTCTGGTGCTGGGCTATACATTCCCGTATAGTTATGAGACGCTGATTAACCAGGAAATTACACCAACTGTTTTCAGAAGTGATGTATTACACCAACTGGATGAAATTGCGGGAAAAATGAATGTAAAAGCACCGGTACATATTAAGGTGGATACCGGAATGACACGTATCGGAATCCGTCCGGATAAGGAAGGGGCTGCTTTTGTAAAGGAAGCACTTGCCTGTAAGAATTTGGTGGTAGAAGGCATTTTTACCCATTTTTCAAAAGCAGATGAGGCAGATAAAGAATTTGCCAACGGACAGTTGCAGAAATTCCTTGCTTTTGTTGCAGAATGTGAGAAAGAGAATGACTTTACATTCAAACTGGTACATTGCTCAAATTCCGCAGGTATTATTGATATGCCGGATGCGAATCTGGATTTGGTGCGTGCAGGTATTATTTTGTATGGTATGTGGCCTTCTGAGGATGTGAATAAAACGGTGCTTGATTTAGAACCGGTACTTAGTCTGAAGAGTCATATTGTTTATATTAAGGATGTAAAAGCCGGTATTCCTGTCAGTTACAACGGAACCTATATTACGGATAAAACAACCCGCATTGCGACTATACCGGTTGGATATGCGGATGGTTACCCACGCAATTTGTCCAATACCGGAACAGTTATTATCAAGGGAAAACGTGCCCCGATTATCGGCAGGGTCTGCATGGACCAGTTCATGGTGGATGTTTCGGATATACCGGAATGTTGCGAAGGCGATGAAGTTACGCTTATCGGAAGAGATGGGGATGAGAGTATTACGATGGAAGAACTCGGAGACATCAGCGGACGATTCAATTATGAATTTGCCTGTGAAATCGGAAAGCGTACTCCGCGTGTCTTTTTCAGACATGGCAAGGCGTTTTGCGCCAAGGATTATTATGACGATGTAAAAATCAAAAAAATATAAAGTCAGTGAATATCTTCGTTTGATGTGGAAATACTTTTTTTACACATTAGGTTTTAAATGGTTCCGCCCGGATTATAATCCATATGGCGGTGTGTAGAAAGGTATGTTTTTGTGAAACGAGGAGATATATATTACGCAGATTTAAGGCCGGTGGTTGGCTCCGAACAGGGAGGAATACGACCGGTTTTAATTATTCAGAATGATGTCGGAAATACCCATTCACCAACGGTCATTGTCGCAGCCATTACATCCAAATTACATAAGACACAGCTTCCGACGCACATTATGCTTAACAGCCGCAGTTGTGAACTGATAAAGGATTCGGTTATTCTGCTTGAGCAGATCCGCACAATTGACAAGCAGCGTTTAAAAAGTCATGTCTGTCATCTGGATGAGGAAATGATGGCTAAAGTGGACAGGGCTCTTCGTATCAGTCTGGCATTATAAGAGGAACATTCCTTGACGTTTTGTATGCAAAATGGTATATTTGTTAGGATTATAAACAAATATATAAAGGAGTTTTTTAGTTTATGGATGATGGTGGACCGAATTCGGGTATTTTACTGATTGTATTGATAGTTCTTGTGGGAATTGATATTGTACTTCGTATTTCCGGAAAGGTTCGTGCTGCATTAAAGGCCAGAAAAGAGGCGCAGGCAGCTGCGGAAGAAAATATTCTTTCCATGGTAAATGAGAGTCATGAGCAGGGGTATATCGAAGCCAGTGAGGCGGAGATGATCAGCAATATTTTTGAATTTGGTGATAAGCAGGCTCAGGATATTATGACCGACAGAAGTAATATCACTGCAATCGAAGCGGAGATGACATTGAGTGAGGCAATGAATTTCATGCTAAACGAGAGCAATTCCCGTTTCCCGGTATACAAAGAGAATCTGGATCACATTATTGGTATTATATATTTAAAAGATGCTTTCCGTATTGCCAGAAACAAATCGCTTCTGGATATGCCGATTGGTGAGGTGGAAGGATTATTGCGTACGGCTCATTTTATTCCAGAGACCAGAAATGTGGATGATTTATTCAAGACCATGCGTGCTACCAAATTACAGATGGTAATGGTAATTGATGAATACGGACAGACATCGGGTCTTGTGGCGCTGGAAGATATTCTGGAAGAAATCGTCGGTAACATTATGGATGAATATGACGAAGACGAAGGGCATATTGAGCAGAAGGCGAATAATAAATTTATTATTGACGGAATGACACCGCTTGAAGAATTGGAAGAACGTTTTGAAATTTCGTTTGGTGAAGTTCCGGTAGAAACCATTAACGGTTACCTGATTTCCAAGATGGAGAGGATTCCATCCGAGAAAGACCGTTTTTCCATTGATGTGGAAGGATATAATTTTAAGGTAATCGAAGTAGAGAATAAGATGATAAAGAAGGTTGTTGTAGCAAAAAAACAGCCCGATATCAATAAAGCGGATGTAAATCCGTAACACAAAAGGAGAGGACTCATGTCAGGACATTCAAAATTTGCAAATATTAAGCACAAAAAAGAGAAAAACGATGCTGCAAAGGGTAAGATTTTTACTATTTTGGGTAGAGAAATTGCCGTAGCAGTAAAAGAAGGCGGTCCAGATCCGGCTAACAACTATAAATTGGCACAGGTAATTGCCAAGGCAAAAGCCAATAATATGCCTAACGATACCATCGACAGAGGTATTAAGAAGGCTGCCGGTGATGTCGGTAACGTTAACTACGAATACATTACATACGAAGGTTATGGCCCTAACGGTATTGCCATTATCGTAAATGCCTTAACCGACAACAAGAACCGTACAGCTTCTAATGTTAGAAGTGCTTTTACAAAGGGACAGGGAAGTATCGGAACACCGGGATGTGTATCCTTTATGTTTGATGAAAAAGGACAGATTATCATCGACAAGGAAGAATGCGATATGGACGCAGACGAACTGATGATGGTAGCACTCGATGCCGGTGCGGATGATTTTAACGAAGAAGAAGACAGTTATGAAATCCTTACAGCTCCGGAAGCACATGCGGATGTGGATGCGGCATTGAGAGAAGCAGGAATTGCACTTGCTTCCAGCGAAGTGACGATGATTCCGCAGAATTATGTGGAACTTACCGATGAAACAGCAATCAAAAACTTAAACAGAACGCTCGATTTGCTGGACGAAGATGATGATGTACAGTCCGTATACCATAATTGGGACGAGTAAATATATAAAGGGGAAATGAGAATGGCAGATAATTACGCAAAAGAGACTATATGTGTCCAGTCAGGCTGGAAACCAAAGAACGGAGAATCCCGTAATCTTCCGATTATCCAGAGTACAACTTTCAAATACGAGAGTTCAGAAGCCATGGGAAGATTGTTCGATTTGGAAGATACCGGATATTTCTATACCAGACTTCAGAATCCGACCAATGATTATGTGGCAGCCAAGATTTGTGAGCTGGAAGGCGGTGTGGCAGCAATGTTAACATCCTCCGGACAGGCGGCTACTTATTATTCTATTTTTAATATCTGCGAAGCGGGTGACCATGTAATTATGTCAGCAACCGTTTACGGAGGAACCTTTAACTTAATTACCTGTACGATGAAGAAGATGGGTATTGAGTGTACCGTTGTTGATCCGGATGATGATTATGAAACACTTTGTAAAGCAGTACAGCCGAATACCAAATGTGTATTTGCAGAGACCATTGCAAATCCTGCTTTGGTAGTTCTTGATATTGAGAAGTTTGCAAAGCTTGCACATGACCATGATGTGCCGCTTATTATTGATAATACTTTTGCAACACCGATTAACTGTAATCCGTTTGAATGGGGAGCAGATATTGTTATCCATTCCACTACCAAATATATGGACGGACATGGAATGACAGTTGGTGGCGTAATCGTGGATTCCGGTAATTTTGACTGGATGGCACATGCTGAGAAATTCCCGGGACTTTGTACACCGGATGAATCATACCATGGCATTGTATATGCTGAGAAATTCGGCAAGGGTGCATACATAACAAAGGCGACTGCACAGATGATGCGTGACCTTGGTTCCATTCAGGCACCGCAGAACGCTTATTTATTAAATATGGGAATTGAGACATTACCGCTTCGTATGGAACGCCATTGTTCCAATGCA
The DNA here is from genome assembly GCA_045586245.1 of Lachnospiraceae bacterium. Classification (GTDB taxonomy): domain Bacteria; phylum Bacillota; class Clostridia; order Lachnospirales; family Lachnospiraceae; genus RGIG8767. The sequence continues at coordinate 49,246 of JAZMZZ010000023.1, read as the reverse complement.
TTAGCAGTTGCTAAGTTCCTTGAAGCACATGATAAGGTGGCATGGGTAAATTATCCTGACCTTGAAAGCAACAAATACCATGCTTTGCAGCAGAAATATCTTCCTAAGGGAAGTTGTGGTGTAATTTCCTTTGGCTTAAAGGGAGGAAGAGCCGCTGCCTCTGCCATGATGGATAAATTAAAATTGGCAGCAATCGTAACACATGTTGCGGATGCAAGAACCTGTGTGCTCCATCCGGCAAGTCATACACACAGACAGATGACGGACGAACAGCTTATCGAAGCAGGTGTAGCGCCTGACTTAATCCGTTTCTCAGTTGGTATTGAAAATGTAAATGATATTATTGAAGATTTGGCACAGGCAATTGAAAGTGTTTAAATGAGTATGTAACCAGTAAAGTTCCGGCAGAAATTACATTTCTGCCGGTATCTTGTCTATTACAGGGGGATTGGCATGAGTCTTAAAAAGACCTGGTTTTCAGATGTATTGTGGTTTTTGTTCGCAGTACCCGCTGCATTTATTTCATATTGTATTTTGACGGTTGAATGGCAGGATTTCTATGCCATGATTTCTTCTTACATACCGTGGGATGAGTTTTATGTGGATTTGATAGCAAAAATACTGACTGTTCTGGCAGTGGTGCCGGTAGTGCTTTTATTACGCTTGATTTGCAGTAAGGTAAAAACTCCTTCAATGCCTAAATGGCTTGGCGTAACCGGGCATATTCTGTTTTGTGCGGGTATAATAACCGTATTCTGTGTACTGCGGTATGCATCATTTTTACATGCGTGGTTTTTGCAGTCTTATTCGAGTGCACTATCCCCACAGGCGGCATGCTTTTATGAACTTTCCAAAGTTGGTGCAGTTTTCGGACAGGGTACGGGTGTAGGAACGATGTCTGTATTGGAACAGGCATATACTTATGTATTACATGGCATATTTTTGTTCTTTGGAAACAAAATAGAAGTTCTGTTTGTAACCCAGTTGATTATGCAGGTAGTAACGTTTATTCTGTTAATGGTTATCGGATGGAATATGCAAAAAGGTATTTTTGCATGGATTCCGGCATTGTTGTATGCGGTACTGCCGAGCTTTTTCTATACGGCAGAGGATACCGGAATTACTAATTTCTGGATTTTTGTTGTGATTCTTTTTTTAGCCGTTATTTGTCTGCTTGAAAAGGCTTGGAAAAAGAAGAATATTACGTATCTGGTAATGGTTTTTGCACAACTGTTGTTTGCAGGATTTATATTTTATGCCAAAATGGGTGTGCTCTTATATGCAAAGGCACCTTTTGTATCCGGTGGGACCACACCGGGAGAGGTATATGTTTTGGATGCAGAAATGATTGCATTGGCAGTACTGTTGATTATGTATTGTGTAACTTTTTATATGGATAAGCAGGATCATCGCATCCTGTTTGTGCTTCCGTTTATCGGATACGGATTTTTAGCGGTTTGGTTATCAAATTATGAATTTGAAGCATCCTATTGCATGATGCTTCTTGCCCTAGTCAATCTGTTCTTTATGATTTCGCAGAGCATGCGGATTATTTTCAGGACAAAGCCGGTAGTTGTGACCGGAAATCCTATTCCTGCAAATGCAGTTGATGCAAAGTTTGAATGGGAAGAAATGCAAGAAGTTATGCATAGTACGGAAGGTATTGAAGTCAGAAAAGAAGAGCCTCTAAAGGTAGAACTTGCGCTTACAGAGGTTGTGGAGGAAGATAAGAAGGAGACAGAACAAACTGTTCCTAATGTACAGGATATGTCGGCTCCTATCGATAGGAAGGCACCTATCGAGAACGTACTTCCGATGCCGAAAAAGCACAAACCAAAGGTGCTTGATTATGCATTTGAACCAAGCGAAGATATGATGCATTTTGATATCGAAATCGAAAACGATGAGTACGATTATTAATTTAACATAATAAAAATATTTTTTTTAGAAATACTAAAGTAAGGACTGATAATTACGGTCCTTACTTTTTTATTGCAAAATAGGATTCGTTTGAGGTGAAACATGGAAGATATTAAAGAAAGCGGACAGGCGATGCTTGATAAGAATGCGGATGGAAAAAAGATTTTTCTGATGACAATAATCGGGGAAATAGAAGGTCATGAGGTGGTTGGAAATTCATCGAAAGCCACAAAATATGAACATATTATCCCAAGGCTGGCCATGATACAGGATAATGAAGAAATAGACGGTGTGCTCATATTGATTCATACCATGGGCGGAGATGTGGAGGCGGGCCTTGCGATTGCGGAAATGATTGCATCCATCAGTAAGCCAACGGTATCACTGGTACTTGGCGGCAGCCATTCGATTGGGGTTCCGATTGCGGTGAGCAGTGATTATTCTTTTATTGTTCCGACAGGAACCATGGTGATTCATCCAGTCAGAACCAACGGCATGGTAATTGGGGTATCACAAACTTTTGAGTATTTTAAACAGATTCAGGACCGTATTGTGTCTTTTGTGTGCGGTCATTGTGATATTACGCAGCAAAGGCTGGAAAAATTAATGCTCGAAACCGGATTTTTAACAAAGGATGTAGGTTCCATTCTGGTTGGAAAAGAGGCAGTAAAAGAAGGAATCATTAACGAAGTCGGCGGAATGGAAGATGCCTATCGTAAGCTCTGTGAAATGATAAAATAAAGGATGACCGTATGCCCTTTTTATGCTATAATATATTGATTCTAAATGATAAATATGTTACGAGGTGAAAGTATGGCATCGACTTCCGGCAGAAAAAAAACAACATCTTCCGGCAGAAGGAATACATCAAATAGAAATTCAGGACGCAAGGGTAGTGCACAACGGACCAGAACCAATGAAGAGAGATTAATCAGTAATGAAGTGCTGTTGCTGATTACATTGGCGGTGGGTGCGTTGTTATTCTTGTGCAATTTTGGAATTATAGGACCTGTTGGTGATGCAATCAGTAAGGTAATGTTTGGTATTTTCGGACTTACGGCATATATTGCACCGGTATTTGTTTTTCTGGCTATTGCATTCGGTATTTCCAACCAGGGTAATTTCAGGGCGACCATGAAACTGACTGCGGCAGTGATTTTATTTGTTGCAGTGGGTGTTATTGTAGAATTGTATGCAGATACGATTAAGAATATGGACAGCTATTCCATTACTGCTTTGTATGAGTATGCTTCAGCAAACAGAAAAGGCGGCGGTGTTCTTGGCGGAACGGTTGCTTACGGATTGTACAGTTTGCTTGATATGGCTGGTACCATATTGGTGGTTTTGGTAGTCATGGTTATTTGTTTTGTTCTGATTACCGGTAAATCCGTGGTAAAATCCGTCAGCGAGAATTCCAAGAAGGTATATCATACCGCAAAAGACGATGCACAATACCGCAGGGAACAGGCAGAACTTAGAAGAGCGGAACAACTGAAGAAAAAAGAAGAAGAGAAAACGACTAAGACAGCGCAGGAGAATGGAAAAGAAGCCGAGAAAATCCTGCGTATGAATAAAAAGGTATCCGGCGTCATGCTGAATACAACTTTAAAAGAAGAGGATAAAAAGACACAGATTAGGGATGATATCCATGAGATTACAGTGGATGATATTCCAAAACGTCCTTCAAGAATTGATGAAAATTCCTATGAACAGGAAGTGATACCGGATACGATTGATAATATCCGTATTCATACGGCGGCGACGAATAAGCGGGAAGAATTTGTTATGCCGCATGAAAAGGTAAAAGAAACAGAGTCTGCAAAACCTGTGACAATGCAGGAATCCATTCCGGAAGGAATGGAGGTGGTAAGACCACGTGCGACCCGTGAAAAGAAACCGGCAGTGCAGGATACTCCGGTTGCGGAAGAAATAAAGATTAAGACAGCCACTAAGCCGAACAAGAAATATGTATTCCCACCGGTTAATCTGTTAAAACCGGGAAGCGGTTCGGGAAAGGGCAGTTCTGTAAATGAACTCCGCGATACCGCAATGCATTTGCAGAATACATTAAAGACATTTGGCGTAAATGTTACGGTTACCGATATCAGTCAGGGACCGAGTGTTACCCGATATGAATTACAGCCGGAGCCGGGTGTTAAGGTTTCGCGTATTGTTAATTTGGCGGATGATATTAAATTGAATCTTGCAGCGGCAGACATCCGTATTGAAGCACCGATTCCGGGTAAATCGGCAGTCGGTATCGAAGTCCCGAATAAAGAGAATTCGGCGGTTGCTTTTCGTGATTTGATTGAGAGTAAGACCTATAAGGATTTCCAGAGTAATCTTGCGTTTGCAGTCGGCAAGGATATCAGCGGACAGGTTGTGGTTGCCGATATTGCCAAGATGCCCCATATGTTAATTGCAGGTGCTACGGGTTCCGGTAAATCGGTATGTATCAATACAATTATTATGAGTATTTTGTACAAAGCACATCCGGACGACGTGAAACTGATTATGGTTGACCCTAAAGTCGTGGAATTAAGCGTATATAACGGTATTCCGCATTTGATGATTCCGGTGGTTACAGATCCTAAGAAAGCGGCTGCGGCCTTGAATTGGGCAGTAGCGGAGATGACCGACCGTTATAAGAAATTTGCGGATATGAATGTCCGTGATTTAAAGGGATATAACAAGCAGGTTGAGGCGCTGAAAGAAAAAGGCGAAGATATCGCTAAGATGCCTCAGATAGTCATTATTGTGGACGAGCTTGCCGACCTTATGATGGTCGCCGCACACGAGGTAGAGGAAGCTATATGCCGTCTGGCACAGCTTGCCAGAGCGGCGGGTATCCATTTGATTATTGCGACACAGAGACCTTCTGTGGATGTCATTACAGGAATTATCAAAGCGAATATGCCCAGCCGTGTTGCATTTGCGGTTTCCAGCGGCGTGGACTCCAGAACAATTCTGGATATGAACGGTGCTGAAAAGTTACTGGGTAAGGGTGATATGTTGTTCTACCCGCAGGGCTATACGAAACCGGCGCGTATGCAGGGCGCATTTATCTCAGACGGTGAAGTATCCGATGTAGTGGATTACCTTAAAAACCAGACAATCGGCAATACATACGATACCGATATTGAAGAAAAGATTAAGAGTATCGGTTCTTCAGGAAGTGCTTCTTCAGGTGGTGGTTCTTCAAGCGAACTGGACAGCTATTTTGTAGAAGCCGGCCGATTCATTATTGAAAAAGAAAAGGCATCCATCGGTATGCTTCAGAGAGTATTTAAGATTGGATTTAACCGTGCGGCAAGAATTATGGACCAGCTTGCCGATGCAGGAGTAGTCGGAGAAGAAGAAGGAACGAAGCCTAGAAAAGTTCTAATGAGTATGGAACAATTTGAGGAATATATTGAGGAATATGTCTAATCCCGTTATAACGGCAAGACATTACAGATAAAAACACTAATCAGGAGAAATATTTATGAAAACAGATATTCAGATTGCACAGGAAGCGGTATTACAGCCTATTGAAGAAGTTGCAAAGCAGCTTGGTCTGACAAGGGATGAATTGGAATTTTACGGCAAATACAAAGCCAAGATTTCGGATGAATACATAGAGCGTATTCAGAATAATCCGGATGGAAAACTGATTCTTGTCACTGCTATTAATCCAACACCGGCAGGAGAAGGTAAGACAACCACTACAGTCGGACTTGGACAGGCATTCGGCAAGCTTGGTAAAAAGGCGGTTATCGCCCTGCGTGAGCCTTCTTTGGGACCTTGCTTTGGTGTGAAAGGCGGTGCAGCCGGCGGCGGATACGCGCAGGTTGTTCCGATGGAAGATTTAAACCTGCACTTTACGGGAGATTTCCATGCGATTACATCTGCCAACAATTTATTGGCAGCATTACTGGATAATCACATCCAGCAGGGTAATGAACTTGGAATCGACACCCGTCAGGTAGTATGGAAACGTTGTGTGGATATGAATGACCGTGTCCTTCGTAATGTGATTGTGGGACTTGGTAATAAAACAGATGGTTTTGTAAGGGAAGACCACTTTGTAATTACGGTTGCCTCTGAAATTATGGCTGTTTTATGTCTGGCTTCCGATATGGAAGATTTAAAGAACAGACTTGGAAGAATGGTTGTTGCATACAACTATAAGGGAGAACCGGTTACCGCATCCCAGTTAAATGCAGTCGGTTCCATGGCGGCTTTATTAAAAGATGCAATGAAACCGAATCTGATTCAGACACTGGAGCATACACCGGCACTTGTGCATGGCGGTCCTTTTGCCAATATTGCACATGGATGTAATTCCGTAAGAGCAACCAAGACAGCCCTTAAAATGGCGGATTATGTTATTACGGAAGCAGGATTCGGTGCAGATCTCGGAGCAGAGAAATTCCTTGATATTAAATGCCGCATGGCCGGATTAAAACCGGATGCAATTGTTCTTGTTGCAACCATCCGTGCACTTAAGTACAACGGTGGTGTTAAGAAAGAAGACCTTTCCACACCAAATCTGGATGCATTAAAGGCAGGTATCTGCAATCTTGAAAAACATATTGAGAATCTTCAGAAATATGGCGTTCCGGTTGTTGTTACTTTGAATGCATTTGTAACAGACAGTGATGAAGAGACAGCATTTGTACGTGATTTCTGTAAAGAACGTAATTGTGATTTTGCTCTGTCCAAAGTATGGGAATTTGGCGGAGATGGTGGAATGGAACTTGCAGAAGCGGTTCTTGATACTTTGGAAAATAAAGAAAGTAATTTCAAGGTTCTTTATGATGAGAATCTTTCCATTACCGATAAAATTGCAGCAATTGCAAAAGAAATATACGGTGCGGACGGTGTGAATTTTGCCGGTAATGCAGCATCGCAGATTAAAAAACTCGAAGACCTCGGATTCGGTAATTTGCCGGTTTGTATGGCAAAGACACAGTATTCGTTATCGGATAATGAAAAATTACTCGGAAGACCAAGCGGATTTTCGATTACCGTACGTGAAGCGTATGTTTCGGCAGGAGCCGGATTTATCGTTGTTTTAACAGGTAATGTTATGACAATGCCAGGCTTACCTAAGAAGCCGGCGGCTTATTCCATTGATGTAGATGAGAATGGTATGATTACAGGATTATTCTAGGAGTTTTAAGCATGAAGTGTCCTAAATGTGGTGAGGAACTAAAGGAGGGATTTCTTTACTGTGAGAAATGCGGCGAAGAAATACGTATTGTTCCTGATTTTGAACCGGAAATAGAAAACAGCATAATTGAGACACTTTCTGCGGTTGCCGAAGACGTGGTTCCGGATGCGGAAGAGGAGGATGAATTTTTAAAAGAGGATTTATTAACAGAATCCCCGCTCCGCTTTATGAAAAGGATTGTGATTACCCTTTCGTTATTTTTGGTGCTTGCAATCGGATTTTTGGTGGTATGGTTTACAAGACCCGGACAAAAAGAAGAGTCCCTGCAAAATAAACTTGTAAATGCGCAGACTGCATTTTCCAATATGGAATACGAAGAAGCTGCAAAGTTGTATAAAGATTTATTGGACGAAGGGCAGAATTATGATTTATTAGTTGCCTATGCAGATTGTCTTTTTGAAATGGGAGAAACAGACCGCGCAATGTCCAATTATTATTCGGCTATGGATATGGAACCGGATAATGAGATGGCATATGCACGTGTCATTGCCATGTACGAATCCGAGGAGGCATACGATGAGATTAGCAAACTGTTAACGGATAGTGACAGTGAAAAGATTCGTACGGCGTTCCAGAATTATCTTGCCATTACTCCGGTGTTTAGCTACGAAGGAGGGCATTATAATCAGGTTATTCCGTTAAAGATTACGGCACCTACAACGGGAGATGTGTACTATACATTAAACGGTACCGATCCGATGCGATACGGTAATTTATATACCGCTCCGGTGTTTTTAAAAAGCGGCGTATACAATGTGCGCGCGATTTATATTAATGATTATGGTATCTGTTCGGACGTGGCACAATCGCAGTTTGTTATTGAAGGTACGAAGCCAAGAGAACCGGAGATAGAACTTGCAAGCGGTCAATATACCTCGCCACAGAAAATCAGTGTGACGGTTCCGGAAGGATGCAGTGTGTATTATACTACCAACGGAAGTGTCCCGGATGAGAATTCATTTATTTACGGGGAACCGATTCCGATGAAGGAAGGCGTGACCAATTACCGTTTTGTGGCAATTAGCGAAGAAGGTGTGCGAAGTGAAGTGGTTGCCAGAAGTTTCCAACTTGACGTCGAGACGGAATGGCCGGCACAAGAATCGATATACCGCCTGATATATCGATTAAAAATTAGAAATATTATAATGGATGATGAAGGTAATATAGAGGGAAAGGAAGGTAGAAATATTTATCTTTATGATTCCCTGCAGATAATTGATGATAAGATGATGCATGTTATTAAGGAATATTATCAGGAAGGAAATAATTCCAGAAATATGACCGGAAATGTGTATTGTGTAGATTTGTCGAATGGTTATGTATATAAGATTGTAACCGATGAGAACGGTAATACGGTACTTGACGGTATTTAAGTGCAGATTTGGGTTGATTTTTTTTGACAAAAACGATAATATAGGTGATGTGTGTGCTTTATCACACTAAAGTTATATAGTATTTGTTAGTAATAAAATGCCGGGAATGGCAGAAAGAGGAGATTATGTATAAAATTTTAAAGGCTGAAGAACTGACTACCAATATATTTCTTATGGTAGTTGAGGCAAAACGTGTAGCAAAACATTGTTTACCGGGACAGTTTTTAATTGTCCGTACGGCGGCAGACAGCGAGAGAATTCCGCTTACCATCTGTGATTATGACCGTGAGGCAGGTACGGTTACCATCGTGTTCCAGATTGTTGGTGGAAGTACGGTTGAGATGTCTAAATTGCAGACCGGTGATTCTTTCCACGATGTAGTAGGACCACTTGGTTGTGCTTCCGAACTTTGTGAGAAGACAAAAGAAGAACTGGATGCAATGAATATATTATTTGTTGCAGGTGGTGTCGGAACGGCTCCTGTATATCCGCAGGTTAAGTATTTACATGAAATGGGTGTTAATGCGGATGTAATTGTTGGCGCTAAGACAAAGGATTTACTGATTCTTGAAAAAGAAATGGAAGAAGTTGCAGGTAATCTTTATGTAACCACGGATGACGGTTCATACGGAAGAAGCGGTATGGTTACTAAGACTATCGAAGACCTTGTAAAGGAAGAGGGCAAAAAATACGATCTCTGTGTTGCAATCGGTCCGATGATTATGATGAAATTCGTTTGCAAAATGACAGAATCATTAAATATTCCTACGATTGTCAGCTTGAATCCGATTATGGTTGATGGTACCGGAATGTGTGGTGCATGCCGTGTGACAGTTGGCGATGAAATCAAGTTTGCATGTGTTGACGGTCCTGAATTTGACGGACACAAGGTAGATTTTGATGAAGCCATGAAACGTCAGCAGCTATATAAGACGGAAGAAGGAAGAGCATTCTTAAAAACAAAAGAAGGCGACACACACCATGGCGGATGTGGAAATTGTGATTAATACATAGAGGATTTGAGAGGATAGATAGAATGGACGTATTAAAAAAGGTTCCTGTCCGTGAACAGGATGCGAAAGAAAGAGCAGCCAATTTTGAAGAGGTTTGTCTTGGCTATAATTTAGAAGAAGCGCAGTGTGAAGCTTCCAGATGTATCAATTGTAAGAATGCACAGTGTGTAAAGGGATGTCCTGTTGCCATTGATATTCCGGGATTTATTTCACAGGTAAAAGAAGGTAATATTGAAAAAGCTTATCAGGTAATTTCTGAGGCGAGTGCACTTCCTGCAATCTGCGGTCGTGTGTGTCCGCAGGAAAGCCAGTGTGAGGGTAAATGTATCCGTGGTATTAAGGGTGAACCTGTTTCCATTGGTAAATTAGAAAGATTCGTTGCTGACTGGGCAACAGAGAATAATATTAAGCCTGTTGTAACGGCAGAAAAGAAGAATAAGAAAGTAGCGGTTATCGGTTCCGGCCCTTCCGGATTAACATGTGCCGGTGACCTTGCTAAGATGGGTTATGATGTAACTATTTTTGAAGCTTTGCATGAAGCCGGCGGTGTACTTGTTTACGGTATTCCGGAATTCCGTCTTCCAAAGGAGAAAGTAGTTGCAAAAGAAATCGAGAACGTAAAAGCTCTTGGCGTAAAGATTGAGACAAATGTAGTTATCGGTAAAGCAATTACCATTGATGAATTATTGGAAGAAGAAGGCTTTAGTGCCGTATTTATCGGTTCCGGAGCAGGTCTTCCTAAGTTTATGGGTATTCCGGGAGAAACAGCTAACGGTGTATTCTCTGCAAACGAATACTTAACAAGAAGTAATTTAATGAAAGCATTTGATGAAAACAGTACAACACCGATTATGAAGGGTAAGAAAGTTGCTGTAGTCGGTGGCGGTAATGTTGCCATGGATGCTGCAAGAACAGCACTCCGTCTTGGAAGTGAAGTACATATTGTTTACCGTCGTAGTGAAGAAGAACTTCCTGCCAGAGTAGAAGAGGTACATCACGCAAAAGAAGAAGGAATTATCTTTGATTTATTAACCAATCCGGTTGAAATCCTCAAAGATGAAAACGGTTGGGTTAACGGAATCAAATGTATCCGTATGGAACTTGGTGAGCCGGATGCTTCCGGAAGAAGACGTCCTGTAGAAGTTCCTGGAAGTGAATTTATTATTGATGTAGATACTGTCATTATGTCACTCGGTACATCCCCGAACCCGCTTATTTCTTCAACAACAGAAGGTTTGGAAGTAAATAAATGGAAATGTATTGTTGCAAGTGAAGAAAACGGTGCAACATCCAAAGAAGGCGTTTACGCCGGCGGTGATGCCGTAACCGGTGCCGCAACCGTAATCCTTGCTATGGGTGCAGGTAAAGCAGCGGCTAAGGGAATTGACGAATATTTATCCAAATAAGGAGAACGATTATGCCTTGGTGTCCAAATTGTAAAAATGAATATAAGCCCGGATATACCGTATGTGCTGATTGCGGTGCAACACTGGTGGAAACACTGGAAGAAGGTAAGAAAGCAGTTTATTTCGGAGATGAAAATGAATTGTATCTTATTAGTGAATTTATGCGCGCAAACGGTCTTAAGAATACGGAGATTTCTTTTGACAAAAAAGAAGCAACCTATGAACTGTTAGTAGAACCGGATGCTCTTGTGCAGGCCCGTAAGATGGTCAATGTATATTTGCAAAAGATTGCGGCACCTAAGGAAGCAAAGAAGCAGGAAGAAATACAGAAGACTTATACGGAAGAAGAGATAGCTGCAATGAAGCAGGCAAAAGAAGCCTATATCAAGGAGATGGAGCGTAAACCGTATGAGGATACCGCTAAGATTGCTGAAGAGTATAAATCCGGCGCGGATTCGTTACTCATTGTCGGAGTTATCGGTATTGTTGCTCTTGTATTGCTTCATCTTGGTGTGATTCCGCTTTTGCTTCCACCATTTACCAAGTGGATGATTACGGGGGTAATGGGCTTTTTATTTGTGGTATTTGTATTTATGGGAATTGCATCCCGTAAATCCTATGCGAATTTAAAAGAAAAAGCATCTTCGGATCACAATGCCAAGGATGATATTACGAACTATCTGAAAGAAAATGTTATTCCGGATGAATTCGATGCGGATTTAATCGCAGATGACCCGGGAATGGAGATTTTATATTTCCGCCGTATGGAAAAATTAAAAGCTATGGTTAATGCTTATTCTCCGGGAATTGACGTTTCCTTTGCAGAGTATATTTTGGAAGAAGTTTATCCGGATATTTTTGAATAAATATGAAGATTACAATTATTGCAGTCGGTAAAATTAAAGAAAAGTTTTATAGGGATGCCATAGAGGAATATTCCAAGCGCCTTTCCAAGTACTGTAAACTGGAGATTAAGGAAGTGGCGGATGAGAAAACACCCGATCATGCTTCCGATGTTGTGAATGCGCAGATTCTTTCAAAAGAAGGGGAGAGAATTAAGAGTCTGATACCGAAGGATTCTTATGTTATCGTGCTTGCCATCGAAGGTAAGAAGTATGATTCTGTTGAATTTGCGGACATGATAAATCAGGCAGGAATACATGGTATCAGTAATATTACTTTTATTATTGGCGGTTCTTTGGGAATTGCCGAAGATATCAAGAAATCCGCCCAGGGAAGGGTTAGCTTTTCGGATATGACCTTTCCGCATCAGTTGATGCGTGTTATTTTGTTGGAACAGATTTACAGAGGATATAAGATTATTGCAAAAGAGCCTTATCACAAGTGATAAGGTTCTTTTTTTGTTTCTTGCAACATAAAATGTGATATGAAACGAAAAGAGTCTGATTTATTGGAAAAACTGCATTTTCCCAAAGATATTACCCAGGGCGCTTTTATTCTGACTGCAATCGGAAACAAAGAGCTTTATATTGAGAATTATAAGGGGATATTGGAGTATACTGCGGATTGTATCCGTGTACAGGGTAAGAACACCTATATTATCATTAAAGGCCGGGGGCTTACGATAGAGCATTACACGGAAGAAGATATGCTTATCAAAGGACATATTTTTTCGGTTGATTATCCGTCATAGGAGGTTTCATGTTATCCTTTTTGCGATTTTTAAGAGGGTTTTACAAAATAAAAATAGAAGGGTATTCTCCGGAGCGTTTTTTTAATCTTTGCAGAATAAACGGCATTATTCTATGGGATATTATGCCCGTGCAGGGGTATTTTGAATGTAAAATCCGCCACTCTGATTACAAAAGAATAGATGCTTTTTTAGAAAAGACAAGGGTAACGGCAGTGATTTTGGAGGAATCTGGACTGCCTTTTTTTATGCGTAAAAACAAAAAACGGAAAATATTTTTTGCCGGGATTCTGTTTTCATTATTTTTTTTATACGGGATGACCTTTTTTGTATGGTCATTTTCGTTTGAGGGAAATGAAACGATAAGCGATGATATTCTGTTGCGTTTTATTAACTCATATGGAATAGACTATGGAACCGGTAAGAAAGATATTGACATCCAAAAACTGGAAGAAAAAATAAGAGAATATTTTGACGGTATCAGCTGGGTTTCCGTTAGAATTACGGGAACGAAACTGGTAGTGAATGTAAAAGAAAATTATTTGTCAATCGGTGCAAATGAAAAAGAGGAAGGTATACGGGAAGATTTATATGCAGGAACGGGCGGTACGATTATTGCCATGATTACCAGAAAAGGAGTTCCGCAGGTAAAGGTGGGGGATGAAGTTTTGGCAGGCGATGTTTTGGTTGTTGGTGAAATACCGATATATGATAACGATGGGAATATTATTTCGTATGATTATGTGAATGCGGATGCAGACGTAACCATCCGGACGCAATATCCCATCCATAGACAAATAAGCCGTTATTATAAACATAAAAATTACACCGGGAATGAATATAATGTGCCGTATTTTCGAATCGGCAGGCATTATTTTGGCTTGTCGGTATTTAATAAACAATTTGAATTATACGATGTTGTTATGAAAGAGTATACCAATCCTGTTTTTGAAGAATTTTCCATACCGGTTTTCTGGGGAGTAAGAAGATACTGCGAATATGTAGAAATTGAGGATTTATACGGGGATGAAGAGGGTGTAATTCTACTTAAAAAATTTCTTGAACAAACAATGCAAGAATTAGATGAAAAAGGGGTACAAATTATAGAAAATAATGTTAAAATAGAAACTGGGAGTCAATATTTAAAATTGACAGGATATCTGCTGATTGATATAGAGCAGAAGGGAATGTAAGTATAGTTAGGAATCAGGACAATTAATGAGTGAATTGATTACAGAGCGCATGGAAATACCCATGGAGCATTGCCTGAATATATTCGGACAATGCGATAAGTATATTAAGAAAATTGAACGCGCCTATTCGGTTGATATTGTTAACCGGGATGACAGTGTTATGATACGGGGCAGCCGTGCGAATGTGATGCCGGTGAAGGAAATATTAAGTACACTCAAAACGTTATCGGAAAGAGGAAATGTGATTTTGGAACAGGATGTAGATTACGCGATTGCGATGGGCATGGAAGAAAAAGAAGATGCCCTGCTTCAGATTGATAAAGAGGTTATTTGCCACACAGTTAGCGGTAAGCCTCTAAAGCCTAAGACACTTGGCCAAAAAGCCTATGTAGATGCAATTCATGATAATATGATTGTATTTGGTATGGGACCTGCCGGAACGGGTAAGACCTATCTTGCCATGGCAATGGCGATTACCGCATTTAAGAACAATGAGGTGGAACGTATTATTCTGACCAGACCGGCTATTGAGGCCGGTGAGAAGCTTGGTTTTTTGCCGGGAGATTTGCAGAGCAAGGTGGATCCGTATTTAAGACCGCTATACGATGCCCTGTACCAGATTATGGGTGCTGATAGTTTCCTTAAGAATATGGAAAAAGGCCTGATTGAGGTTGCTCCGCTTGCTTATATGCGCGGACGTACACTGGACAATGCATATATTATTTTGGATGAAGCGCAGAATACAACACCGGCCCAGATGAAGATGTTTTTAACAAGAATCGGCTTTGGTTCCAAGGTGGTTGTTACGGGTGATGATTCACAGAAGGATTTACCTCCAGGAACAAGGTCAGGGCTTGATATTGCATGCCGCGTCCTTAAAAATGTCGAAGGTATTGCATTTTGTAATCTTACAAGCCGTGATGTTGTCAGACATCCATTGGTTCAGAAAATTGTACAGGCTTATGAGGTATACGAGGCGAAGGAGCAGGCAAGAGAGAATAAGGATAATTCCCGCCGCCGTGAGAATCCCAAGAACAAAGGAAGAAAATAATGCAGTTATATTTGGAAAACGAAACAGAGTTTGTTTTTGATTTTGATACAGAAGCAATAGCCAAATCGGTAATTGATAAGGTTTTGGAAGTGGAAAACTGTCCGTATGACACAGAGGTTAACCTCCTGATAACGGATAATGAAGGAATCCGTGAATACAATGCATCCATGCGGGATATTGACAAGCCTACGGATGTATTATCATTTCCGGGACTTTTCTTTGAAGAACCATCCGGTTTTTATATTCCGGAGGATGAAATGGTGGATTATACCAACCCCGAGAGTGGTAAAATTATTCTGGGGGATATCATAATCAGTGCCGAAAAAGTTTTTTCCCAGGCAAAAGATTACGGGCATAGTTGCAAAAGGGAATTTGCATTTTTGGTGGCGCACAGTATGTATCATTTGTGCGGATACGATCATATGAGCCCTGAGGAAGCAGAAGTTATGGAGAAGAAGCAGGAAGAGATTCTGCGTCTGTTACAGATTACAAGAGATACGGTTTGAAAGGTATAAGAGATGAATACGAAGATATCGTTGGGTTCCCTTACAAAGATAGTGAATATTATATTTCTGATTGTGTTGGAAAACTTTATTCTGGATGGGGCAATCGGCTTTTTTGCCGTGCCTTTGATTTTGTATTATGTCGTATATACTGCTTTTTTCAGCAGTATGCAGACAGGAATTGCCAAAATGGTCAGTATACGCAACAGCAAGGGAATTAACGGTAATTCCAAGCGGATTGTTAAGCCTGCGCTTGCTTATGTGGTTATTTTTGGTTTGATTATTACGGGACTGACATACATTTTTTTACAGGCAAAGGCGATAGATGTATTTAAGGTCACATATCCGGTTCCGGTTATCATGATATTGTGCGCAGTGCTTATTTTAAACGGAATTGTGGATGTTTTATGCGGATATCATACCGGAAACGGGAATGATGGCGTTGTAGTTATTGTTAATATTTTAAAAATGGTTTTGCCGGTTATTTTTTCATTTTTCCTGATTCGTATGTTTAGGGACTATGGTAAAAAGATTGCCGGATTGCTGAAGAATGAAGTTGTTGTGGATGCGTATGTGGCGATGGGAGTTGCCCTTGTATATGCGTGTACAATTGCACTTGTATGTATTGTTTTGATTATACTTACCCTGTATACGAGAAAGTATACCAAAATCGAGAAAACCGTTCGCGGAATTGATTCCAGAAGGTCTGTTGCAGGCGGATTTATTACCGTTAATCTTCGTATAATGATGAACAGAATCGTTACTGTTTTATCATTTGCAGTATGTATACTTGCTTATTTGAAGTCTGTAATCAAGACGGATTTACCGGTAGATTCGGCGTATACCAATGTCGGAGTACTGTTTGTGAGAATCTTACTTCCGGTATTGCTTGTCATGATTTTATTTGGCGAGTATATTTCAAAAGAAAAACACAGACTTCATATTGATTTCCGCAAGGATGAGATTAAGACTATGATTGTGCGGACCCAGTATATGATTAAGAATACCTTTTTTATGTTGATTCCGCCGACAATGATTCTGGTATTTTTGGCACAGCCGATAGCTAAGGTTTTATTTAAAGGACAATCGGTTCTTGCTGCCTCCTATTTAAAATCAGGCGGCGCTTTGTTACTTGTGGCAGGATTGGCGTGTGCACTTGCAGGTGCTGTGAGTGCCTTTGACAAAGAAAAAATTGTGTGGGTAATCCAGGGAATTGCTTTTGTTGCACAGGTTATTTTCTTACTGGCCGGCTTTAGTAAAAACGCCGGGGACAGTATGCAGATTCTGTATTCCTTTTATTTGTATTTCAGTGTCCAGATTTGTCTGCTCTTTGTCTTTGTATACGGAACGGCAAGGGTTGATTTTTTGGATATCTTATTAAAACTTGGTAAATACGGCGTTGCAGGAATTATTATGATGGTGCTGTTTATGATGCTGGAGCGTTTTGTGACGATGAATTTATTGGTGCTATTTTTAAGTGTCTTTTTAGGATATCTTTTGTATTATCTGACTTTAATTGCACTGCACGGCATCAGCAAAAAAGACGAAGCGGCACTAAAACGGACTTTGAATTATTATCCGGTGCATTTTTTACGTAGCAGGTTACGTTTGTAGCAGATTTGCCGGGATATGACTTTCGAATAATTTTTATAGAAACTACTGATACTATTCAAAAAAAGGAGTTCTTATGAAGTTTTTGAAGAGTATCAGTTTGTTTTGTTTTATTGTTATATTGGTTATAGCAGGCTTTTTCCTTGTGTTGGAAGCGGATTTTGATTCCCAAAAAGAAGCGCATGGAAAAGAAGATATACAAAACTTTTCATCGAAAAATTCCCAACCGGATTTGTCTGTATCCACCAAGCAGAATGTGACAACCTGCGATACGGTTTATGAGGTGGAAAGTTATATCGGTAATTCCTATATCCATTCCATAGAGGCGATTCCATTTTCATTCACGGGTCTGACCATGGAAGAATTGAAAAAAGAGATTGAACGCTATGAATTGAGCCCGAGTTTTGCCGACAAGCAGAATGGATTTGAAGAAATAGAGTTGTTATCGTTTCATCCGGACAAAATTACGGTAAAAAAGACCTATCGGGAAGAAGAAGAGAAAATTATTTATTATATTAAGGCAGTGAATCATGAATTGGCAGTGTACCGTTCCGACCAGGAAGAGGTATATATGCCGACGGATTTGACACTGGAGATGCTGCCTGAAAATGTCCAACAGGATGTTATTAATACAAAATGTTTTAATGATATACGTGAAGTGTATGATTTTTTGGAATCATACAGCAGTTAAGAACAGGAAGGATAAAAAGTGAAGCGGATTTTGGTAATCGGAGCCGGCGCATCCGGAATGATGGCGGCAATACAGGCAGCAAAAAAAGGTGCACAGGTCACCATATATGAGAAAACAGACCGGATTGGTAAGAAGATTCTCGCAACAGGAAACGGCAAGTGCAATCTTTCCAATCAAGACATGGATTTGTCTAATTATTATTGTGAAGATGCGGATAAGCTGGCGGCTTGTTTTGCGCGCTTTTCAACAAAGGATACCGTTGCGTTTTTTAATGATTGCGGACTGATGATACGAAGCAGGGACGGATATTTGTATCCGTATTGTGAACAGGCATCCGTTGTTTTGGACGTGCTGAAGATGAGCCTGAAAAAATATGGTGTTACTGTTGTGACAAATGTTACGGATATTTTACTTTCCGTAAAACGGAACGGAATGTTTGCAGTACAATCATCGGTGGGAAGAAAAGAGTTTGATGCGGTTATTCTGGCTTGCGGAAGTAAAGCGGGAATAAAGAATGCATCAACGGAGGGTTATGATTACGCAAAATTATTCGGACATAGAATCGTACCGTTATTGCCTGCACTCGTACAGGTAAGATGTGAAGAAGATTTCTTCCCCATGGTTGCCGGAGTCAGATGCAAAACCGGTATCACATTGCGCATTAATGAGATAGCAATTGCACATGAGCAGGGCGAATTACAGCTTACCGATTATGGTATTTCCGGAATTGTGGTATTCCAGATAAGCCGCATGATTGCCAGGGCCTTGAAGAATAACGAAAATGTATGTGTGGATGTGGATTTTGTTCCTGATATTTCCGCAGATGAGTGGAAGGAATTTGTAGAAAAAAGAATGGACGCATACCGGGGATTTTTGCTTGAAGAATTTTTGACTGGTATGTTACATAAAAAAATCGGTCTGATGTTACTTGCCCAATACGGTTTGAAACCGGACGATGTACTTACGGATGCTATAGAGAATGCAGTGTTTGAAATGTGCATGGCGATGAAGCATTATACCGTTACGGCAAAAAGCGTAAACGGATATGAACAGGCGCAGGTATGTAGTGGCGGCGTTGATTTTACGCAACTAAATGAGAATCTGGAATCCATATATCAACCGGGACTGTATGTTTGCGGTGAGATGGTAGATGTTGACGGAAAATGCGGCGGGTATAATTTGCAATGGGCATGGACTTCGGGCTATATTGCAGGGGATTCTGCGGCAGAATAAATAAAGATAGGATTATTAATATGCTTTTGATAAATCAGGTAAAAATTCCTGTGCAGAAAGCCATGGATAATGTGATGGAGCAGGAAACTCTGTTGCAGGCAGTGGCAAAGAAATTGAATATAGACAAGGCGTTAATAGATAAATTTGAGATACAGAAAAAATCCCTGGATGCCAGAAAGAAACCGGAATTATTCTATGTATACAGTGTTACCTGTACGGCGGTTAATGAGGAGAAAATTCTAAAAAAGAACCGTAGTGCGGATATTGTAAAAGCAGAGCATAAGCCTTATCAGTTTGTGGTTTCGGGAACAAAAAAATGTGCACACAGACCGGTCATTGTCGGTATGGGACCTGCCGGTTTGTTCTGTGGTTATATTTTGGCTAAGCACGGATACAGACCAATTTTATTGGAACGTGGAAAACGTGTAGAGGAGCGTACCAAAGATGTAACGGAATTCTGGAATGGCGGCAGACTTTGCCTTAATTCCAATGTCCAGTTCGGGGAAGGCGGAGCAGGTACTTTTTCGGACGGTAAATTAAATACGCTGATTAAGGATAAGACAGGACGTAACAAAGAGGTGCTTCGTATTCTTGTGGAAAACGGGGCTCCGCAGCAGATTTTATATGATAGCAAACCGCATATCGGGACGGATATTTTATCACTGACCGTTGCCAATATGCGAAATAAGATGCTTGCATGGGGAGCGGATATCCGTTATGAAAGTCAGGTTACGGATATTCTTGCGTCTGATAACAAGTTGACCGGATTGGTCATCAATGATTGTGAGCAAATAGATGCTGAAAATGTTGTTTTTGCCATCGGACATAGTGCAAGGGATACCTTTGAGATGTTGTATTCCCATAAGATTCCGATGGAAGCCAAGGATTTTGCAGTCGGTTTCCGTGTGCAACATCCGCAGGAGTTTATTGATTGCAACCAATATGGCATGGAAAATATGGATGAGGGATTACCGGCTGCATCTTATAAATTGGCAGCCAAAACGAGCGTGGACAGAGGTGTGTATTCGTTTTGTATGTGTCCGGGCGGTTATGTCGTAAATGCATCCAGCGAAGAAGGCAGACTCGCAGTTAACGGAATGAGTTACAGCAAACGTGACAGCGGCGTGGCAAACAGTGCCATTATTATGTCGGTTACAAGAAATGATTATCCTTCTGACCATCCGCTCGCAGGGGTTGCTTTCCAGCGCGATTTGGAACAAAAGGCATATTTACTTGGGAACGGGACGGTTCCAATACAGTATTACGGCGATTATACGGGTATAAAAGGGAATGTGGAGTACATAAAGAATCCGTTTGAACCAAAGATAAAAGGTGCGTATTCTTTTTGTGAGTTACGGCATTTGCTTCCAGAGTCCCTGAATACGGCGTTTATGGAAGGTATGACAGAGTTTGGCAGGATGATTCCCGGATTTAATGATGATTATGTCATTCTTGCGGGAGTGGAAAGCAGGACCTCATCGCCGGTGCGTATCATCAGGGATAAGGATATGCAATCGGTAGTAAAAGGTTTTTATCCATGCGGAGAAGGAGCAGGGTATGCCGGAGGAATTACTTCGGCGGCGATGGATGGACTTGTAGTTGCAGAGGCAATTGCGAAAACCTACCTTCCATAGTATAATAAAAAGGTTATGAATACATTTTTTTGGAGGCTATTGTGAGTAAAATTCGTGAAGGAATAAAGGACAAAAAAAGAATTGTAATCAAAATCGGTTCGTCCTCATTACAGCATAAAGAAACCGGAGATCTTGATTATATTAAACTGGATGTTTTATGCCGTGAATTGTGCAATTTAAGAAATCAGGGCAAGGATGTCATTCTTGTCAGCAGTGGTGCCATTGCAGTCGGCAAAAAAGCGGTAGGGGCAACAGCACTTAAGCACAACAGCAAGCATATGGGATTTAAGCAGGCATGTGCGGCTATCGGACAAGCCCGTCTTATGATGACTTACCAGAAGATTTTTGCTGAATACAACCAGATTGCAGCGCAGATTTTGATGACTAAGAATACCATCGTTGATGATGTGAACAGGGAAAATGCCTACAATACCTTTACGGAACTTTTGGATATGGGCGTGATTCCGATTGTAAATGAAAACGATACGGTATCTACATACGAAATCCGTGTAGGGGAAGATGATGTTTTAATCGGTGATAATGATACCTTGTCAGCGATTGTTGCATCTTTGGTTAATGCGGATCTGTTGATTCTGTTATCCGATATTGACGGATTGTATACGGATGATCCGAGAGTGAACAAGTATGCAAAGTTTATAGAAGAAGTGGATGAATTGACCGATGAATACATGCATATGGGAAAAGAAAGTACCGGAAGCAATGTCGGTACCGGTGGTATGAACACCAAGATGCAGGCAGCAAAGATTGCAACCAGTTGCGGCGCGGACATGATTATTGCCAACAGTAAGGATATCCGTATCATCCACAGATTAATGGACGGACGCAATCTCGGAACCTTATTTAAGGCAAATAAGGATGAGGATTTTGATGTTGTGGAATTTATTCAGAACATCCATTCCTAATTGATAACAGAAAGGTTAACAACTATGAATATGCAGGAAATCATTGACAGAATCAATGAACTTTATCATAAATCACAAGGTGAAGGATTGAGCGAAGAAGAGAAGGCAGAACAGAAGGATTTACGTCAGCAGTATGTATTAGCAATCCGCCGTTCCCTTCGCGGACAGCTTGATAATATCGATATCCAAAATGAAGACGGTTCCATTACCAACCTCGGAGAGAAATATGGAAACAAAGAACTCCATTAGAAAAAAGATATTAGCACTTAGGGATGGTATGCCGGATGATGAGCGTTTGCTTTTTAGTAAGAACATTACGGACGCTTTGCTAAAAATGGAACAGATACAACAGGCAGAGAACATCCTTTGTTTTGCAGGATACAAAAGCGAGGTCAGCACAACAGAACTGATTGTTTCATTGCTTAATAGGGACAAAAGAGTATTTCTTCCAAGAGTAGATGGCGATGAGATGGAGTTTTACCGGATACAGGGTCTGCAGGATTTTGAAGAAGGCTATAAAGGAATTTTAGAACCGTCCATGGCTTGTACGGAAGTATTTAGAGGTCCTGTCAGTAAAGAAACGGTTATGCTGATGCCGGGAGCAGTTTTTGCAAAAGACGGTTCACGTATCGGATATGGAAAAGGTTTCTATGACCGTTATCTTGCAAAACATGATATCATGAACCGTATTGCGCTTTGTTTTTCCTCTCAACTTTTAGAGAGTATACCAAGCGATGCGCATGATAAGAAAGCCTCTGTTATCGTCACAGAAGCCGGCATAACGGAGTGTAGAAAGGTATAATGTTACATGGAATTTAAGAATGCACCTAGTGAAGTGAATATAGAAGAGGGTTTACGCCAGCAGGAATATATTTTGAAACTGAAGCTGTTAATTGCAGAAAAGACCAGTCAACTGGGCAGAAAACCAACCTGTTGTGTAACAACCTTCGGATGTCAGATGAATGCCAAAGACAGTGAGAAATTAGTCGGAATATTAAAAGAAGCCGGTTATGAGATTATAGAATCCGAAGATGCGGACTTTGTAATTTTCAATACCTGCACCGTGCGTGACAATGCCAATCAGCGTGTGTACGGAAGGCTTGGCCAGCTTGGACATCAGAAAAAGAAAAATCCCAATATGAAGATTGCACTCTGCGGTTGCATGATGCAGGAGGCTGCCGTAATCGAAAAGATTAAAAAGAGTTACCGTCATGTGAATCTGATTTTCGGGACACATAATATCTTTAAGTTTGCAGAACTTTTATACCGTATGCTTACTTCCGATAAGATGGTAATTGATATCTGGGAAAGTACGGATAAGATTGTAGAGACGCTCCCGATTGAGCGTAAATACCCGTTTAAATGCGGTATTAACATTATGTTTGGCTGCAATAATTTCTGCAGCTATTGTATTGTGCCCTATGTTAGGGGACGCGAGAGAAGCCGCGAGATGGCAGAGATTTTGGAGGAAATTAAGCGCTTGGCGGCAGACGGCGTCAAGGAAGTGATGCTCCTTGGCCAGAATGTCAATTCTTATGGCAAAAATCTGGACACACCGGTATCCTTTGCAAAATTACTTTCGGAAGTAGAAAAAATAGATGGCATCGAGAGAATCCGTTTTATGACATCCCATCCGAAGGATTTGTCGGATGAACTGATTGCGGTTATGAAAATTTCCAAGAAAATTTGTAAACATTTACATTTACCGCTTCAGTCCGGTTCGACAAGGATTTTGGAGAAAATGAACCGCCGTTATACCAAGGAGGGATACCTTGCCCTGGTAGATAAACTTAGAAAAGAAATACCGGATTTGGCACTGACAACAGATATTATTGTCGGATTCCCGGGAGAAACGGCTGAGGATGTGGATGATACGATTGATGTGATCCGTAAGGCAAATTATAATAATGCCTTTACTTTTATCTATTCCAAACGCACGGGAACGCCTGCTGCCGCCATGGAAAACCAGGTTCCGGCAGATGAAGTACAAAAGCAGTTTAACCGTGTATTGGAAGCCGTCCAGCAGACAGCCAATGAACAGGCCGGTACGTTAACCGGACAGGTATTGGATGTATTGGTAGAAGAAATAAATGAACACGATGCTTCTTTGGTAACCGGCAGGTTATCCAATAATACACTGGTTCATTTTAAGGGCGATGAATCATTGATTGGTTCGATTGTTAATGTGAGATTACAGGAAGCAAAAGGATTTTACTATTTTGGTGAAATCGTAAACGATTAAGAAAGAGGAAATACTTGTGGCAGAATTAACCCCAATGATGCAGCAATATATGCAGACAAAAGAAGAGTATAAAGACTGTATTTTATTTTACCGTCTTGGCGACTTCTATGAGATGTTTTTTGAAGATGCGATTGTTACATCGAAGGAATTGGAGATTACATTAACCGGAAAAAACTGTGGACTGGAGGAACGGGCACCGATGTGCGGCGTTCCTTATCATGCTGTAGAAGGTTATTTGAATAAATTGGTATCAAAAGGCTATAAGGTTGCTATTTGTGAGCAGGTAGAGGATCCGAAGGCGGCCAAAGGCCTGGTAAAGCGTGAAGTAGTGCGTATTGTAACGCCCGGTACCAATCTGAACACACAGGCACTGGAGGATAATAAGAATAATTATCTGATGTGTGTGGCATATTTTGATGAAGTGATTGGTATTTCCATTGCCGATGTTACAACCGGTGATTATTATTTGACAGAAGTTACGGATAGAAACCAGTTAATGGATGAAATTATCAAATATTCTCCGGCAGAAATTATCTGCAACGATGCTTTTATGGTAAGCGGAGTGCCTCTTGAGGAATTAAGGAACCGTTTGGGAATTTGCATTAATTCTTTGGAACCGCATTTCTTTGATGAGGAACAGTGCAAAAAGATATTGTTAAAGCATTTTCATGTACTTTCCCTTCAGGGTATCGGTATTGAAGAGTTTCCGGTAGGTACGGTTGCGGCAGGCAGTCTGATGCAGTATTTGTATGATACGCAAAAGAGCACATTGGATCATTTAACACATATTTATCCGTATCTGACAAGCAAATACATGCTTCTTGACAGCTCTACAAGACGCAATCTGGAGCTGTGTGAGACCCTGCGCGATAAGCAGAAGAAAGGCTCGCTTTTAGGTGTTTTGGATAAGACCAAAACTGCCATGGGCGGAAGACTTTTGCGTAAATATATCGAGCAGCCGTTAATTGATAAGGAAAAGATTACAAAGCGTCTTGATGCAGTGGATGAATTCTGTAAGAACCCATGCGAACGTGATGAAATCAGGGAGTATCTGAATCCGGTTTATGATTTGGAGAGACTGATTGGTAAGATTAGTTTTCACACGGTAAATCCAAGGGATATGATTGCACTTGCCTCTTCCCTTCGCATGATGCCGCCGATTAAGACGGTTACGGGAGGGATGTCGTCCGAGGCATTATTACATATTTCTGAGTATATCGATGGATTGGAAGATATCTGTGCATTAATTGACGATGCCATTATTGATGAGCCGCCGATTACCATCCGGGAAGGCGGTATTATCCGTGACGGATACGATGCGGATATTGATACCCTGCGCCACGCCAAGACGGAAGGAAAGAACTGGCTGGCGGCACTGGAAGCAGAAGACAGGGAGCGTACGGGGATTAAGAATCTGCGTATAAAATACAATAAAGTCTTCGGATATTATTTTGAAGTTACCAATTCTTTTATTGATATGGTTCCTGAGGATTTTATCCGTAAACAGACATTGACCAATGCTGAGCGCTATACAACGGCAAGATTAAAAGAACTCGAAGATACGATTCTGAATGCCGAAGATAAACTTGTTACACTCGAATATGATAAATTTTGTGAAATCCGTGATTATATTGCAAGCCAGCTTGAAAGAATCCAGAAAACGGCAAAAGAAATCGCCAAGTTGGATGTGTTTGCATCCTTATCTTTGGTTGCGGAGCAGAACCGTTATATCCGTCCGACATTAAATGAAAAGGGCATTATCAATATTAAAGACGGAAGACATCCGGTTGTTGAGAAGGTGATAGAGCATGATATGTTCATACCAAATGATACCTTCCTGGATAATGGTAAGAACTGTATTTCGGTTATAACAGGACCGAATATGGCTGGTAAATCCACTTACATGCGCCAGAGTGCATTGATTGTTCTGATGGCGCAGATTGGCTCTTTTGTACCTGCGACAAAAGCAAGCATCGGTATTGTAGACCGTATTTTTACAAGAGTCGGTGCCAGTGATGATCTGGCAAGCGGACAGAGTACTTTTATGGTCGAGATGAATGAAGTTGCCAATATTTTACGGAATGCGACTTCTAACAGTTTGTTGATACTGGACGAAATCGGACGCGGCACATCTACTTTTGATGGTTTGTCCATTGCATGGTCCGTAATTGAATTTATATCGAATACGAAGATTTTGGGCGCAAAGACGTTATTTGCAACTCATTATCATGAACTGACGGAACTGGAAGGCAAGATTCACAACGTAAACAATTATTGCATCGCGGTCAAAGAAAAAGGCGATGATATTGTATTCCTTAGAAAGATTATCAAAGGCGGAGCGGATAAGAGTTATGGTATCCAGGTTGCCAAGCTTGCCGGTGTACCGGACATGGTAATTGACAGGGCAAAAGAGATTCTTTCGGAACTGATTGATAAGGATGTTATGGAGAGAGTCCAAAATATTGCCATTCCGCAAAAGAGTGATGCAAAGACCAAAACAGAAGCCATCAGCGAGATGGAATTAAATCAAATGTCTTTGTTTGATACGGTAAAAGATGAAGATGTGATTGAGGAATTAAAGGGGATTGATATTTCCACACTGACGCCTCTTGATGCGCTGAATACACTTTACCGGTTACAGAGTAAGCTGAACAATCGTTGGTAACACGAAAGGTTTTTCTTAGAGGAGATTAGCATGGCGAAGATTGAATTGTTAAGTGAAGAAACCATAGATAAAATCGCAGCCGGAGAAGTAATTGAACGCCCAAGCAGTGTTGTGAAAGAATTGGTGGAAAATGCAATTGATGCGGGAGCCAAAGCAATTACGGTTGAGATTAAAGAAGGCGGTATCTCCTTTATCCGTGTTACGGATGACGGGGAAGGGATTGAAAAAGATCAGGTAAAAAACGCTTTTTATCGTCATGCCACAAGCAAACTTAAGGATGCTTCCGAACTTATGGCAATCGGGACACTTGGGTTTAGAGGGGAAGCACTTTCGAGCATTGCAGCGGTAGCACAGGTGGAACTGATTACAAAAACAGAAGATGCGCTTACGGGTGTGCGCTATGTGATTGAAGGTGCGGTAGAAAAGGACTTTCAAGAGGTTGGTGTCCCGAAAGGAACGACCATTCTTGTTAAGAATCTGTTTTTTAATACCCCTGTCCGCCGTAAATTTTTAAAAAGCCCGACAACAGAGGGCAGTTATATCAATGAACTTTGTGAACGTATGGCCTTATCAAAGCCTGATATCGCATTCCAGTTTATACAAAACGGGCAGGTTAAGTTCCATACTTCCGGTAACGGCAATTTAGAGGAACTGGTTTATCGTATTTTTGGAAAAGAAATTGCAAAAGAAATCATTCCTGTATCCCAGAAAGGAAAAGGGATTTCCATATACGGTGTACTCGGAAAGCCTACAATTGCCAGAGCCAACCGTAACTATGAGAATTATTTTGTAAATGGCAGATATATTAAGAGTAATCTGATTGCCAAAGCAGTTGAAGAAGGTTACTCAGGACATATGATGCAGCACAAGTTTCCGTTTTTCATATTGAACATCGATGTAGAACCGGAACTTGTGGATGTAAATGTACATCCGACCAAAATGGATGTCCGTTTTTCAAACGGTGAATATTTTTATGACTATATTGCAAGCTGTGTCAGCGCCATGCTTAAGATGCAGGAACTGATTCCGCAGATGTCTTTGCAGGATAAGATTGAAAAGACGGTGAATGAGGTAAAACAAAAGGCGCCGGAACCATTTGAAAAAATAAGAATGGAACAGATGAATGTAGGGCAGAACCTTTTGCAGGAAGAAAAGGCTGTTTATCAGACTACAAAGGAAATGGGGCCGTCTTTGCAGGAACAGGCAGTGAATCCTTCGGTTCTTGGAATCATCAAAGACAGCATCCAGACTTTGAATCCGGCAGCTGTACAAAGCAGTAATGTCATTAAATCAGAGAATGTGGTGTATGCTGCAAAAGCGGAACAGATATCATTATTTGAAACCCCGTTTTTATCAAAAGAAGCAGAGAAAAACTATGAGATTATCGGACAACTATTTGATACCTATTGGCTGATTTCCTACAATGATAAATTATTGATTATGGACCAGCATGCAGCACATGAAAAAGTCAGATACGAGCGTCTGATAGAACATTTTAAACATAAAACCATTGAAACGCAGGCACTTAATCCGCCGGTTATTGTTTCCCTTTCTGCAAAGGAACGCACAATTGTGCAAGAGTATGGGGAATATTTTGAAGGACTCGGATTTGCTATTGAGGATTTTGGCGGTAATGAGATGGCACTTAGTACCGTGCCGCTTGATTTATTCGGACAAAATGAAAAAGATATGTTTTTATCTTTATTGAATGAATTATGCGAAGAAGTCCCGAAAGGGAGAAACGAACTGATATATGAGAAGATGGCATCCATGGCCTGTAAAGCGGCAGTAAAAGGGAATATGCGCATGTCGAAGGAAGAAGTAAAGGCATTGCTTACGGAAATGATGGAACTGGAGAACCCGTATCATTGCCCGCATGGAAGACCGACCATGATTTCCATGACAAAATACGAATTGGAAAAGAAATTTAAGCGGATTGTATAACTATGAAGAAACCGAAAATGATTATTTTGACAGGCCCGACCGCAGTCGGAAAGACAGAGTTGTCCATACGGCTTGCAAAAGAAATTGGCGGTGAGATTATCAGTGCCGATTCGATGCAGGTGTATCGGGGAATGGATATCGGTACGGCCAAAATAACACCAGAAGAGATGCAGGGAGTTAAGCATCATCTGATAGATTGTTTTGAACCCGATGAAGAATTCAATGTGGCTGTTTTTCAGGAACTTGCAAGAAAATCGGCAAAGGAAATTAATGAAAAAGGCATGGTACCTGTTTTAACGGGCGGAACGGCATTCTATATACAGGCGTTGTTGTATGGTATTGATTTTAACGAGGAAGAGCATGATGATTCTTTTCGCAATGCCATGTATGAAATCGGAACGGATGAAGATGGCAAAAAGAAACTGCATGCCATGCTTTGTGAAGTTGATAGTAAGTATGCGGATACGGTGCATTACAACAATATGAAACGTGTGGTACGTGCACTGGAATACAACCATTATACCGGCAGGAAATTCTCGGAGTATAACGAGCAGCAAAGAATGCGGGAAGCGGAATATGATTTCTGTTATTTTGTTTTAAATGATGAGCGTGCCCATTTATATGACAGGATAAATAAGCGTGTGGACATTATGGTTGCTGAAGGTCTTATAGAAGAAGTAAAAGCATTAAAGGATAAGGGCTTTGCGGATGATCTTGTGTCCATGCAGGGCGTCGGATATAAAGAAGTTATCGCTTATTTGAACGGTGCGCTTACTTTGGAGGATTCCATTGAATTAATCAAAAAGAATACCCGTCATTTTGCCAAACGCCAGCTGACATGGTTTCGAAAGGAAGAGGATGTTATCTGGGTTGATAAGAATGAATTTGGTTATGACGATGATAAAATATTGGATTTTATGTATTCTCATATGGAACGGATTGGGATTACTCCAAAATACAATAGAAACCGGATGGTGTAACAGAAGGAAACAGATATGAAAACAATTTACAGAACGTTAGGAATTGAAGATGCAACACTTGCTTTTGGAGAAGCGATATTGGAATCGTTAACAGAACGCTTTAAGGAAATTGATAAAGTGGCAGAATATAACCAGTTAAAAGTACTTTATGCGATGCAGGAATGCCATGTGTCGGAGGCCTGTTTACTTGGTACGACAGGATATGGATACAATGATGTGGGACGTGATACTTTGGAAGAAGTATATGCAAAGCTTTTCCATACGGAGGATGCTCTTGTACGTCCGCAGATTACCTGCGGAACCCATGCACTTGCACTTGCTTTGATGAGTAATCTGCGTCCCGGCGATGAATTGTTATCACCGGTTGGAAAGCCATATGATACTTTGGAAGAAGTAATCGGTATCCGTGAGAGCAAAGGTTCATTGAAAGAATACGGGATTTCTTATGCACAGGTAGATTTGCTTGAAGACGGGGAATTTGATTTTGAAGGCATCAAAGCAGCTATCAATGAGAAGACAAAGCTCGTAACGATACAGCGTTCAAAAGGCTACCAGCCAAGAAAGACATTATCGGTTGGACGTATCGGAGAACTGATTGCTTTTATCAAAGGGATTAAGCCGGATGTTATCTGTATGGTGGATAACTGTTACGGCGAGTTTGTCGAAACGATTGAGCCGACCGATGTGGGTGCGGATATGATAGTCGGATCTTTGATAAAAAATCCGGGAGGCGGACTTGCACCGATTGGCGGATATATTGCCGGTAAAAAGGAATGTGTCGAAAATGCGGCTTACAGACTTACTTCCCCGGGCCTTGGTAAAGAAGTCGGGGCATCCCTTGGAATACTGAAGGATTTTTATCAGGGGCTGTTTTTGGCTCCGACAGTTACGGCAGGTGCATTAAAGGGAGCGGTTTTTGCGGCTGCCTGTCTTGAAAAACTTGGATTTGATGTAGTTCCCAATTCAACTGAGAGCCGCCATGACATTATTCAGGCAGTGACTTTTGGAAGCGAAGAAGGTGTGATTGCCTTTTGTCAGGGAATCCAGGCGGCAGCACCGGTAGACAGTTTTGTGGTTCCCGAGCCGTGGGATATGCCGGGCTATGATGCCAAAGTTATTATGGCGGCGGGAGCATTTGTTTCCGGAAGCAGTATCGAACTTTCTGCAGACGGGCCTATAAAACCACCGTATGCCGTATATTTCCAGGGAGGACTTACCTTTCCACATGCCAAATTCGGTATTTTAAAGGCATTGCAGAGCCTTAAAAATGCAGGTGTCATTTCGACATTTTAATGGGATTTCTTTGTCGAATACGGTCTGCATACCACGAAAAAAAATAATTGGAATCGGTGTACATAAAACCTGAAATATGATAAGATTCCTATAGGATTTTTTTACGGGAAAAGAGGAAACTATGAAGAAAAAGAACAATTGGACATGTCTGATTCTGATTCTTGCCGGAATTGTACTTGGCGGGTTTATCGGAAGCCTGTTTAACAGCAGCTGGTTGAATTACGGACAGACATTCGGACTTACCAATCCGGTCACATTGGATTTGGGGATTTTGATTATTACTTTTGGATTGACGATTAAGATTACCATTTCCAGTATTATTGGTGTGATAATCGGTATATTTATTTACAGGGCTTTATAATACGATTCTTTACGGTATGCCTGGAGAGCAAGCAGTAAGGAAGATTATGAACAAAGACAAACAGGAATTTCCGTACGAACGGTTTGAGAGCATGGGAGCGCAGGCACTTACGGATGCAGAACTGGTTGCGATTATTCTGCGTACGGGAACGGTTGGCGAAGATGCCCTTGCCCTGGCACACAAAGTACTTGCCTTAAAATCCGGTACCAAAGAAGGGATTCTTGCCCTGAACTCACTTCCGCTGGAGGAACTGGTTAAAATCAAGGGAATCGGCAAAGTAAAGGCAATAAGACTTAAGTGCGTGGCGGAAATTTGTGCCAGAATGCAGATGCGGCATCATGAACCGGCGGTTTCATTTTCAGACCCGGCTTCTGTATCGGCATACTATATGGAACGGCTTCGCCATCTGGAAACAGAGCATGTTTATTTGATTTTAACGGATACGAAGAACCGCTTTATAAAAGAAATTCTTTTATCAAAAGGAACGGTGAATATGTCCGTGTTGTCCGTCAGGGAGATATTTATTGAGGCATTGCGCTATCAGGCAGTGAATATTCTTCTTTTGCACAATCATCCAAGCGGGGATGCGACTCCCAGCAGGCAGGATATCGTGCTTACCGGACAGATTTTGGAAGCGTCCCGTTTACTGGATATTCCGCTTTTGGACCATATAATAATCGGTGATAATACATTTACAAGTTTAAAAGAAAAAGGTTACCTATAGAAAGGAGCTTAACAAGTGTCAAACAATACTTTTGGAATGGACCTCGGTACCAGCAACATCAAAATTTACAACAAAAATGAGGATATTTTTTTCATTGAAAAAAACATGATTGCCATTGAGAATAAGAAAACTCTTTTGGCATATGGGGATTCGGCTTTCGATATGTATGAAAAAGCGCCGGCCAACATACAGACTTCCTATCCGGTCTGCAATGGTGTAATTGCGGATATTAAGAATATGGAGACGTTGGTTAAATATTTTGTTATGGATCAGTCAAGAGGAAGCATTAAACCGGCTGATTATTATGTTGCAGTTCCGACAGATGTAACAGAAGTAGAAAAGAGAGCTTTTTATGATTTGGTTAAAGATGCCGGCGTAAAAGCTAAAAAAATCATGGTTGTGGAAAAGGCTGTTGCAGACGGCCTCGGCCTTGGAATTGATGTTAAGAATTCCCAGGGTGTCATGGTAGTGAATGTCGGTTATGCAACTACCGAAATCTCCATTTTATCACTCGGAGGTATCGTTCTTAGTAAATTAATTAAAGTCGGCGGATTCCGGTTTGATGAAGCAATCCGTAATGCCGTACGTCATGAGTATAGTCTGATTATCGGCGAGAAGAGTGCGGAGAAGATTAAGATTAATCTTTCTGAAATGGAATCCGGTGTCAATGCGACATTGGTTTACGGAAGAGATATTGTAACCGGTCTTCCGATTGAAAAAGAGATTCCTACCCAGCTTGTTGATAAGGCGTTGGAAGAAAGTTTTGCGACCATTATTGATTCCGTAAAAGTAATTCTTGAAAGAACTCCGCCTGAACTGGGTGCGGATATTTATCGTAACGGTATTTATTTAACCGGTGGTGCATCCCAGGTTAACCGTTTTGCATCTCTTCTTCATAAGGGAACAGGCCTTAAGGTTAATGTTGCGGAAAAACCGCTTGAGAGTGTTGCTATCGGTCTTTCCAAGATTATCAAAGATGATAATTATAAATCTCTTGCATATGCAATCGAAGGAATGGGTGGAAAATAAATGAGTCCGGTTTTAAAGAGAAAAAAGGAAAAGTATAAACTTCCAAGTAAATACGTTCTCTTTATCCTGACGGTATTATGTATAGCCATGATGGTGTTGTCCTTTACGACTAATATATTGTCCGTTCCGCTTAATTATGTCAGCAGTTTTTTTGTGGTTCCTTTTGAAAACGGATTAACAAGTGTGGGTACATACGCACTTACAAAGACACAACAGCTGCAGGAGTTGTCTTCCGTATTGGAAGAAAATGAGGAGTTGAAACGTCAGATTGATGAATTGACCAATGAAAATACCAGACTCCAGCAGGATAAATATGAGCTGACCAAATTAAGGGAATTGTTTGAACTGGATGCCGAATACGAAGAGTATTCCAAAGTCGGGGCACGTATTATTTCCAGGGATGCCGGTAACTGGTATACGTCATTTGTAATTGATAAAGGTGAAAATGACGGAATTCAGGTGAATTGCAATGTAATCGCCGGAAGCGGTCTGGTCGGAAGAGTTGTTGAAGTAGGACCGAATCATGCCAAAGTTACATCCATTATTTCCGATGGCATTAATACAAGCGGCATGGTCTTATCTACAGGAGACAATCTGATTGTAACCGGTAATTTAAAGACCATGGCAGAAGGAAAGATAGAATACAGCCAGTTAATGGACAGTAAGAATAAAGTGACCGTTGGAGATAAAGTAGTTACTTCCAATATTTCAGACCAGTATCTGCCGGGATTATTAATCGGCTATATCAGTTCGGTAGCAACGGACTCCAATAATCTTACCAAATCCGGTGCATTTACGCCGGTTGTGGATTTTGAGCACCTAAACGAAGTATTGGTTATCAAAGAATTAAAGCAACAAACAGATTAAAAGTTACAGGATATGGGAATGAAAAAAGCAATTGCATCAGGTGTTTTTATTTTTTGCCTGTATTTATTACAATCAACATTGTTTGCTATGTTCAGTATCGGCGGAATCCGTCCCAATCTGCTGATTATAGCAACGGCATCATTAGGGTTTCTGGGTGGAAAAAGAACCGGTATTTATGCCGGTTTTTTCAGTGGATTATTACTGGATATTGCATTCAGACCCATATATGGGGTAAATGCCCTTTTGTATATGTATATCGGATTTATCTGCGGCTGCTTTAAAAAGTCTATTTTTTCTGCAGATATAAAGATGCCGCTTTTGTTTATTACGGGAAGTGACCTGCTGTACAATTTTGCTTTTTATTTCTTTTATTTCTTCTTTAGGGGGAAATTTGAGTTATCCTATTATTTTTTGAATATTATTTTGCCGGAGGTTGTTTATACGACAATTATGGCTTGTATTATATATCCGGTAATCCATTTTGTTATGAAACGAATAGAACTTCCGGACAAAAAAGGAGAACAGACGATTGTTTAAGCGGGTAAAAGATAATTACATGAATTCGACAAACGGTAGAATTCTGGTCGTTCTTTTAGTCATTACAATATTATCGGCAATATTGATTGGGCGTTTGTTTTTTCTGCAGATTGTAAACGGGGAAGAAACGCTTCAAGCATTTACTTTAAAGATTCAGAAGGAAAGAACGATAAACAGTACCAGAGGAAATATTTACGATCGTAACGGTGTTGTGCTTGCGTATAATGAGCTCGCTTATAACGTTACCATCGAAGATATTTATGAATCCGGGTCGGACAAAAACAGAAATATTAATGAGACTTTATTAAAAGTCATTGCAATTATTGAAAAAAATAACGATAAAATCATAAGCGATTTTAATATTATCCTTGATGAAGACGATGAATTTGCCTTTACGGTGGAAGGAACCCAGTTGAAACGTTTCCTTGCAGACGTATATGGGCATAGTAAGATTTCCCAGTTAAAGTACGAAGAGGAGACCGCCACACCGGATATGGTAATGGAATATTTGTGCGGTTATTCCAAATACGGAATCGGATATTCATCCGATCCGGAAAACCCGAGGGATTCGTTTACCGTATTTGAAGGGTATACCAAAGAAGAACAGTTAAAACTGGTTACAATCCGGTATGCAATGGGTCTTAATTCTTACCAGAAGTATATTCCGACGGTTATTGCAACGGATGTAAATGAAAAGACGGTAGCCAGTATTATGGAAAACAGCACCAATTTTTTAGGTGTTACCATAGCGGAGGATAATATCCGCAAATATGTGGACAGTGAGTATTTTTCACAGATACTGGGATATACCGGTAAAATTTCCGAAGAAGAATATCTTGCACTTAATAATGCAGAGATTACGCAGGAAAACGAGCGTACGACAAGAAAGCGTGATGATTACACATTAACGGATATGGTCGGTAAAGCCGGTATTGAGCAGACCATGGAGACCTATTTACAGGGTATAAAAGGTTCAGAGACCGTATACGTTAATAATCTTGGTAAAGTTATTGAGACGAAGAATCTGGTAGAACCGATTGCAGGGAATGATTTGTATCTGACAATTGATCATGATTTGCAGGTGGCTACCTACAATATTTTGGAGCAGAAGCTTGCCGGTATTCTTCTAAGTAAGATAATCAATGTCAAGAATTACAATCCGCCGGAAAATTTAAGTACCAGTAAATTGATGATTCCGATAGACGATGTGTATTTTGCATTGTTTAACAATAATATCATTGATATCCATCATTTTGATGATAAAGACGCCGGTGAAAATGAACTTGCCATTTTGGCGGCTTTTGAGGAAAAACAGGCGGAAGTATTTGATAAGCTTACCACGGAGCTTATGGAAAAGAGAACTCCGTACAAGAAGTTATCTGACGAATACAAGATTTATCAAAGTTATATTGTTTCCATGCTTTTGGATGAAGGAATCATTCTTTCCGATAAAATTGACAAAGAGGATGCGACCTACCGCGCATGGAAGGTGGATGAGACGATTAGTCTCGGTGAATATCTGGACTATTGTATAGCTAAAAACTGGATTGATGTTACCAGAATCGAATTGCATTCCGAATACTCGGATTCCACCGAGATTTTCAACCAGTTATCAGGGGATATTATCAGGCTTTTGACGGATAATACGGAATTTGCCAAGAAAATGTACCGTTATATGGTAGAAGATAATGATATTACACCAAAGCAGATTTGTACGGTGTTACTGGAACAGAATGCCATTTCCATTACGGAAATTGAAGAAGAGCGTTTCCGCACGGGCAAGATTTCACCATATAATTTCATGTTGTTTTTGATTGAGAATCTCTATATTACACCCGGACAGCTGGCACTGGATCCATACTCGGCTTCCGTTGTCATCACCAATGTGGAAGGTGAAGTACTTGCACTTGTTACCTATCCAAGCTATGACAACAATAAACTTGCAAACAGTATAGATGCTGAGTATTACGCATCGTTAAGAAACGATTTGTCCAATCCGCTTTGGAATTATGCCACACAGCAGAAGACAGCGCCCGGTTCTACATTTAAGATGGTTTCTTCAACGGCGGCTTTGTGTGAGAATGTAGTGGATACCCATAGTAAGATTAAATGTACCGGTGTTTTTGACCGGTTTGCCAATGAACAATATCATTGCTGGATTTATCCGCAGGGAGCACATGGTTCGTTGAATGTTACGGGAGGAATTGAGAATTCCTGTAACGCATTTTTCTATGAAGTGGGTTACCAGTTAAGCCAGAATGAGAACGGTTCATATGATGCCGAACTTGGTCTGGATACACTGTATAAATATGCCGATATGTTCGGCTTATCTGAAAAGTCCGGTATTGAGATAGAAGAATCCGTGCCCGAGGTATCGGATGAATATCCGGTTTTATCGGCTATCGGACAGGGTACCAACAACTATACAACCGTGGGACTTGCAAGATATGTGACTACCGTTGCCAATAACGGTACCTGTTATAATTTATCCTTACTTGATAAAGTAACGGATTCCAATGGTAACCTTATTGTGGATTATTCGCCTTCCATCCGTAATATAGTGGAATTGCCGACAAATTATTGGAATGCCATTCATTCCGGTATGAAGCGAGTAGTGGAAAAGAAATCCTATTACAGTGATTTGGGCGTTGTGGTTGCCGGCAAAACGGGTACTGCCGAAGAAAGCAGAAGCCGTGCCAACCATGCGTTGTTTGTCAGCTATGCACCATATGAGAATCCGGAGATTACCGTATCAACCCGAATTGCTTTTGGTTATACATCAGAATATGCAGCCAATCTAACAAGAGATATTTATAAATATTATTTTGAATTGGCAGATGAAGATGATATTCTTACCGGTACGGCAGCAATTCCGGATGCGGAAGTTACCACGGCGGATTAAGCCATAAATAAACATTGTTTTCACATAAAGGATGATTATTATGAAGAATTTAATCGTAATGAAAAGTTTCCAAAACGGCATATCGATTTATATGGATGCGGATGCTCCTTTTGAAGATATTCTTGCGGAAACAGCCGACAAATTCCAGAATGCGAGAGCCTTTTTTAAGGATATAAAAGTTGCACTTTCCTTAGAAGGCAGGGAATTGTCATCCGAAGAAGAAAAAGCAATGATTGAAACGATTACGGATAATTCCGATGTACAGATTATTTGTCTGATAGGCAAAAACGAAGAATCAAACAGAGGAATAATCAAAGCACTGAAACGTGTGGAAACGGAGAAAGAAGAATATAACGGACGTTTTCATAAAGGTTCCTTAAAAGCGGGACAAACCTTGGAAACCGAGGGAAGTGTTGTAATAATCGGTAACGTAGAAAAAGATGCGGCGGTTGTTGCATCCAAGGACATTGTAATTATTGGCAGTCTGTTTGGCGAGGCGTATGCCGGAGCAGGCGGAGAGGATTCCCATTTTGTAATTGCACTTAAATTTGAGCCGCAAAAATGTAAAATCGGTGATGTGCGTTACAATGCCGCAAAAGAAAAAAACGGATTATTTGCCAATAAAAATAAATTTGTACCACAGATAGCATACGTGAAGGATAATGAGATACAGGTAGAGAACATTACAAAAGAATTGCCGGTTAATTATTCTTTATAATGGTTTTTCCGGATAACGAAAATTATTGAACAAGGAGAATGTGATGTGTGAAGTAATTGTCGTTACAAGTGGAAAAGGCGGTGTGGGTAAGACCACCACAACCGCAAACGTAGGAAGTGGTCTGGCGCAGGCAGGAGCCAAGGTGTTATTAATTGATACCGATATCGGTTTGCGCAATCTGGATGTAGTCATGGGACTGGAGAACCGCATCGTTTATAATCTGGTTGATGTGATTGAAGGTAATTGCCGCATCAAGCAGGCTCTTATCAGGGATAAACGGTATCCGAATCTGTATTTGCTCCCATGTGCACAGACAAAGGACAAGACAGCAGTGAATGAGAATCAGATGAGGCGTCTGATAGCACAGATTTCAGATGAATTTGATTACATACTGCTGGATTCACCTGCAGGAATTGAGCAGGGATTTAAAAATGCCATTGCCGGAGCCAACCGGGCTTTGGTGGTAACAACTCCCGAAGTGTCAGCCATACGTGATGCTGACCGTATAGTTGGGCTTTTGGAAGCCAATGAATTTACCAGAATCGATTTGGTAATCAATCGTATCCGTTATGACCTTGTAAAAAGAGGGGATATGATGACGGCAGAAGATGTTGTGGATATTTTATCCATACCGCTTATCGGAGTTGTTCCCGATGATGAAAATGTAGTGATTTCAACGAACAGAGGCGAACCGCTTGTCGGTTCACAAACCCTTGCCGGACGGGCCTATCGGAATATCTGTTACCGCGTTATGGGCAAACAGATTCCAATGGAAAACGCAAGACCCGCATCCATCTTATCAAAATTAAGCGGAATGATTCATAAGAGCAGGGAGGGGTCAACATGTTAAGATTTTTCACTAAAAAATCATCCGGACAGACGGCTAAGGACCGATTGAAGATTTTGCTTATTTCAGATCGTGTCAGCTGTTCGCCGCAGATGCTTGAACTTATCAAGCAGGATATTGCAAAAGTAATTTCCAAATACATGAAAATAGATACCGACAGTATGGAAATTGAGATTAATAATACTACGGTAAAGGGCAAATTGGTTAAGCCCTCCCTGTATGCCAATATTCCGATACTGGATATGAAGAACGGATAAGGATTTATGTTTAGACAATACAAGTTTCGAAATTACAACTTCAGACTGGTTATTTTTGTAATTGCACTTGGAATTATTGGTTTTTTTGCGGTAGGAAGTGCGCAGGAATCACTAAAGCAAAGACAGATGTTTGGTATTGTACTCGGTGTTGTACTTATGCTGTTTCTTTCACTGGTGGATTATACGATATACCGGTATTTTTACTGGATTTTTTATATTGCTAATATTGTATTGCTCGGACTTGTTTTGTCGCCGCTTGGTGTAGAGGTTAACGGTTCGAAACGTTGGATTAATATCGGCTTCCAGTTTCAGCCATCGGAACTTGCCAAAATTTTATTGATTTTATTCTTTGCACAGTTTATTATGAAATATAAGGAAAAAATCAATTCCGTAAGGATACTTTTTGCCCTTATTTTATTGCTTGCGATACCGTTGTATCTGGTATACAAAGAGCCCGATTTATCGACAAGTATTATGATTGTGGTAACATTCTGTGTCATGGTATTTGTGGGCGGTTTGAGTTACAAAATTGTATTTACCCTGCTTGCAATACTGATACCTGCCATAGTCGCATTTTTTGCAGTGATTCTGCGGCCGGATGCAGAAGATACATTTCTTCACGGCTATCAGGTTACAAGAATCCTTGCATGGCTGGAACCGGAGAAATATGCCGATTCTGCAGCATACCAGCAGTTGAATTCCATTACGGCAATCGGTTCCGGGCAGTTGTTTGGTAAAGGGCTTGATAATAATGTTATTGCTTCGGTTAAGAACGGTAATTTTATTTCGGAGCCGCAGACAGACTTTATATTTGCCATTGTCGGTGAAGAACTTGGGTTTATCGGAAGTGCAGCGGTGGTTATCCTGATACTTCTTATTGTGTGGGAGTGCCTATTAATCGGACGTAATTCAAAAGATGAAGCAGGCAGTTTGATTGCTTCAGGAGTAGCCGGTCTGATTGGTTTACAGGCTTTTTTAAATATTGCCGTTGCCACCGGACTTGCTCCGAATACAGGTATTCCATTACCGTTTGTCAGTTACGGATTGACTTCGCTTGTCAGTTTGTTTGGGGCAATCGGTATTGTAATAAACATAGGTTTACAGAATAAAAAACATTAAGTTTTGCAAAAGAGAGGAATAGAAATGAACATTGCATTAATTGCTCATGATTCTAAGAAAAAGCTGATGCAGAATTTTTGTATTGCATACAGAGGGATTTTAAGTAAAAATTCATTATATGCGACAGGTACGACCGGCAGATTGATTGAAGAAGTAACCAATTTATCGGTACATAAGTATCTTGCCGGACATCTTGGCGGAGAACAGCAGATTGGTGCATCCATCGAACATAATGAGGTGGATTTGGTTATCTTTTTAAGAGAGCCTTTAAGCCCTAAGATGCATGAGCCGGATGTTAATAATATTGTAAGATTATGCGATATGCATAATATACCTTTGGCAACCAATCTTGCAACTGCGGAACTGTTGATTAAGTCATTGGATAGAGGAGATTTAGAGTGGCGTGAAATGTATAAGTAAGCGTTTAGCCTATGTAATTATTACTTCCATGCTTCTTATTTCTTTAACGGCTTGCGGTAAGGAAGAACTTTCTCTAACCTATGAGAGAACGGCCAATATACCGAATGCCATGTCTTCGGATCAGAGAACGGATACTTTTGCTTCTGACATCTGTGTTGTGAACGGTAATGTTACGGACGGGACGGATGTAGATATTGAGGCACAATCGGCGGCAGGATTATTTGATGTGAATAAGAATGAAGTGATTTATGCCAAGAATATTCATGAGAGGCTGAATCCTGCAAGTCTGACCAAGATTATGACGGCACTTGTTGCCATCAAATACGGAAATACGGAAGATACCATAGTTTGTACCAGAAATGTTAAGATAGAAGAATCCGGTGCTACAGTGTGTGGTTTAAAAGAAGGAGATACCCTTACCTTAAACCAGGCACTTCATGCATTGCTCATTACATCTGCCAATGATGCGGCAATTGCCATTGCGGAACATATCGGGGGCAGTGTGGAAGAGTTTGCCGAAATGATGAATGAAGAGGCAATAGCAATCGGAGCAACCAACAGTCATTTTGTGAATCCTCACGGTCTGACTGAGAGTGAACATTATGTCACGGCATACGATATGTATCTGATGATGAATGAAGCCATGCAATATGAACTGTTCAATCAGATTATTCATATGAACGAGTATTCTACCGTTTATTACAGCGCAGATGGTGATGAGAAGGAAATGGAATTTAAATCCACAAACCTGTATTTCAGGGAGGAATATTCCGTGCCGGATAAGATTACATTAATCGGCGGTAAGACGGGAACTACTAATGCAGCCGGGAATTGTCTGATTCTTCTTACAAAGGATACGGCAGGCAATCCGTATATCTCTGTTTTACTAAAAGCAAGTGACCGCGGGCTTATGTATCAGGAAATGACAGATTTGTTATCTGAGATAAATAATTAGTTGTTTTTTTGGCCGTGATAGCCTATAATATCAGTAAGGTATTTTATACGTACAATGTATTCCAAAATATACTTCAGGAGGTTTTCTACACATGGTACAGTTAATTGTAGGTAAAGAAGGTAAAGGTAAGACTAAGCAGTTATTGGAGCGTGTTAATTCAGAGATTAAGACCGCTTCCGGTAATATCGTTTTCATCGACAGAAACGATAAGCATATGTTTGAATTGAATAATAAGGTTCGTCTCGTTAATGTAGCAGAGTACGATTTTACAAATAGTTCTGAATTTTTAGGATTTGTATGCGGTATCCTTTCACAGGATCATGATATTGAGCAGATGTACATAGATGCAGTATTAAAGGTTGCTAAGACAGATAAGTCTGAATTAACAACAGTTGTTAAGAGATTAGCTTTAATCGGTAAGAAATTTGATGTGAAATTTACAGCAAGTGTAACATTGGATGCTTCTGATATAGATGAAGAAATTCGTGAATATATTACAGTAGAGCTTTAATATGTAACGGAAAGCCTCGGAGAATAATCCGGGGCTTTTTTCAAGTTTTTAAGTTGGAGGAATGAAAGTGGCAGCCGGTAATGGGAATGTTCGTGCCTATAAAAAACCAATTAATCTGAATATAGGAATGATTTTCTTTGCGGTTATCCTTTTGTATGTGATTATCTGTGTTTTTATGTATTTTAACAAAAAACAGATATACGGATACGAGGTGAAATCGGGCTCTTTGTCTGAGACCAATGTTTATGAAGCCATTGCTTTACGTGAAGAGACCGTTGTAAACAGTGCAAATTCCGGATATATCAACTACTTTGCAAAAGAAGGCGAGAGAATCGGTGCTTATCAGTTGGTATGTACGGTGGACGAATCGGGACAGATTCTGGAGTTGGTTGACGGAATTGATACCGAGCAGGTTTTGCTTAGTGAAAAGGACCTTATGGAAATCAGAGGCCAGGTGGCGGATTTTGCCGGTTCTTTCCAAAAGAATCATTTCTCAACGGTTTATGATTTTAAATTCAGTATAGATGGCAGTGTTCTTAAATTTGCCAATTCGAA
The DNA here is from genome assembly GCA_045586245.1 of Lachnospiraceae bacterium. GTDB lineage: Bacteria > Bacillota > Clostridia > Lachnospirales > Lachnospiraceae > RGIG8767. Next base: position 6,903 of record JAZMZZ010000023.1, on the reverse strand, counting down.
TTTGCTTGATAATATCAGCAGTTTGTATGGAACTTCAATCGGAAGTACAATTAATATCTGTAATGCACCGGATTCCGGTATTGTTGTATATTCGGTTGATGGTTTTGAGGGGAAAACGTCATCGGAGATTTCTAAGGAATGGTTTGAAAAGGAAAACTACGAAAAAGTCCAGCTAATCAGCAATTCGATTGTTGAGAGTGGGGATGTTATTTATAAATTAGCAACCGATGAGAGATGGAGCCTATTATTTCCTCTTGAAAAAGACAGGGCGCAGGAGCTGCTTGAGGAAGAATATGTAAAGGTCCGCTTTTTGAAAAACCAGAATGAATCCTGGGGAAAAGTAAATGTTGTCACGGGACTTGATAATGAAACGTATGTCGAGCTTACCTTTACCAATTCCATGATAACTTTTGCAACGGACCGTTTTGTAGATATTGAGTTGATTTTGGATGTGGAATCCGGTCTTAAAGTCCCGAATTCTGCAATTGTTGAGAAAGAATTTTTCCTTATTCCGACTAATTTTGTGGAAAAGGGCGGCAAGAATTTGGCCATGGGTGTTTTGCGTGAGACCTATAACGAAGATGGTTCCGTAATTCCTGAATTTATTGAAGTAAGCATTTATAATGAGGAGAACGGGGAATATTATATAGACGATTCGGTACTTCGTGTGGGAGATAACCTGCTTAGAACCGATTCCAACGAAAGACATACGGTTTCTAAATCCGGAACTTTGGTTGGTGTGTATAATATTAACAAGGGATATGCTGATTTTAAGCAGATTCAGATATTGAATCAGAATGAAGAATATTCCATTATCCAGTCCAATACCAAGTATGGTCTGATTGCGTATGACCATATTGTGCTGGATGCGGAAAGTGTTCATGAAGATGAATTTATATATGATTAATTGGCAGTGACCAAAACGGTCAATGCATATAAGAGGTTTATAGATGGTTGGAAACAATTATAAAAATGTTCTTTGTGAAGTAAATAATAGAGCATTATCTGTTGGCAGGACACCGGAAGATGTCCGATTAATTGCAGTCAGCAAGACAAAACCGGTTGCATTGTTGCAGGAAGCATACGATGCCGGCGCCAGGGATTTTGGAGAGAACAAAGTACAGGAAATCATTGCCAAATACGATAAGCTTCCATCCGATATCCGTTGGCATATGATTGGGCATTTACAGACAAATAAGGTAAAGTATATTGCTGACAAAGTATATATGATTCATTCGGTAGACAGTGTAAAACTGGCTGAAGTAATCAGCAAAGAAGCTATAAAAGCCGGACGCGTGATTCCGATTCTGATAGAAGTGAATGTGGCGGGTGAAGAGAGTAAATTCGGCGTTTCTTTATCAGAGTGTGAGTCTTTCATCAGACAGATTAACCATCTGCCCGGAATTCAGATTCAAGGTCTTATGACGATTGCTCCGTTTGTTGAGGATGGGGAAGAGAATAGAGTACATTTTAATGCATTAAAGCAATTATCTGTTGACATAATGCAAAAAAACATTGATAATGTATCTATGGATTTTCTGTCTATGGGTATGTCGGGAGATTATGGGACAGCCATTGAAGAAGGTTCTAATTTAGTACGTGTCGGCACCGCCATTTTTGGAGAACGTGATTATGCGGTTTCTACGCAGTAAGTAAGGAGTGAAGTGTTATGGGACTTATGGACTCATTTATCAGTGCAATGAAGATTTCCGAAGGAAATGATGATGATATGTTTGAAGATGATGACGAATATCTTGATGATGAAGATGTTGTCGCTGAAAGAACGGTTTCTATTTCCAAGGCAGAGACTGTTAACGAACCGAAGAGACAGCCGGTAAGCCGTATTACCCCTGTCAGACAGCAGAAGAAAGTGGTAGGTTCAGGAATGGAAGTATGTGTTATCAAACCTAATTCAGTAGAAGATGCTAGAGAGATTACCGAGACTTTATTAGCAAATCGTACCGTAGTACTTAATATGGAAGGTCTTGATGTTGATATTGCGCAGAGAATTATCGATTTTACATCTGGTTCCTGCTATGCTATTAGCGGTAATCTGCAGAAGATATCACATTACATATTTATTATTACACCGGCAAGCGTGGATATTTCGGGAGATTTCCAGGAGATTCTTAGCGGTTCATTTGACGTTCCATCTTTATAAATTTTTGCAACGTTTTAACCCTGCGAACCCCGCAGGGTTTTTTATTGAGATAATGTTATACAGAGATACGTAAAGGATACAATATGAGCGAGAGATTAGAGATTGCCGTAAAAAACGGTTTGAATTATGACATAGTATATGATTTGGGGTTTGAGGGATTAAAGGAAGAATTAGTCCGTTTAGAACTTACAGACAAAAAAGCCTGTATTGTTACAGACAGTATTGTAAGTCCGCTTTATGCCCAGGAACTTAAGACGGTACTGGAAGGCGCAGGTAATACCGTGTCAATATTTGTTTTCCAAAGCGGAGAAGAAAATAAGAATCTGGACACGGTTCAGGATTTGCTTGAAAAGTTGATTGAAGAGCATTTTGAGAGAAGAGATTTCCTTGTGGCTCTTGGTGGCGGCGTTACCGGTGATATGACCGGCTTTGCGGCTGCGACATACTTAAGAGGCATTGATTTTATACAGGTTCCGACGACTCTTTTATCCATGGTAGACAGTAGTGTCGGCGGTAAAACCGGTGTGGATTTCAGACAGTATAAGAATATGGTGGGAGCCTTTAATATGCCCCGGCTTGTATATATGAACCTGAATGTATTGTCTACTTTAGATGAGAGACAGTTTTATTCCGGATTTGCGGAAGCAATGAAGTCTGCATTGATTAGGGATGCAAGATTTTATGAATGGCAGATTGATCATATTTACGAAATCTGTGACAGGGAACCGGAAGTGTTACAGGAACTGGTATACAGAAGCTGCGATATCAAACGTTTTATCGTAGAAAAGGATCCGACGGAAAAAGGTGACCGTGCGCTTTTGAACCTTGGACATACGATTGGTCATGCCATTGAGAAATATAAGAATTTTACCATGACACATGGGGAGTGTGTGGCACTTGGCTGTATTGCGGCAGCATATATTTCATGGAAGAGGGAAATGCTTTCTATGGAAGAGTATTATGAAATCAGGGATATGTTTGTTCCGTTTAATCTTCCAATCAGTATTGATGATGTGGATATTGAAGAAGTGCTCAGTATTACCAAATCAGACAAAAAAATGGAAAACAACCAGATTAAGTTTATTTTATTAAAGAAAATCGGTAAAGCGGTTATCGACAGAAGCGTAACCGATGATGAAATCCGTGCGGCATTGAAGGAGATTGTTTACGTTGAAGACTTCGAGTAAATCAAAAGGTTTATTTTTCTTTTTGGATATTTTGTTTTTTGTATTATTGGTTATATTAGATCAGATTACAAAAAATCTTGCAGTGGTATATTTAAAAGACAAACCGGCATATGTTTTATGGGATGGTGTTTTTGAATTGCATTATCTGGAGAACAGAGGGGCTGCATTTGGCATGTTACAGAATCAGAAGATATTGTTTGTAACGATTGCCGCAGTAATTTTAGTGATTATCGGTTATCTTTTGATTAAATTACCCCGTAATAAGCACTATGCAATGCTGGAGATTTTACTTGTTCTGATTGCATCCGGTGCGGTTGGTAATATGATTGACCGTATACAGTTTAATTATGTTGTGGATTTCTTTTATTTTAAATTAATTGATTTCCCGATATTTAATGTAGCAGATATTTATGTTTCGGTATCGTGTGTAGTACTTGCGTTACTGGTGTTGTTTTTTTACAAAGACGAGGATTTTGATTTCCTTGGAAAAAAGAAGGAGTAATTTGTGCAGGAATTACATTTTCTGATAACCGAAGAATGTGAAAATGAACGTCTGGATAAAGCGTTGAGCGAGTTGACGGACGATACGGTTTCGAGGTCGTATTTACAGAAACTGATAAAAGAGAATCAGGTTTATGTGAACGGCAAAGCGCAGAAGGCCAGTTATAAGCTTAAAACTGATGATTATGTATCCTTTGTGATTCCGGACCAGACGCAGCCGGATATTCTTCCGGAGAAAATGGATTTGGATATTCTTTATGAAGATGCGTATGTCATCGTTGTAAATAAGCCAAAAGACATGGTGGTACATCCGGCGGCAGGACATTTTGAGCATACCCTTGTTAACGGACTCATGTATCATTGCAAGGATTCCTTATCCGGCATTAACGGAGTGTTACGTCCGGGAATCGTGCATCGTATTGATAAGGATACAACAGGCTCCATTATTGCCTGTAAAAATGATATGGCACATAAGGAGATAGCCGCTCAGTTAAAGGAACATTCCATTACAAGAAGATACCGCGCAGTATGTGTTGGTGTCTTAAAAGAGGATGAGGGATGCATAAATGCCCCGATAGGGCGGGATGAAAAAGACCGTAAGAAGATGTCCGTTAATTACAAAAACGGAAAAGATGCCGTAACGCATTACCGTGTATTGGAACGTTTTAAGGGATATACCTACATTGAATGTGAATTGGAAACGGGCCGTACCCATCAGATCCGTGTACATATGGCAAGTATTGGTCATCCTTTGCTTGGGGATGAGGTATATTCTACAGGGAAAAATCCGTTTAAATTAAGTGGTCAGACCCTGCATGCGTATATTCTTGGTTTCAAACATCCGGATAGTGGGCAATATATTGAGACTTTAGCACCATTACCGGAATATTTTGTGGCGTTATTGGATAAATTACGCAAAATATGATATTTTGAGATGTTTTTTTTATTGTTTTTTAACATTCTTTATGATAATATTAGTTTAATGTTACTGTGTCGTAGTTTGGCGCATTAACGTAATGAGATAGGAAAGATTTATGGATAATATTATTAACAACACAGAAGTGCTTATGCAGGAGATGTCACAAAGCGAGAGATATCTTGACAGACTTCTGGCCCGTTATTCGGGAACATTTGATATATATGTACCATATTCCATTGGTGGAGTGGAATTTCCGGCATACGGCTATTTTTTCAGCCATGTTGAGAAGTTTGTTCTTACACGTAATACCAATATGTGGTCATCTGACAGTTATGAGCATATTTTCTTTTTAAATAAGGACAGTTTTACGATAGATGATGTAGCTAAGATGAAGCAGATTATGCTGGATTATGTAGAGCCGCAGCTTGTGCGTAAGGGACAGGAACTTCCGGATCCGAATCATATGTATTCGTATATGTCGGTAATTTTGATTTCGGATAAGGTTCCGGATAAGAAGGTTATTAAGGCAGTTAAGCGTCTTAGTTTTGATAAAGGCTATCAGATGAATATGAGAGGATATTCACAGATTCAGATTTGTCTGGTATCCATGGAAGATGAGAAGGTATATCATAATTTTGCATCTTCTAAGAAAAAGAAAATTTTAAAAGGCATTTTTAAAGAAATGCGCGAAGGAAAGATTGGTTTTAAGGCGTTATGCGACAAACAGGGCATAGAGCCGTTTAAGCAGGAATCACCAATCGTATAATACTAAAGAACGGATATTTCCGTTGCAGTACCAAAGCTGCTTATAATCAGGGCGACCTGTTATTATAAGAAATCTCACATTATACAAAAAAATAGGAGGGATTAATTGTGAGCGCAATCGTATTAATCTTAGTTGCTATCGCTATTTTCGTAGTTGGTTATTTAACCTACGGTAAATACTTAGCAAAAACTTGGGGCCTTGACCCTGAAAAGAAGACACCGGCTCATACAATGGAAGACGGTGTTGACTATGTACCGGCTAAAGCTCCTGTATTAATGGGACATCATTTCTCATCTATCGCAGGCGCAGGCCCAATCAACGGACCAATCCAGGCAGCATTCTTCGGATGGGTTCCATGTTTCCTTTGGATCGTTATCGGTGGTATCTTCTTCGGTGCGGTTCAGGATTTCGGTTCTATCTTCGTTTCTATCCGTCACGAAGGTAAATCACTCGGTGAAGTTATCGAATCTACAATGGGTAGAAAATGTAGAGTACTTTTCACAGTATTCGCATGGTTAGTATTATTACTCGTAGTAGCAGCTTTTGCTGATATCGTTGCTAACTCTTTCTCAGGAAGTGCAGCTAACGGTTCTGTTGCTACAGCATCTTTATTATTCATCCCATTGGCTATTGCTTTTGGTTTCTTCGTTTACAGAAAGAACGCTCCTATGGCAGTTGCTTCTGTAGTTGGTGTTATCGGTCTTGCACTTTGTGTAGCACTCGGTATCATGTTCCCAATCAACTTACCTAAGACAGCTTGGTTGGTAATCGTATTCGTATACATCATTGTTGCTTCTGTAGCTCCTGTATGGATTTTATTACAGCCTAGAGATTACTTAAGCTCATTCTTACTTTACTTCATGATGATTGCAGCAGTAGTTGGTATCATTGGTGCTAATCCTGCAATCCAGACACCTGCATTTGTTGGATTCAAGGTTGGTAATAACTTTATCTTCCCTGTATTATTCATCACAATTGCATGTGGTGCTATTTCCGGTTTCCATTCATTAATCGGTTCCGGTACAACCTCTAAGCAGCTTGATAACGAAGGTGATGCATTAATGATCGGTTACGGTTCTATGTTAATCGAATGTGTACTTGCTGTTATTTCCTTAATCGCAGTTGGTACATTATCATCAGACGGTTCTCAGGCAGCTGTTCAGGCAGCATTTGGTTTAGAAACAATTTCGCCTACAATCATCTTTGGTAAGGCTATCTCAGGATTCTTTGCTACTATGGGATTTGGTGAAGGCGCAGTTAATGTTACATATACAATTATCTGTCTTGCAGTTTCTTGCTTCTGCTTAACATCTCTTGATACAGCAACAAGACTTGGACGTTTCATGTTCCAGGAATTATTTGCTACAAA
>JAZMZZ010000022.1:0-3023 GCA_045586245.1 Lachnospiraceae bacterium | reverse complement strand
GTCTTGTTATCTCCGGTAATGGATGCTTTCACTGCGTCCAAACTTCTTACAAAGGAATAAAAATCTGTCTTACTCTCATCCGAATACGCATCGGAAAGAATCTTCATGTATTCGGCTTCGCCTTCCGCCTTTAGAATCTCTGCCTGCTTTTGGGCCTCAGAAATCATAATGCTGACTTCTTTATCCGTTGTATTCTTAATAATCTGTGCTTCGGATGTACCTTCTGCAGTATAAGTTGCCGCGATGTTTTCACGCTCGGAAATCATACGCTCATAAACGGCCGTCTTATTATCCGCCGGTAAATCCAGCTGCTTAGTCTCAACAGTAAGTACCTTGATTCCGTACTGGTCAAAAGTATTTCCCATATTCTTAAGGATTGCCGCGGTCAGTTCACCGTCTCGTCCGGAAATGACTTCTTCCTGGGACAGGGAACTGATAATATTTTTAATGGAGTTATATACCACAGTGTTGATACGGTTCTCTGCATTACCGATGGAGCCGTTTAAGGTCTGTGCAAATTTAATCGGGTCCGTAATCTGCCACAGTACATAACTATTGGTAATCATGGTCTTCTTGTCCCTTGTGATAACATCACTCGGCGCCAAATCATAAATCTGGATATACTTTGGTAAGGAATCCACCGTCTGGATAAACGGAAGCTTAAAGCTGAGTCCAGCCTCAGACTCTACATGGTCAATCTTACCAAACTGTCTTATTAATTTGTATTCGTTCTCCCCTGTAACTACCATGCAGGAAAGACCTAAAAACAATGCCACTACAACAATAAATCCGGCAAAAACGCCTAAACCTTTTTTCATCGTCTTTCCCTCCTTATTCTTCTGTTACGTCCGAAATCACATCGGAACTGCCTGCTTCTATTTCAAGAGTTGAAAAAGATTCTAACGGCAGAATCTTCTCCACGCCTTCTCCCGAATCAATAATCAGCTTCAAATCCGGTAATACTTCTTCCATTGCTTCGTAGAACATACGCTGCTTGGTAACCACCGGGTTCTTAATGTACTCTGCATACATGGAATTGAATCTTGCCACCTGACCGGTCGCCTCATTAATTCGCTCTGCCTTAAACGCTTCCGCATCTTTGATAATACGGTCTGCTTCTGCCTGTGCGGTCGGAATCTTCTCGTTCCGGTATTTATTGGCATTGTTAATCGCGGTTTCTTTGCCCTGCTTAGCAGTTTCTACCTTCTTAAAAGCTTCCATAATCTCAACTGTCGGAGGTTCGGAATCCTGAATCGTAATATTAACAAGTGCCACACCGATATCGTTCTCATCCAGTTCTGCCATAATCATCTCTTTAATTGCTGACTGAATCTCATTCTTACCGGTTGTCAAAACAGAATCCACATCATAACTTCCGATTACGGTACGGATACAGCTCTGCGCCATGTTTTTCAAAATTAAAACAGGATCCTCTGAAGCATAAATGGCTTTCACAGGGTCAGATACTTTGTATTCCACATAAAAATCCACATCAATGAAATTGTAATCGCTGGTAATCATAATCGCTTCGTCTTCGATTACTTCATTGGTTGATTCATCGTAACCGATACTGAATCCCTTAATGGTTGTATTCACCTTTGTTACATTCTGGATAAACGGAATCTTAAAATGAAGTCCCGGCGTTGTTACTGCCTGTGCCTTACCAAAAGTAGTAAGAACCGCCTGTTCCTGTTCCCTAATCTGATAGGTACTTTGCGACGCCACCAATACCAACACCAGCACCAGCGCTACAATGCCGAATGTCTTAAACATACTGCCGACGCTGTTTGGCCGGATGCGTTCGATGCCGTCATCATTTTTCTTTTTGTTAAATAATGCCATGTTACTCTCCCCTTTTCTTTACATATATTTCACACCATGCCGGTAAAAATCCGGACTTTATAGCTACACTTCTGGACAGTGAATGGGATTCACTCGTCCCGTAAAACGGAAGTGTGCCTTTTTTAAGAAGCTTCTGCTTCATAAGTGTTGTTAAGTAAGTCGCAAGCCCTTCTCCACGATATTCTTCCTTCACATCAATACCAATCTGGCGGACATATTTTCCGTCCAAGCTGGCACCCGCCATTCCCTTGATGCTTCCGTCATCCGCAATCGCTCCGACTCCGATAATATCCGGCTGCGTCGGCGAATAACAAAACGCATTGTGAAAAGGATTGTCCTCCTTCATTGTGGCAATCGCTTTTTCATCGTACCAGATAACCGGCCTTGTCTCCTCTATTACAGGCGCATCCATATCCGGCAAATAGTAGATATGCGTATCCGCAATCTCATACCCGAATTCCTGCAATGCGGCATCTAAGATTCTTAAGTTCGGAAACTTACAAAACCAATCCGGAGAAACATCCTTAAATAGTTCTTCACAACCATCATAAATACTCTCATCCGCCATCAGATACGCCTTTCCCATAAAGATGATGGCGCGGAAGAAAATATCCGTTTTATGTACCATGCGTGCTCCCGGCAGCGGTTTTGACTTAGATAAGTACATTTTTCCGGGCTGAATTTCCTTTGCTTCTTCCAGATTGCAATCCAGCGCAAACTGTTTTTCAATTATCTCTATGGTTTCATTTGCTATTTTCATATGGATTATATTAGCAAAAGATGTCTAAACATACAACTTCTTAAGTCTTAACTTTTTATTACTTTTCTATAAACTCTTAATAGAAATATAAGAATTTTTCCAGTAAAAAGAAGTTGAAGCAAAGGCGATTATTCTTTATAGTAGTATTGTACTTATGTTACCCAATGACAATTTTTTCAGATAGGATGTACGAATGGATTTTTATAGAGACGATTTTAGAGAAGAACAATTAAAAAAAGAACGCAAGAAACGAAACAAACGTAAACGCATGGTCCGCCGGATTGTAATGACCATTATGACTTTCATCATTATTTCTCTTGGCGGATGTTGTGCCTTTCTTCTGGTCCAATACAATCAGGAAAAAAATCGTGCCGCAGAGGCAATGGTAGAAATTGATTCTTTGGAAGAGAGGTTTAACTCC
>JAZMZZ010000021.1:0-1809 GCA_045586245.1 Lachnospiraceae bacterium | reverse complement strand
TCCGATAAATGCGTACAATGCCGTCGCTATCAAAGGATTTAATATGGATATCAGTGACCTTGACAGAGAACGGAGTCCGCTTGTCTTCTGGTAATCCTTTTCCGGAATGATAAGCGTCATGGCAACTTCCGATGCCGGTTGCTGTACCGTATTCATTAGTCCGGATACTGCATTTAACGCATACAAATGCCATACCATCAGATTGCCCGTATTGAACAATCCAAATATCATTAAGGTACAAATAACTGCAAGCATATCACAGACAAGCATAGTCTTCTTTTTATCAAACCGGTCAGTCAGTGCACCAGCAAATATACTCATCACCACGTATGGCGCATACGAGCATATCGTAAGTGCCGCTGTACTTAACGCAGAACCCGTCTGCTCATACAACCACAACGTAAGTGCAAACGCCGTAATACTGCTGCCAAGTTGGGATATACTCTGGGTACTCCAAAGTATAAAAAAGTCCTTTAATTGGTATAATTCATTTTTCTTTATTTCTTTCATAGTTCAAATTCACAATCCAATGCGTCCGGCCCCATCACTTCAAAAGGTCCCGGTGTTACATTGCCTGCCGGACGTTTCTTTCCAAAAAAATCTGTATCAAACACAATATTGGTTCCGTCTGGATTCTCATATGCCATTTCCGCATGGTAAGTTTCGCCCAATGCATCTGCAGATAAGAGTTCTGAGCCTGCACCACCGAGTAACTCCGCGTCTTTGATACAAACAAATACCTTATCTGTTTTTTCGGAAAAATCTATTGTAATACCTGCCTGTTCGCAGACTTTCGCATCAGGCTCATGCGCACATCCCACTGCGCCGCCAAAATACGCATTTCCTTTTGTCTGTACAGGTATCGCCCAACGGCCAAGCGGATAAAGACTTCCGTATTTTTCCTCGCGTTCCTTACGTTCTTCCTCTGTAAACTCCCAAGGCATCTTTTCATTTCCAACCGGATACTTATCATACGCAGAAAGTCCTGAAGGATACAAATAACATACGGAATCATCCGGCACACCATCCATAATCTGACCCTTCTCTTTATTCGCTTTACGAGGAGGTAACGGCAGATGCTCAAAGAAGGTCATCGGCTTAATCGTCATATCTTCATCCCCGTCAAACAGGAACAGATTATTCACATAACGGTCATCGCCACCGGTGAAATTGTTGTAACCGGCAACCGCCGTATCGTGTGCAAAATGATACGGTGTCCATCTGGACAATTCCTCACGCAGAACCATTCTTCCCGCAAAAAGATTATGTACAAAAGCACCACCCTGTGCCAGATTTCTAAAGTTCATCTTAGATAAAAACAGGTTGTGGTCTACCAGATACGGTCCGTGACAAACTTCTACAAAGAAGTCTTCGGAAAGATTGTCAAAGAACACATTTCTGCTGATACGGGTTCCCTGCGCCTGCCAATCCAGCCACACCGCACGATAAGAGCCATAAATCTTATTATTGATAATCTGCGTATCCAAAGACGCATGAAGCTTGATGCCTGCCACTTCCGCGCCGTGGAAAATACGTTTGTGATGAATGTTGTAAATCGTATTACCTTCAATCGTACTAAACGCGCCACCCAAATGGCCTACTACACCAGCCTGCTCGCAGTCGTGAATAATATTGTTGCGCACAATATGCCCGCCGATAGTGTCCTTCTTCCAATTACCCTGAAGAGCATGGAAAATGACCTCCTGCTCTCTCTGCGTACCGCCTTTTGATTTCCCTTTCGGACCTCTGTCATGCCCATTATCCAAATCCTTACCCAGACTGATGGCTACGCATTTGGACTCATAAATC
>JAZMZZ010000020.1:0-7412 GCA_045586245.1 Lachnospiraceae bacterium | reverse complement strand
TTTATGAAGATTCTCTTCATTTAACTTAGAACCGATTACACAAATCTTACCGGTTACATCAGCTTTGCCGGTACGCACATTGGATTCACCCGGAACATAGTCAAAATAAATCCACTCACCGGTTTCTTTTTCCGGAACCATACCCTTGCTTCGAAGAACAAATCCGTAAGTTTTATCATCTTCGAGTGCTTCTAAAATCGCTTCGATTTCTGCCTTTGTAAATTCATGCGGTGTTTCTAAGCCCCAGCTTGTAAACACTTCATCGGCATGATGATGTCCATGATGGTCGTGGTCATGGCATCCGCATGTACAACCTTCGCCATGGTCATGGTGGTTTTCATGATGATGTTCGTGTTCATGGTCATGATGGTGCTCATGATCGTGATGATGCTCGTGATCATGGTGGTGACCACAACAGCATTCTTCGCCGTCTTCATGATGGTGATGATGTTCATGGTCGTGGTCATGGAATCCGCAAGTACATTCTTCACCGTGCTCGTGATGATGATGGTGTCCGTGATGATGATGCTCATGTGCTTCTTTCACCTGCTCCATCAATTCTTTTTCTAAGTCCGTGGCACCTTCGATTGTAGCAAGGATATCCTTGCCTTCCAACTTGTCCCAAGGCGTAGTAATAATCGTTGCCTTGGCATTATGCTCACGGATTAATTCAATTGCCTTATTTAATTTCTCTTCAGAGATATTCTGTGTACGGCTTAAAATGATTGTTCCCGCATGTTCAATCTGGTTAATAAAGAATTCACCAAAGTTCTTGATATACATTTTGGCTTTGGACGCATCTACAACCGCTACCGCACTGTTAAGCTGCACATCCTCGCCCATATCTACATCCTGAACCGCTTTCATAACATCGGAAAGCTTGCCAACGCCTGACGGCTCAATTAAAATTCTTTCCGGCGCATAGGTCTTCATTACTTCCTGCAAAGAAGTACCAAAATCTCCCACTAATGAACAGCAGATACATCCGGAATTCATTTCCTTAATCTCGATTCCGGCTTCCTTTAAAAATCCGCCGTCTACGCCGATTTCACCAAATTCATTTTCAATCAAAACAACCTTCTGGCCGTTTAATGCTTCGCTAAGTAATTTCTTAATTAATGTTGTCTTGCCGGCTCCTAAAAATCCGGAAACGATATCAATTCTTGTCATTTTTCTACCTGACCTTTCCATTGTTTGCCACTAGTTATTTTGCCCCTTTTTAAAGGTAATGTCAACTTATCCGAATGCAGAAAGTATTAACTTTCCCTAAAAAAACATCGCCGGCAAAAATCTTTCGTATCTAATAACTATCCATCCCTGCATAAATCTCCGCAATCGTCTTGGCACTAAGCGCACCGGACTCATTATCCACGCCGCCAATCATCATTCCGATATAACTTCCATCTTCCGTTACGGCTGCACATCCGGACATTCCGGGTTCCACGTCACAATAGTTATATATAAAATAATCATCAAAATCTTCGATATACCAATTGGTATGTCCAATCTTTCCTTTATGCGTTACCGCTGATACATTTCCGCCATTCCATTCTAAAAAGCGGTATTCCATGGCATCATCGATCTTTAGCGTATCGACTGCTTTTTCTTCATAATGCACAGTGGCTAGTTTATCAATTGTATCCAATCCAACGTCCTCGGTTCGCACCTCTATAAATCCGACATCATGTTTTTCATTTACTCCTAAAACACGTGCCGAAACAATATCCTGCCCTGGGAAGTAAACCATCACTTCTTCACTATCCTGTAACAGATGGTAAGTTGTAATAACAACAATTTCAGTATCTGATATCTTATAGATCGAACCGTTTCCGCCATATCCTTCATTTGTAATATATACCATTGCCTTTGATGCACTGGTATATTTCGTATTTTGTTGTATTCCAACCGCTAATACCCAAAGAAAAGCTAATAAGACAATTAGAATATAATATACCTGTTTTCTATTCATTCCATTAATCCTAAATTTCTATTTTTAATCTATCAATAAAACTAAAACTACCTATTGGCTCTCTATTTTGAATTATGTAAACAAATTTTACCTACCAAACGAGGTCTCAAACCTAGATTAGTAGGCTTTTTAATACCTTTAGCTTACATAATTAATCATTTTTTTATTAAAATCCTCTTCCAACTACCTACTATAATACTGAAATTATATTAATAGTAGGTAATTCTACACGAATCCTGCCAAATTCATACCTACTAATTTGCATAAAGCCCTAATTTAGTAGGTCATCAGTCAAAACAACTCCAATTTCATACCTACCAATTCAATTTACTTAACAGTCAGTAGGTAATATTTCAAAATCCACTCCCTTACCATTCGTCAAACCGAAAATATGCAAAGTACACCCCTGTGCTTTGCACACTGCACTTTGCATATCTCGTTTCCGTCAATTATCAACAAATAACATTTATCAGAAAAATAAGCAGGCCTGTAAGCCGGGTTATGTCGTGGATGGTCATCTATCTAGGACTGCTGTTACCAACAGCCTCAAGCGACCTACCTGAAAGCAAGCCGGGCAGACTTATCGCTTTCGTTTTGGTCTTGCTTCGGATGGGGTTTACATGTGCCCCTGTTGTTACCAACAGGGCGGTAGTCTCTTACACTGCCCTTCCACCCTTACTGCCTTGCAAGCAAAGCAGCGGTATATTTCTGTTGCACTTGCCTTGGAGTCGCCTCCACCGGACGTTATCCGGCATCCTGCCCTGTGAAGCCCGGACTTTCCTCATCAACAAACCAAGTTTGCTGCTGCGACCATCCGGCCTACTTATTTTTGCTATTATAATATATTTTATACATTGAAACAACTACCGCCGCTAAATTCACGTACCAGAGAATTATTCGGAATACTGTCACCCGGTATGCTTAAGAAATAACCGAGGAACTTAAGCAATCGCTGCGCTTCGTAATACTCCGGTTCCGTCGGCTGTACACTGTATAATAACGGTTCCGCATATGGTTTTAACAATGCAAGTTCATAAATGAGTGCTGAGTTAAACATTACATCCGCACTTTCCTGATATGGGAAAATATTTTCCTCTTCCCCACGTCTTACGCTCGGCCACATCTGCAGGGTTCTTGTTGCGGATGCTCCTCTTGTTCTGGCATCACGTACCATTCTCCTAAGCAATCTGCCGTCCGTAGTCGGAATACGGTTATGTCCGTCTACATTCAGACTGGTAAGCGCCGAAATATAAATCTTAAACTTACTTTCAGAAGGAAGTGCATAGGACATCTTATCGTTTAATCCATGGATTCCTTCAATAACCAGAATATCATCCGGTCCGAGTTCCTTGAAATTACCATTGTATTCCCTATGTCCGGTCTTGAAATTAAACTTCGGAAGTTCCACTCTTTCTCCGTTAAGCAAACGGCTCATATCTTTATTAAACTGTTCCAAATCGATGGCTTCGAGACATTCAAAGTTATAATCGCCATTGGCATCTTTTGGAGTCTTTTCCCTGTCTACAAAATAATCATCCACTGCTATCGGATGCGGTTTTAATCCATGCGTCTGCAACTGGATGGATAATCTGTGAGAAAAAGAAGTCTTACCGGAAGATGACGGACCTGCAATCATAACAAATTTTATACCGCCACGCGCCACGATTTCGTTGGCAATTTCTGCAATTCTTCTCTCCTGCAGTGCTTCCTGTACCAGAATTACATCGGACAATCTGCCCTCGCAGATACGGTTATTCAAATCACCCACCGTACCGATTCCCAAATCTTCACCCCAGGAATTAGCCGCCTCCAGTGTCGCAAATAATTTCTCACGCGGCTCAAATAACTCAAGCTGGGTCGGACAGTTTTTGTCCGGTAAAAGTAAAAGCACGCCGCTTTCATACGGGAACACCTGGAAATACTTAATATATCCGGTACTCGGCAGCATATAGCCGTAAAAATAATCATAATAACCGTCCAATTCATACACATTGACATACGAACTGCGGCGGTAACGGAATAAATTTACCTTATCTTCCATTCCCTGCTTCTTAAATAAAGCAACCGCCTCTGCAATCGGATACGGTTTTTTTGTAATCGGAATATTCTCCGCAACCATATCATTCATTCTCTTATTTATCTTCTTTACCGAAGCATCAGCCAGCTTCTTATCCCCCTGAATTGCACAGTAAACTCCTTTTCCGATGGAAAATTCAACTTTGATACGCACATCTTTACCCATAATATCATGCACTGCCTTTACAAAAAGCATTATCGCACTTCTCTCATAGGTCTTATGTCCGATGGTATCGGATAATGTAATAAACTTTACGTCCGCATCTTTGCTGACTTTTTTATGTAATTCCCTTATTTTCCCATTTTCTGTAACCAGGGCAATGGTATTGTTGTACTGCTCCTGATATTCCTGTACAATCTGCTCAAATGTAGTCCCTATTTCATATTCTTTTGTTACTGTGCCAATTGTAATAATTGCCATATAACTACCCCTTTCTTTAAAAATACCTTCCCAAAAAACTTTTATACCACAACAAACGGCTCTTTCTCAGATGCTTTTATTACCATAAGTTCCGGCATACGGCTTGCAAACACCTCTGCCATATACGGCACAAACAATTTCTCAATCCCGTAATGGGATGCATCTATCACAGCAAGCCCCTGCTCCATCGCATCCAATCCGTCGTGATGTCCGATATCGCCGGTTATATATACATCCGCACCCATAGAAAGTGCATTCTTAATATAATCATCTCCGGCTCCCGGTACAATTGCCACCGTTTCTACCGGTGCATCCGCTTCCCCATACATGCGGACATTTTCAAGACCAAATACCGTTTTACAATACTGTGCACATTCTTTTAGCGACATCTCACCCGGCAATCTGCCGATTCTGCCGATTCCTTCCTTTGCCACCTCATCCTCATAGGTAACCTCCAATACCTCACAGTGATGAAGTTTTAATAAATCAGCAGCTGCATCTGCCATTCCCATCACATCAAAATTCGTATGCATGGCATAATAACAAATATCATTCTTAATCAGATTAATAATTCTTCTTGCGATAAAATCATCTTCCGTAATCCGTTTTAAAGGTGAAAACAATAGCGGATGATGCGTGATTAACATATCCGCCCCCTGTAAAACTGCCTGCTGTACAACATCATCGGTAGCATCCAGTGCAAGCATTACTTTGTGGACGGTTTTATCCTTTCGTCCTAGTAACAGACCCACATTATCCCAGCCTTCTGCATAAGAAACCGGTGATAAATCCTCCAGTAATTCCATTACATCCACACAACGCATGGCTTTCCTCCTGACTATCCAAAGCAGGAAAGCGCCCTGTCTATCAGACTCTGCCTGCTATGTATCATATCCTTAGTCTCTTTATCTGTATTGTTGCCTTTATCTTCAATATCTTCTGCTATCTGTGCGTACTTGGCTTTCTCATTTGTAAGATACTCCCACAAAACAGGATTCTTTTGCTTTAGTAAAAGAGGACCATACCATAATTCTTCTTCCGATAAGTCCTGTGGACTTTCTTCCTGCCAAACAACACGCATGGCTGGATAAAACTTACCGTTATCCTTTACCATATCCTCCTGTAAAATATGAAAACCATTATCCGTTAAGAACTGTCTTACCAGATGAAGTTCCGACTGGGGCTGCAAAATAATCTCCCGCAATGCCTTTGCCTTATCCATACACTCTGTAAGTATCTTAATCACAAGCCTTCCTCCCATACCTGCAATCAAAATACTGTCTGCTTCTTCCGGTTGAAGTTTCTCCATCCCATCTGACAAACGTACATCTATGTACGAAGCAAGGTCATGCTCCTTAATATGCTCCTTTGCCCTAAGAAGAGGACCTTCGTTGACATCCATTGCTATGACCCTTGGGCAGATATTGTTCTTTACAAGATAAATCGAAACAAACCCGTGGTCACAACCGATATCTGCCAATATATTGCCCTTGCTTACCATATTTGCAACCATCTGCATACGCTCAGATAATACTATCTCTCGTTTCATCAACTTAGAATTCCTTTTCTAATTTTAGTCAAGGTAATCCTTTAACTTACGGCTGCGGCTCGGATGACGGAGTTTACGGAGTGCCTTGGCTTCAATCTGACGGATACGTTCACGGGTAACGTTAAATTCTTTACCAACTTCTTCCAATGTTCTTGCACGTCCGTCATCAAGACCGAAACGAAGACGTAATACCTTCTGCTCCCTGTCTGTCAATGTGCTGAGCACTTCCACCAACTGTTCCTTCAATAATGTAAATGCAGCGGCATCCGCAGGTACCGGTACATTATCATCCTGGATGAAATCACCAAGATGACTGTCTTCTTCTTCACCGATTGGAGTTTCCAAGGAAACCGGCTCCTGTGAAATCTTTAAAATTTCACGTACACGTTCTACCGGCATATTCATCTCTTCGGCAATTTCTTCCGGTGACGGTTCCCTGCCAAGTTCCTGTAACAACTGTCTGCTGACACGGATTAATTTATTAATGGTTTCTACCATATGAACCGGAATACGGATGGTTCTTGCCTGGTCGGCAATCGCTCTGGTAATTGCCTGACGGATCCACCATGTGGCATAGGTAGAGAATTTATATCCCTTACGGTAATCAAATTTTTCAACCGCTTTGATAAGACCAAGGTTACCTTCCTGGATCAAATCAAGGAAAAGCATACCACGTCCGACATATCTCTTTGCAATACTTACAACCAAACGAAGATTGGCTTCTGCAAGTTTCTTTTTAGCTTCCTCATCTCCCTCTTCCATCTTCTGGGCAAGTTCGATTTCTTCTTCCGCACTTAAAAGAGGTACCTTGCCAATCTCCTTTAAATACATTCTTACCGGGTCTTTAATGCTGACACCGTCCGGAACGGAAAGGTCGATATTCTCCACATCCACCTCATCCTCTTCGGTTAAAATAATCTCTTCGTCCTCGATTAACGGATCATCATCTTCCGGTGATGTAATACGCAGTACATCCACGCCACCGGCTTCCAGTGTCTCAATCACACGGGCAAACTGCTCCTCTGTAAGCACGAGTTCTAAAAAATGGTCCTGAATCTCACTGTATTCCAGAACATTCTTTTTCTTCTTGGCAAGCGCCATTATGCTTTTCATTTTCTCATCATATTTTGCCTGCATTGCTTCATCCATCATGTAATTCTTCCTCCTAAATGCAAGACGCATCTTGCGAACATTAAATTTTTATATGATTTATTTTTGTCACGAACTCAAGGAAATATGCGTTTTAGTAAGTTCTTCCAATGCTTTTTTTCCTTCAATCACGCGATTTAAACTACTTACATCCTGCCCAAGCTTCTTGGCAGACTCCTCATAACTGTTTCGTTTCACAGCCAATACCACGTCCTTAAGTGCTTTTTCTTTCTCGGAAAGATTATCCA
>JAZMZZ010000019.1:0-3602 GCA_045586245.1 Lachnospiraceae bacterium | reverse complement strand
CTGGTATATCAGGTCACCAAAATAGTTGAGGCACAGGGTTGTGTTCCGATGCTTTATACGGATGCGGATTATGTTGCATCAAACGCCTGCTATGAAAAAATCGGATATATTTTTCGCGGAAAATTATGTATGGTTGGGTAGCTTTTTACTTCATAGGAATTTCCTGTGAAGCAAAAAATTTCTATGCACACCTCACGAATCGGAATACAAAGGAGAAACAGTATGGAAGACAAAAAATTATACATTTTAGCAGGGTATGATGACGCGACAGAGGTGCAGCTGGCAGGTTTTCAGAAGAAATTATATGAGGCAGGTTTTGTGGGAAAAGAGACTAAAAACATTCCCATGCATATCACACTGGGGTCATTTCCGACAGATCGGGAAGAGGCGCTGAAAGCAGATTTACAAAGGATTGCGACTGAAACGGAGTCCTTCGAAGTACAGCTTAGTCATATTGGTATTTTCCCAGGCGGGTGGGTCCTTTTTATTGCACCGGATATAAATGAGAAACTGCAGAGCCTCAAAGAGCAGTTCGGAACGGATCCGGCATGGACTGCGCACACAACGATGCTTATTGAGGAACCGTCGGTGATTTGCAAGGCACTGCCGATACTGACCGAAGGGTTTGCACCGTTGACGGGAACCGTGAAGAAATTGCACCTCTATGAGTTTTTCCCGACGCGATATATTATGTCGGTGGATTTGAAGTAAACAAACGTCGATTCCTGTTGCAGATGGAGAACTGAAGAATGAAAATTGTGGTATTTGATTTGGGAGGCACCTTGATGCAGTATGTCGGTATGCCGCATTCCTGGGTGGATTTCTATGAGCAGGGGCTTGAAGCAATTATAAAAAAGTATGGTTGCAATGTGTCCGAAGAAGAGATTGAACAGACGCTTCAGATTCTGAAGGATTTTAACCCCAGAGTAAATTACAGGGAAGTTGAATATAAGGCAGAGCAGATTTTTGCCAAAGCATTGAAACATTGGAATCTTGAAGTTCCCTTTGCAGAATGTATGGAAGTATTTTGGAGCGGTTTGAATCTGACAGCAGAGATTTATCCGGAGACGGTGGAGGTTTTACAGACCCTCAAGGAGGAAGGATATGCAATCGCAACCCTTACAGATTTGCCTTCGGCCATGCCGGATGAAGTGTTCCGCAAGGATATGGAGGAGTTATTGGGGTATTTCGACCTTTACATATCTTCTGAAATCGCAGGATATCGTAAACCCAATATGAAAGGTCTGCAAATGATTGCAGAGCACTTTGGAGTTCCGGTTACGGAACTGATTTTTGTCGGCGATGAAGAGAAAGACAGACAAGCTGCAAAAAATGCAGATTGCCGATTTGTACATATCTTGCGGACGGCGAAAACAGCGGATGGTATCAGCGATTTATATGAATTATTGGACCTTTTAAAAGGATAAAAAGGAGTTGCGGATGAATAAAAGTGATTTACTTTTTTATGATGCCTACGAGGCATTTTATAAGATGGCAGGTGAATCCGAGGCGTTCCGGCTTTTTTGCAAAGAGGCCTTCGGGGAGGATTTCTCGCAGGATGGTTTCAGTAATGTTGCACAGATTGAGAGAATTCTGCAATACGTTCCGGAGAAAGAGGATGTGCATATTCTTGACATCGGTTGCGGAAACGGTAAAATGCTTGGATTTCTGCAACGTAAAACCAATGCATACATTCACGGCTTTGATTATTCTGCAGAAGCGATTAAAACGGCACAGGCGTTGTTCACGGAGCGTGCTGAATTCCGAGAAGGAATTATCGGAGAAATTGAGTATCCGGCGGAAGCATTTGATGTGATTGTATCGATGGACACCATGTATTTCGCCAAGGATATGACGGCATTTGTTGCGCAGGTGAAACGATGGTTAAAGCCGGGCGGGGTATTTTTCATAGGCTATCAGGAAGGCGATGTGGTTCCCAAAACGGAGAATGCCCATACGACCATGTTTGCAGAGGTATTGCGTCTGAATGACATGTGCTATGAAGTGACCGACATAACGGAAGAAACGTATGAATTGCTGAAAACCAAACGGGAGGCGGCCCTGAAATATCAAAAAGAGTTCGCAAAAGAAGGGTATGATGAGTGGTTTGATATGTTGATTGGGCAGACGGATTGCGCGACGGAACCGGTTGAACAATTTAAGGAAAAGATGGGAAGATATCTTTATGTGGTGAGGAAATAAGTGCACGTTATTTTACGCGTGCAGGGGAGAACAGGAAGGCAAAAAATAACCGCCCCGGACGACCAATCTAGGCGGTTATTTTTTCGTTTGGCTTGATTAAGGGGTACCGCTGAGTACCACCTCTAAGTAAAGAATAATATACTTTTTCTAACTGTGCAAGAGTTTAAGTGAACAAACGTGTGTTCGAGATAAATATAGACATTCAACATGTGTTATGGTATAATATAAGAGTGGGAACGGCGGCCCCTTGAGAAAGGGGGAGATGCCTATGGAATATGTTACATACGATGTTCTAATTCAATTAGGATTATTGATAGTAGCTATAATAGGTCTTGTCTACAAGATAAGTCATAAAGACGAAAAATAATCCGCCCTGAGCCTGATAAACTTGGGCGGATTATTTTCAACCAATTTATTAGCAAGGGGTACCGCTAAGTACCACTTCTTAAGTAAAGAATAGCATATAGTTGCAGGTGATGCAAGTATTTTTTGAGTCTATACAAGGTGAAGGGTGCCGGTATGGACTTTTCTATTTGAGTAGTATTACGAGCATTGTTTGGCATGTACAGGAGGAAAAATGATAATCAACACAATAGGCAATATCTCCTTCAAACTAAATAAGCAGCATGACTTCAGCTGGCTTAAGAAATATGGTAAGGCCTTTTGGGGATTGGATGAAACCGGTTCAGGCTGCATCTGTGTGGGTATGGAAAAGGACGGCGAAAGGTACTTCTGTAAGATTGCAGGGGTAGATACTGTGATGGCAGAGGTTTCGCCCCGGGAGTCGGTAGAGACCTTGAAAAAAGCAGTTCGGATATATGAGGATCTGGAGCATCGGAACCTGATAAAGCTGGTAGAGGTTTATGAGCAGGAGGAGCTTTACATAGCGGTTTTTCGGTGGGCAGAAGGGGAGTGCCTCTTTGACCATTGGAATTTTGAGGCGTATGAAAAGGATGCATCCTTGAAAAGCCCCAAGGAAAAGGTGAAGGAGCTACCCATCCCTAAAAAGCTGGAGATGGTAGAGGTTTTATTCTCCTTTTTGCAGCATATACAGGACAAAGGATACGTGGCAGTGGATTTTTATGACGGAAGCATTATGTACGATTTTGCAACGGACCAAACCACCATTTGCGATATTGATTTCTTCAGAAAGGCTCCGGTCATTAATAATGTGGGACAGGACTGGTTTGGAACGAAGCGTTTGAAGGCGCCGGAAGAATATGAAGAGGGTGCTGTGATAGATGAGCAGACCAATCTTTTTACGCTGGGTGCTCTGATATTTGAGTTTTTTGGCACCTTTACCGGGGAAGAGATTGGACAAAGATATGTGCGGAATCGCTTTATGCCCTGTGACTTATCCTGCTGGCATCTAAATGAGGAAAGCTTTCATGTGGTATAAA
>JAZMZZ010000018.1:0-7490 GCA_045586245.1 Lachnospiraceae bacterium | reverse complement strand
GTATTGTATAGCGGTAGTTGCAGGACATTGAAGATTACCATGTAACCGCCGAGGGTTATAATGGATGTAATGGCTTTTTGGAGTGATTCCTGAAAAGAATCCAAATAGTTATAAGAATTATTCTGTGGGGTATTATTGTTATTTTGCCTCAAATTTGGAGTTATTAATGCTTTAGCATATGGAATGTCACGGTAACGTGTATAACGAAGAATCAGGCCATATAAGAGCGGTATTCCATACATAATGGAAAGGGATGTTCCCAAGGGGAAAAGAGGACAGGCGGCATAAGCAAAAGATATAAAGTATACCGGTCCGATGTTGTTGCAAAAAGCAAGCAAAAGTTCCGCTTCACGACGTGTAATACGGTTTAGGGACAGGCTTTCGGCGATAACATTTGCTCCCATCGGAAAACCACACAAAAAACCCATTATCATTACGTAGATACCATTTGGAGAAAGACGGAATAACCGTCCAAGTACCGGATTTAAAATTGCGGATAATCGCATGGACAAACCACTGCGAAGTAAAAAGCCGGAGAGCACCATAAAAGGAAACAGTGCCGGTATCATATGTTTGTACCAGGTGTTAAGCCCGGCATTTACAAGGTTTTTACTATTGACCGGATTGGTTAATAGCAAAAATACAAATAAAAGAGCTGTAATGAGCGGCAGGATACTATTGATTCGAAGTGTTTTATATCGGTTCATTTATAATCTAACAAATTATTTATTATTTCAATATACGAAACAGGAACAGGGTACAGAACTTTG
This sequence comes from Lachnospiraceae bacterium, assembly GCA_045586245.1. Lineage (GTDB taxonomy): Bacteria > Bacillota > Clostridia > Lachnospirales > Lachnospiraceae > RGIG8767. Next base: position 6,720 of record JAZMZZ010000018.1, on the reverse strand, counting down.
CAAAAACGTTTAGACAAATTTTTATGTGATTTAAATATTGGTACCAGAAGTCAGGTCAAATCCTTTATCCAAAAGGGAATGGTCTCTGTCAATGACAGTATTATTAAAAAACCGGAGACAAAGATTACTGATACGGACTGTGTATGTTTTCAGGGTCATGTTTTATCCACGGAGGAATATGCTTATTTTATGCTTCATAAACCCGCCGGTGTAATATCTGCAACTGAGGATAAAAGCCAGGCAACAGTTCTTGATTATTTTAAGGACGAAGCATGCAAAAATTTATACCCGGTCGGACGTTTGGACAAAGATACGGAAGGATTGTTACTGATTACCAATGACGGCGGATTGGGACACCGTTTATTATCTCCAAGGCATCATATTCCCAAGACCTATTATGTAGAGTTACTGCATTCTCCTAGTAACGAAGAGGTACATCTTTTGGAAACAGGTGTAGATATCGGTGAAAAGAAGTTAACTCTTCCGGCAAAGGTACAGATTTTATCCGATAATACGGTACATATCACAATTACGGAAGGCAAATTCCACCAAATTAAGCGGATGTTTGAAGCCGTTAACAATAAAGTGTTGTATTTAAAACGTATTTCCATGGGAGAACTAACCTTGGATGAATCTTTACCAAAGGGAGATTACCGCCGCTTGACCAAGGATGAGATTTCCTATCTTAAATCTTTATAAAATGTACGTTTTTATCAGACTTTTCAATCAGTTTATGGTATAAAAGAAAGGAACTTTCTATGTTAAACGGAATAAAAGCCGTCATTTTTGATTTAGACGGCTCATTAGTTGATTCCATGTGGATATGGAAGGATATTGATATTGAATATTTGGGACGTTTCGGCATTTCCCTGCCGCACAATCTCCAGTCTGAGATAGAAGGCAAGAGTTTTTCCGAAACGGCAGTCTTTTTTAAAGAACGTTTTCAGATTCCGGATTCGATTGAGCAGATGAAACAGGACTGGAACGAAATGGCATGGCATAAATACATTCATGATGTTCCTCTAAAACCGGGCGCAGATATTTTTTTACAATATTGTATTTCACACGGCATCAAGCTTGGAATTGCAACAAGTAATTCCAGGGAACTTGTGGAAGCAGTTGCCAATGCGCGTGGTTTTGGCAGAAATTTTGACTGTATTATGACAGGTTGCGATGTAAAAAAAGGCAAGCCGGCTCCCGATATTTATCTGTCAGTTGCGGATAAACTTGGGGTATTACCACAGGAATGCCTTGTATTTGAAGACATCACTGCCGGTATTATGGCAGGCAAAAATGCGGGTATGAGAGTATGTGCCGTTGAAGATGCCTATTCCATGCACCAGACAGAAGATAAGAAGCGTTTAGCAGATTATTACATCAAAGATTATTACGATATAGAATTACGAGGATAAAGTAATGGCACAAGGGTTTTTGCCGATTTCAAAACAGGATATGGAACAAGCGGGTATTAAACAGCTTGATTTTGTGTATGTAAGCGGAGATGCGTATGTGGATCATCCGTCTTTTGGGCATGCCATTATCAGCCGCGTACTTGTTTCACGCGGATATACAGTCGGCATTATTGCACAACCCGACTGGAAGGACGATGCCAGTATTTCCATTCTCGGGGAACCAAGGCTTGGGTTCCTTGTCAGCAGCGGTAATATGGATTCCATGGTAAATCATTATTATGTTTCCAAAAAACACCGTGAAACAGATGCTTACACGCCGGGCGGAGAGGCCTACAAGCGTCCTGACCATGCAACGGTAGTGTATTGTAACCTGATACGAAGAACCTACAAAAAGACACCTATAATTATTGGCGGAATTGAAGCCAGTTTGCGCCGTCTGGCACATTACGATTACTGGTCCAATTCGTTTAAACGTTCCATATTACTTGACAGTGGTGCCGATATTATTTCTTACGGCATGGGCGAGCGTTCCATCGTGGAAATTGCCGATGCTTTAAACAGCGGCCTTGCGATATCGGATATCACTTTTATCCGCGGCACGGTTTATAAAACAAAGGATATTGATGGTTTGTATGAGCCTATTATCTTACCGGATTATGACTCCATGAAAGCCGAGCCTTCGCTTTATGCCAAGAGTTTTGGCATCCAATACCGTAATACCGATGCCATCAAAGCAGAAACATTGGTAGAGGGTTATCCAAACGGCGTATATGTCGTACAGAATCCGCCCCAGCCGCCATTATCAACCGAAGAAATGGATGCGATATACTCATTACCATATATGCGCACCTATCATCCGTCCTACGAGGAAAAAGGCGGTGTCCCTGCAATCAATGAAATTAAGTTCTCGCTAATCAGCAACCGTGGTTGCTTTGGCGGATGTAATTTCTGCGCCCTGACTTTCCATCAGGGAAGAACCATTCAGGTCAGAAGTCATGAATCCATTCTAAACGAAGCAGAAATCATGATACAGGATCCGGATTTTAAAGGATATATTCACGATGTCGGCGGCCCGACGGCCAATTTCCGTCATCCGTCATGTAAAGAGCAGTTAGAGCGCGGAGTCTGCACCGGCAGACAATGTCTGGTTCCGACTCCATGCAAGAATTTATATGTCGACCATAAAGATTATTTAAGTTTGTTACGCAAACTGCGGAATTTACCGGGTGTAAAAAAAGTATTTATCCGTTCGGGAATCCGGTTTGATTACCTGATAGAAGATAAGGACGACACTTTTTTCCGTGAACTGATTAAACATCATGTCAGCGGACAGTTAAAAGTGGCTCCGGAGCATATTTGTGATGCCGTGTTAACACAGATGGGAAAGCCCGAAAATTCGGTTTACGAACGTTTCCGTAAGAAATATGCCAAGTTAAACGAACAGGCCGGTTTAAAGCAGTTTCTGGTGCCTTATCTGATGTCTTCGCATCCCGGCAGCACACTTAAAGAAGCCGTAGCACTAGCCGAATATTTGCGCGACCTTGGCTATATGCCGCAACAGGTACAGGATTTTTATCCGACACCGTCAACGGTTTCTACGGTTATGTATTACACAGGATTAAATCCTGTTACTATGAAACCGGTATATGTCTGCAAAAATCCGCACGAAAAAGCCATGCAGCGTGCCCTTATCCAATACCGCAATCCGGCCAACCGGGAATTGGTATTAGAAGCGCTGCAAAAAGCAGGCCGGATGGATTTGGTCGGATACGATAAGAAATGCCTGATACGACCGGATAGAAATATTTCCAATAATGTAACAAAAAACAAAAAAGCCAGCGAATCCGCAAACCGTAAAAAGAAAACCATCCGTAACGTACACAAAAAGAAATAGGAATCTATATGAGCCATAAAAACATTATCATTATCACCGGCGCTTCCTCCGGAATGGGACGTGAATTCGTAAGACAAGTGGATACGCGTTTTCCAAAGGTGGATGAACTCTGGTTAATTGCAAGAAGAAGAGAAAAACTGAATGAAATTGCCGCATCCTGCAAGCACAAATGCCGTGTTTTTGCTTATGATTTATGTAACAGACAGGCACAGGAAGAATTGGTTGAAATCATGACAAATGAACAACCACAGATATCCATGCTTGTAAACAGTGCGGGATATGGTATCTTGGGACCGTTTAGCGATACTCAAAATACACAGGATTCTAATGTAGCAACCGAAAGCATGCAATCCGCAAGAGAAGACCAGATTGGAATGGTGGATTTAAACTGCACTGCCTTAACGTTTATGACGCATTTATGCATTCCCTATATGAAAAAAGGTGGACGCATTATCCAGCTTGCGAGTAGTGCAGCATTTTTACCGCAGCCAAAGTTTGCCGTGTATGCCGCCACAAAGTCCTATGTACTGAGTTTTTGCCGTGCCCTGAAAGAAGAACTGCGCAAGCAGAAGATTTATATTACGGTTGTTTGTCCGGGACCTGTGGATACCGAATTTTTTGACCGGGCAGAAAAAGGAGCCGACCGCTTATTTATTAAGCAGTTTGTTATGGCAAAACCGGATAAAGTAGTTGCCAAAGCCTTACTGGATGCACGCAACAAAAAGGAAATCTCGATATATAGTCTGCCGATGCAGGCATTTTATTTTATCAGCAAAGTATTACCTCATAAATTCATCTTACTGGTGATGAGACTCATGAAATAAACGGAGAAATGATTATGAAAAATAAAGTTCAAAAAGGACAGTTCGGATACTTAGCCTACAAAAAGAAATTTTCAACCATTATGACTATCGGAATGTTTGCCTTATCACTGGCTATTTATCTGATGGGTTATCTGACAACCAAAACCAATGCCAACCTTCTTACGGTAGTAGCCGTTTTAGGCTGTCTGCCGGCAAGTAAAAGTGCGGTCAGCATGATTATGTTTATGAAAGCAAAAGGCGCTACCGATGAAGATAAGAATGCTATTGACAACGTTATCGGAACCCTCAACGGTTTTTATGATTTATATTTTACCGGATACCAGAAGAATTTTCCGACCAGCCATCTTACGGTTACCAAAAATGCAATCCTTGCATTCAGTTTTGATGGTAAGATAACCGAGAAAGATTTTAACGAACACATGAAGGATATCCTTAATAAAGAGCGTATACACGATATTACCGTAAAACTTTTTACGGACCGTGATAAATATTGCAACCGTTTGACAGAACTCAATAATCTGGAATCCGACACAACAGCCAGAAAAGACATCGTGAATGTATTGTTCCAGGTTTCTTTATAATGAATGATAGGAGTCATTAACTTGATTAAGAAAAAACTTTTAACCTCTATTTTACTTATTTTCATTTTAATAACAGCAATCGGATGTACACCCAAAAACCAAACATCCGAAATCAGCCCCCCAGAAACTGTTATAGAATCCGTAGTTTCCATCGAAGAAGAAACAACCGTAGCAGAGACAAGTACCGAATCCTTTTTATCCGAAGAGATAACCGTTTCTGATTTCAACGAACTTCCTGACGATATCAAAGGAACTATAATTCCCATGGATTCCCTTTTGTTATATCACACAGAAACCGGGAATACATACGATGCCGGTGATTCTTATATGCTCTGGCGTACCCTTCAGTATGCCTTTGGAAATTTCGGGCTTAATTACAACAGGGCAGAGTTAAAAGATTACGCGCTTAGTTGCGAGCCGATGGTTGTCGGGGAATTTACAACCGCGATTTTGGATGGTGATTATACAGATTATCCGATTCCCGAAAAATTAAGTGACAACATAGAATACGACAGTGAAACCGACACCTATCTTTTCGGAGTGGGCGACAGAGGCTTATCACAAACCGAAATTTTAACGTATCAGTATCTGGAAGACCATACTTTAAAAGTAACCGCAAGGCTCTATGCGCAGGATGATGATTCCACTATTTGCAGCGGAACCTTTTATTTTAAAAGAAACGAATACGCAAGCGGTGTGATAGAACCGTTATTTTACTTTACGGTTACGGATACCGAGTTCACAATGCCTTAAGCAGATTTTACAGAAAGAATTATTATGAAAGAATTTCAAGTAAACAAATCCGACAGCGGACAACGTTTTGATAAATATATAAAGCGTATGTTACCCGAAATGGGAACTGGTTTTATGTACAAAATGCTTCGAAAAAAGAATATTACGCTGAATGATAAAAAAGCGACCGGTTCGGAACTGATTCAGGATGGCGACATTGTGAAGTGTTTCTTTTCGGATGACACATTTGATAAATTTTGCGGAAAAGCAGTTGCTGATACCAATTCCGATGCAAAGGAAAATGTAAGTGAATACACAAACGCCTATACTTCGTTAAAAGGTATTGAGGTCATATACGAGGACGAGCACATTCTTCTTTTGGACAAACCGGCCGGTGTATTATCCCAAAAGGCAAATCCTACGGATATTTCTTTAAATGAATGGATGATTGGCTATCTTTTACATACAAAAGCACTCACGCAAGACTCTTTAAAGCACTTTAAACCGTCCGTATGCAACCGTTTGGATAGAAATACCAGCGGACTGGTAATCTGCGGCAAAACGCTTCTTGGAAGCCGTGAAATGAGCCGCATCCTAAAGGATCGAAGTTTGCAAAAATTTTACCGCACCTATGTCCACGGTCATTTGGAAGGTGAGAAGACCTTAGAAGGTTATCACAGCAAAAACAGCAAGAACAATCAGGCAACAGTACTTTTTACCAAACCTATGTCTGATGCAAAAGAATACGATGTAATAACAACCGCTTACCGTTCCCTGGAAGCAAAAGAGCAGTATTCTTATCTGGAAATTGAATTGATTACCGGCAAAACGCACCAGATCCGTGCACATCTTTCCGCCATCGGTCATCCGATTGTTGGTGACAGAAAGTACGGTGATGCAATAAAAAGCAATGCAACCGGTAACAGCACACATAAACACTATCCGAAATACCAATTGCTTCATGCATACCGCATTGTTTTTCCAAAATTAGAAGGAGAACTGGCGTATTTATCGGATAAAGAATTTGTATGCGAGGAACCAAAGGCATTTACAGCCTTTTACCAAAACTTATTTACACAAAAAGAAGTATAATGCTCATACCAAGGAGAATGAATGGCAACATGGAATTCAAGAGGTCTTAGAGGTTCCATACTCGAAGACTTTGTAAACCGCACAAATGAAAAATATTTAGATAACGGACTGGCACTGATTCAGAAAATTCCTACACCGATTACACCGATTAAAATCGATCAGGAACACCGCCATATCACACTGGC
>JAZMZZ010000017.1:0-7878 GCA_045586245.1 Lachnospiraceae bacterium | reverse complement strand
CATGACGGTGACGCTGATATGTATATGAAGGGTCTTTTGGATACAAAAACATTCTTAAAGAGCGTTCTTGATAAGGAAGTTGGTCTTCGTACCGGTAAACCATTATCCCATGTATGTGTATTTGAGATTCCGGGAATCGATCGTCTTCTCTTCCTTTCAGACGTTGCTTTCATCCCATATCCAACATTGGAAGATAAAGTATGTATGATTGAATACACAACCGAAATCGCAAGAGCATGTGGTGTAGAATGCCCTAAGGTTGCTCCTCTTGCAGCTGTAGAAGTTGTAAATCCTAAGATGCCTAACACAGTAGAAGCTGCCGAGCTTACAAAGATGAATGAAGAAGGCAAGATTACAGGTTGTATCATTGACGGACCTCTTTCCATGGATATCGCTTTATACAGTAAAGCTGCTGAAGAAAAAGGTGCTCTCGGACGTAAAGTTGCAGGTGATGCAGACGTTTTAATTTTCCCTGATATCCATTCCGGTAACTTGGTTTATAAATCAATCGTTCATATGGTAAATTGTAAAAACGGTAATGTTTTAACAGGTACCGCAGCTCCTGTTATCTTAACATCCCGTTCTGACGATTGTGAGACAAAGGTTAACTCTATTGCACTTGCAGCAGTTGTTGCTGAAGAATTAAAGAAAAATAAATAAGGAGAATGAACATGGCTATTAAAAGTTTAATTATCAATCCGGGTTCAACCTCTACCAAAATTGGTGTATTTGAAGACGAAACATTATTATTCGAAGAAACATTAAGACATTCTACAGAAGAAATCGCAAAATACGCTTCTATCGTAGATCAGAAAGATTTCCGTAAAGAAATTATTACTAACTTATTAAAATCCAAAGATTTTGATATCAACTCTTTAAACATGGTTGTTGGCCGTGGTGGTATGTTAAAACCTATTCCCGGCGGAACATACGCAGTAACGGATGATTTACTTAACGACTTAAAGATTGGTAAGCAGGGACAGCATGCTTCTAACCTTGGTGGTATCTTAGCCAGAGAAATTGGTGATTCCATCGGTGTTCCTTCTTTCATCGTAGACCCTGTAGTAGTTGACGAAATGTGTGATGTTGCCAGATACTCAGGTGTTCCGGAACTTCCAAGAACAAGCGTATTCCACGCACTCAACCAAAAAGCTGTTGCAAAGCGTTACGCAAAAGAAAACGGCAAACCATACGAATCACTTAACTTAATCGTTGTCCACATGGGTGGTGGTGTATCTGTTGGTGCTCATTTAAACGGACGTATCATCGACGTATTCAATGCTTTAGACGGTGACGGTGCTTTCTCTCCGGAACGTGCAGGTGGTGCTCCTGTAGGCGCATTAATCAAAATGTGTTTCTCAGGACAGTACACAGAAAAAGAAGTTTACAAAAAATTCGTTGGTAACGGCGGTTTCAATGCATACTTAGGAACAAATGATATGCGTGATGTTGAAAAGATGGTACTTGCAGGCGACGTAAAAGCAACCGAAGTACGCGACGCATTCGTATTCCAGGTAGCTAAGGACATCGGTTCCATGGCAGCTGTTCTTAAGGGCAAAGTAGATGCCATCGTTGTAACAGGCGGTATCGCTTATGACAAGGGTGTTGTTGCCGGCTTAAAGGAAGCTTGTGAATGGATTGCTCCGTTTACGGTATATCCGGGCGAAGACGAATTAGGTGCGCTCGTTCAGGGCGGTTTACGTGTATTAAACGGCGAAGAAGAAGCAAAAGTATACTAATTGAGGATTTTTACCATGACAAAAAAAGAATTAGCAATTGCATTGCATGATAAAGGCTACAACTGCTGCCAGTCCGTTGTATGCGCATTTAAAGATGAACTTGGCGTAGACGAAGCCACATTATTCAAAGCCGGTGAAGGTTTCGGTTTTGGTATGGGTAATTCAAACGGCACCTGCGGTGCTGTATCAGGTGCGGTTATGGCAGCCGGATTTAAGAATTCCACAGCCAACTTTGACGGTCCTAAGAGCAAAGCTGATACCTATGCATTATGCAAAAAGATATTAGATGCTTTCGAAAAGAAAAACGGTTCTTTAGTCTGCAAAGACTTAAAAGGTATCGAGACCGGCGTAGTATTACGCTCCTGTCCGGGCTGCATCGAAGATGCGGTTGACATTGTACAGGAAGTGTTAGGATTATAATCCACTATAATAAAAAAGGGACCTCACGGTCCCTTTTTTATTTGGCTTCAGCCCCGGATAATGTCACGATACAATAGAAGCCGGATGCTGCTACCGACGCACACCATATCCATTCATACCCTATCGGCATTCCCGGAAACACTTCAATAAGGGAGCCGATTACAAATCCCAATATCGTAAGATAGGTTATCTTGGGATATTTCTTCATCGCTGTTTCCAACGCTCTTGTTACAAGGATTACTCCCAGCAAAATTCCAATTCCCATAGGTATAAGAAATGACATATTCATCTCGCTGACAGCCTGCATCAATTCGTTATACAATCCCATAAACAGCAATAGAAAGGATACGCTGATTCCGGGCAAAACCAATGCTGCTGCGGCTATTATTCCGGCAACAAAAAGATACAGCGCAGAGTGTTGTCCACCTGTAGCTGTCGTCATTTCATTCATTCCCGGAAGCGCCATTACCGCTGCAATCCCAAAGCCGATTAGGACATATGCCGCATACCTCCATTTTATATTATCAATCCCGGCCTCTTTATAGATTGCAGGTATACCACCCGCCACAGCACCCATAAAAAAGAATCCCATGGCTTTCGGATACATTTCCCATAATACCAGTATTGGCTTTGCCAACAAAAACATACCTATTCCGACACTTACCGCAAACGTCAATAAAAACACAATGTTTTCTTTTACATTTTTGGTAAAAGAACTGACCGCTCCCACCAGTCTGTCATAAATCCCAAGTATAATCGCCATGGAACCTCCGCTCACGCCCGGAATTAGCATGGTCGAACCGATAAGCATCCCCTTATATATTATTTCAAATCTGTTTTTCTTTTTCTGCATACAAAAAAGCGGCATAAAGTCCTCTCATTAACTTTATGCCGCTTATTCTCATTTTATGACTATTTTAATCAATTCGTTCATCGCCCCAGAAAAATAAGGCTACGGTTCCCGGACCTGTGTGACTGCCGATAGTGGTTCCGATACTGTTAATCAATACTTTCTCTGCAAGATTCGGGAATTTGCTCTCGATTAAATCCGCTACTGCTTTTGCATCTTCATAGCAGGCCGAATTGGAAATATACACTTTACCGTTATAATCCAACCGGTTCTCTGCAAGTTCTTCCATGCGCTTAACTGTCGCTTCAATTACCTTGCGCTTTGTACGGATCTTGTAACGGGGAATTAATTTACCTTCGTTGCTGACATTCAACAGCGGACAAATATTAAGCATATTACCAACAAAACCGGAAGTTTTGCTCACTCTTCCGCCCTTAACAAAGAAAGTCAAATCACTGGTAAAGAACCAATGGTGCATTTTCAATTTATTATCTTCTGCCCATTTACAGAGTTCATCAATTCCCATTCCGCCGTCACGAAGATCGGCAAGCTTATCCATGAGTAAACCATAACCGGAAGATGCTGCAAGCGAATCCACGATATAGATGGTTCTCTCAGGATATTTCTCTTCCAAAATATTCTTGGCAATATTTGCAGAATTGTATACACCTGTAATACCGGAAGAAAGACATAAATGCAAAATATCTTTCCCCTCTTTCAAAAATGGTTCAAAAAATTCTTCAAATTCATCTGCATTAATCTGCGAAGTCTTGGTATCTGCACCATCCGCCATCGCCTGATAAAATTTATCAAACGGCATTGTCTGACCCAAATCATCCGGATACTGTACTCCATCCAGTTCGTAATGAGAATAAATATATTTGATATCTCTTTTTTCAAAATGTTCCTTTGACAAATCTGCCGTAGAACAACAACTTAAAATAAAATCACTCATACTAAAACATTAACTCCTTATGTAGTTCCTATTACTACATTATATAGTTTTGTTGGTGTTTTGTAAAGATTAGTTTGTGAGTACTTATATAAAAAGAACGGCCTGGACTTCCATAACCGTTCTTTTTATATTGCTTATTCTCCAAAAAGATTGCTGTAATCCGGCAGTTCTGTTAAATGATCAACAGTCACTACTCCGTCATAATAGGAAAGACTTACATATAAGTCACCATCGGTTCCCCACCAACCGCCAAAGCTGAGCATATCTTCTTCACTCATACCGAAATCATAAAAATCATCGTATGTAAAACCGTTCTTTTTGAGCGTATCGATATATGCATCAAAACTCTCTTGCGACGTTCCGCTGATTTCGGTACGGTAATCCGCAACAGATGTCATCTGTCCGTCCGGATAATCCGGAAGCGAGGATGGCCAACCGTCGGAATACTTCTCAGCTTCCTTTTGCGCCGCCTCAATCTCACCCATAATATCATCTGCTTCAAACTCTCCGCCACTCAACGCTTCCACGCTGTTAAGCAGTTCTCCGAGTTCTTCCATTTCGGATGCCATATCAGATGACGAACCTGCATCTTCTTTTATAGCAGAGCCATCTGCCAAATCATTTCCAAGTTCACTCGCAATCAATTGTGTGAGAAGATTACTATCCTCTTCTTCTGCTTCTTTTTGGGACTCTTTATCCGAACCCTTCAGTAATTTGCCTATAATACCGGTTTTCTCATTTTCACTGTCTTTGCCGTCCACTTCGATACCGATGCTCTCAACCGCCTTATTGACAACTTTTTTTGCAACAAAACCAAAAATCAGACTTAACACAAGGCTGATGGCAAACATAATCAGCATTGCTCTTGCATAATTACGCTTCTGCAGTTTGCGGCAACCGCCGCATGCCCATACAATCATCAGAATCTGTCCTACAACCGGAATACACATCAATAAAGAAATACCGATATATCCCCATGTGGAAATCAGTTCGTACTTAGTACCTGCCATCGGGTCCTGCTGTATTACGGGTTGTACTACAGGTGCCGGTTGTACTACAGGCGCCGGCTGTACTACAGGTGTCGGTTGTACCGGCGTTGCCTGTACCGGTTCTGCCACGGGCTCTGCAACCACCTGCTCTACGTTCTCCATAATCGGAGATATTTCAGATACCGCCGCTCCGCAGGAAGTACAGAATTTCAGTCCTTCTTTTAATTCTGCTCCGCAAGAAGTACAATTTGCCATAGTATACCTCCTATCACATTATTCGCGCGGTGTTCCGCATTCCACGCAGAACTTCACATCCTCCGGCAATTCCGCTCCGCAATTTGCGCAGCATTCTTTTTCAACCGGACCAAGCTGTGGTAATTTTGTACCGCAACCTCCGCAGAATTTGGTACCAACATCATTCTGCATACCACAGTTCGGACAAATTGCGCTGTCCGCCGCTGTCTGCTCCGGAAGTTTAGCTCCGCATGACGGACAGAATACCTTATCTGCCGATGTCGGTTCCCCGCACTCGGAACAGACCTTCATATTTTTAGCCGCCTGATTGGCAACATTTACCATCGCATTTTGCAAATTCATAAAGGCTCCCGCAAGACCGCCACCACCGGCTGCCTGTGCACCGGTCTGTGCCATCGCATCCGCTCCTGCCTGCATCTGCTCATCCATAGTCTGATTCATCTGTGCCGATGCCTGATTGATATTATCTGCCGCACGATTCACTGACGGTGCTACTGTTTTTTCTACAACCCTGTTTGCTGCCGGAGCAATCGCCTGTTCTACGGCACTACCGATAGCTCTTCCAATGCCCTGACTGATTCCACGTTTTATTTCCCAATCTAAAAATCCCATATTTTTAACCTCCAAGCCTATATTCACAGTCCGTCATCATTAATGTTTAATTCATAGGTGCACCACAACTTCCGCAGAATTTAGTTCCCGGTTCATTCTTTGCACCACACTGTCCGCAGAATTTTGGCTTGCCTGCTGTCAGCGCCGCATTTTCCGACACGGCCGCTGTCTGTACCGGCACTGCCTGAGCCGGAACCGCTGTCTGTGTTGCTGCCATACCTGATCCCGCATACGCTGCTGCCGGTTCCGCTTCCTGTCCCTTTTGTATTAATTCCTTGAAATCCTTGGACATCGCACTTAATTTGCCGTATAAATCAAAGGTAATCTGTGTATTCGGTGCCACCTGCATATAGGAAACCATCATCTGGCACATAATATAACTGTCTACAAATGCAAACTTTACAACCCATGCAATCAGACATGCCAATACAAAAGCAATGAACGGAGACCATTTCAAAATCTTGAACAAGAGACCTACCGGAATAAATATTGCGAGCGCAAGTAAAATCAACCCTACAACAACCTTTACCATGGTCTTAGCCGCATCTTTTAATAACACTTTCCAGTTCTGTGCATAGATTACAACACCGTCTGCCGCTGATTTGAATGCGTTCTGTCCCGGATTATAGAAAGTCCAGCCGAAACAGCATTCATCAATATATCCCAGCGAAATTTCCACAAAGAAATTAGCAAGTCCCGTAACCGCTTCCATACCCGGAATAAAATCAAGTTTATTGCCAAGTTTCTCAATTCCCCTCTGAATCTGTTTTACCGCGCCTGTTACCAGTTTATCCACTGCAAAATAGATATTGGATGTTGCAAATTTCTGTTGTACGATTGCCTTTCCGTATTCCACCTGATTGGCCGGAACCTGTCCGGTCTTCATCGCTTCCGCAATTACTGCAATATGTCCTGCTTTTACCAGATATCCCATGTAATGCATCAGTGCAAAACGGATAACGCCGACACCACCAATCCAAATGATAATGGCAAAGAACATACCACCATCACCGAATAACCAGCCGATACCGAGTAAAATCAAAAATAAAACCGTTGATAATAAAACCGTTACTGCTCCCAAAGCCAGTTTCGCCATACAGAACGGTTTTGTTTTATTAAATAATTGTTTTGCATTCATATACATACCCCTCTCTTTCTTTAAAAAATACCCCGTTTCTTATGTGGTTCCCTATGTAACCACTGTTCTTACTCTACTTTGGTTCCGCATTCGCCGCAGAACTTAAGACCATCCTTCAACTCCGCGCCACAGCCTGTACAGAAACGTTTTGCAGGCCCTGCCGGCACTTCAGGTATCTCCAGTTTTGTTCCGCAACCGCCACAGAACTTCGTTCCTGCCGGATTTGCATTTCCGCAGTTTGTACAAATAATTTCTCCTGCCACTGCTTCCACCGGTGCCGCTGCCTGTGCCGCCTGCATACTTGCTACCGCTGCTGCCTGTGCTGCCGCCGCTGCTGCTTCTTTTTCTGCCTTTGCCGCTTCCTGTGCCTCTTTGATTTTGTCTATCTCTGCCTGCGCTTCTGCAGCAGCATCAAAATGTGTTTTAGCTGCTTCACAGAATTCCAATACTTCCGGTGCTACTACGCCTTCTGATGCGTATAACCCGTAATAATACTCGCCAATCTTCTTTAATTCTTCTCCTGCTGCGGTCTTTTCCGCATTCACTTTGCTGTTTAACTTGGTTGTTTCGATAGCGTCAGTTGTCATGTCCCCCAGATTCTTTGTAAATTCATTCAGTTTGTCAAAAAAAGCCATTTTGAATCCCTCCTTAAGTAATTTTATAGTTTTATATTTCATCCATTCTCATGGACAAATGACTTATTAATTGCACAAATCCTTATAGGTAATCAAAAACTGCCTGCGATTGGAAATGTTTAATTTTTTGTAGATGTTCTTACAATGAAAATGTACTGCAGAATGTGAAATAAACAATTCGCCGGCAATTGCCGCCAACGTTTTGTCCGATAAAAGTTGTTCAAAAACCTCTAATTCCCTTGCCGATAAAGAGGATAACTCCGGATGCTTATTCAGCAGAATGCG
>JAZMZZ010000016.1:0-18610 GCA_045586245.1 Lachnospiraceae bacterium | reverse complement strand
ATATGGTAAAGAACCAAAGGTAGAGGCTATCCACGCCGGTTTGGAGTGTGGTATGTTTGCGGGTAAAATCCCGGGACTTGATTGTGTTTCCATCGGACCGGATTTGAACCAGATTCACACGGTACGCGAGAGTATGAATATTCCTTCCGTACAGAGAGTGTATGCTTTTGTTTTGGAAGTGCTTAAGAGAATGAAATAAGGATTTTGAACTTAATTAATCGACAGGAAAGCAAATATGAAAATCCTACACGAAGATAAAGACCAGATTGTAATTCACAAGCCGGTAGGCGTGGCAACACAAACTGCCAGATTGGGGGAAAAAGACCTGGTCAGCGAAGTAAAAAACCATATAGCCAAAGCAACCGGCGCAGCCAATCCCTACGTCGGCGTTATCAATCGTCTCGATCAGCCGGTCGAGGGGATTGTTTTGTTTGCCAAAAACGCAAAAGCCGCGGCGGCTTTAACGGCGCAGATGCAGGACGGCAGTATGCAAAAATATTATTTGGCGGCAGTCTATGGGCAGTTGACCAAAGAGACGGACATGCTTACCGATTATCTGGAAAAAGATGCACGCAGTAATACTTCACGCGTAGTGCCCCAAGCATCCAAGGATGCGAAAAAAGCTTCTTTGGAGTATACGGTAATGGCTACGTCCGATACGATGCAGTTTGTACGGATTCATCTTTTGACCGGAAGGCATCACCAGATCCGCGTGCAGTTTTCAAGCAGAAACCATCCGCTGATTGGTGACTCAAAATACGGAAACACGGACAGCATGGCACTCAGCCGTGAAATAAATGCCAAAACGCCGGCACTTTGTGCTTACAGGCTTATGTGGAAACATCCGGTCACGGGGAAAGAAATGGATATCCATGTGGCACCGGAGCATCCGGTACTGAGGGAGTTTTATGAAACAGTTAAGCAAAGCTAACAACTTAATACTATCCCTTTATTTATTGGTTATGCTGGGATTTTTCCCGTTGTATTACCGGTATCAGTATGCCGATATGGGAGATTCGAAGTACAGGGTTTTTTTGTATGCATCTTCTGTTTGTGTAGCGGTCTCTTTTTTGTTGTGTGTGTGCAGGGCAGTATTATTCTATCGCGTTGCAAGAAGAGATAGAATTACTAAGCCAACTAATCCGGAGAGTATAAAAAAGTATATTTGCGGTCATCCATTGGATGTTGCGGTGCTTTTGTATTTTGGATTTGTTGTAATATCTTTCCTGCTCACAGACTTTAAAGATGTCGCTTGGAAAGGCGCTGATGGTTGGTACATGGGACTGCTTTCGCAGATTCTTTTTGTGGCGGTTTATTTTCTCATAGCAAAAACATGGGCCTATCGCCCATGGGCACTCAGGCTTTTGGGGATCTCATCGGCGATTGTATTTATTATTGCGGTTTTTCACCGGTTTGATGTGGAAATATTGCCGATTTACGGCAACTTAAAAGAGAGTTACAAAATTCTGTTCCTTTCCACCATGGGGCAGTCCAGTTGGTACTCCAGTTTTTTATGTACCGTATTTCCGATAGGGCTATATATATTCTTTATTGAGAAAGACACGAAGAAACGGACATGGGCAGGCATATACTCAACGATTGCCATGATGTCCCTTGTTACGCAGAATACGGATAGCGCGTTTCTTTCGTTATTTGTCGTAATGATGGTGCTGTTTTATCTGAGTTTTGACGGAAGGCTGAAAGAATTTTTAGAAGTAATAATACTGGTTCTTGCAAGCTTCTGTTTTATGGGAATCTGTCAAAAGCTCTTTGCAGAGCGTGTGATTCCGCTGGATAAGATGTCACTGTTTATGTCACAAAGCGGAGTGGTTTGGATTGGACTTATTGCGGTAACGGGGTTTTATTTGTGGGTATATAGAAAAGACCTTTGGGCAGTAAAACAGACCAATGCAAAAAAAAGAAGCAAAAAAGAAGGACCCGTACAAATATCGTTGCCGAAGAACCTGTTTTGGATAATGCTGACGATGGTGATGGCAGCAGTTGTATTGGTAATCCTATTTATTATTATTAATACAAATGGTACATTGCAAAATACCCTTGGTTATCAGAGCGATAACAACTATCTGCTGTTTAACAATAACTGGGGAAACGGCAGAGGCTTTGCGTGGATATTTGCCACAACCACGTTTGCAGAATTGCCGTTTTTACAAAAATTGTTTGGTGTAGGTCCGGATTGTTTTGCGGCATACGCGGCAAGCGTACCGGAGTATCTTGAGCAGATGAAAGGATTCTGGGGCGATTTGATATTGACCAATGCCCATAACGAATACCTTACAAAACTTTATACACTGGGAATTGCAGGCCTGATTTCCTATGTCACAATGCTGATAACGGGCATAGCTGTTTTTATAAGAAACAGGGGTAAAAATCCGATACTTCCGGCATTTGCACTCTGTGTGGCAGCCTATATGACGCATAATATTTTCTGCTACGAGCAGGTTTGCTGTACGCCGTTTTTCTATATTTTAATGGGAATCGGAAGCAATTTGATTCATAATCCGATAAAGAAAAGTACATACTAATTCCGAATTTGCAGATGCATAAGCATAGGCAGGAAAGGCGGGAAACGGTATGGACACAATTGTAAAATACAGAAAACGAATTATAACAGGAGTGTTGCTGGCATTCCTGTTGTTTTTTTTACTCAAATATATTTTTCCGCTGGTGTCGCCGTTTATTCTTGCGTATCTGACCGTATATTCCGTGTATCCGCTGCTTTACAAAATGGAGCAGAAGTGGAAAATCAAAAAACCGATTACGATGTTTCTGGTGCTCGGAGTCGTGGTTGTGGTTTTGTTTGCCATTCTGTGGATAATTGCCTTTATTTCCGGTGGCAGTGTGGAAGACGCCGTGCCGCTTATTATGGAGTGGAAGGATAAACTGCTTGCGTTTATCAATCCGGAAATGATTAGTAAAATTTTACCGGATGTGATTAAGAATTCCTTCGGGTATTTGCAAAAAGCACTGCCGGTATTTGTGTATATCGGAATTTATCTGATTGCCACGGTGCTGATGGCAAAGGATTTTGACGCCATTATGACAAAGGTGCACAGCATCGGGGCACTTGATGGCTTTATGAGTCTGATGAACGAAATTATCCATACGGCAGGAAAGTTTCTGAAATCGCAGTTGATTCTGATGCTGATGATAATGGGAGTCTGCGTGGCGGGATTTTATTTAATCGGACTTTCTTCGCCGATACTTCTGGGCGTTCTGGCGGGTGTTATGGACGCACTTCCGTTTATCGGAACCAGCATTGTCCTGATTCCGACTGCGATAATTTTGTTTTTGGAAAAAGAAATCTGGAAGGGCGTTGTCTGCCTTGTAATCTATGTTATTTGTGTGGCCATCCGCGAGTTTATGGAACCCAAACTGATGGGCAAGGAACTGGATGTTTTTCCGGTGGTGATGTTGATTTCCATTTTTGCCGGAGCGAAGCTGTTTGGCTTATCCGGAATCATAAAAGGACCGCTGGCAATTGTTTTGTACAAAATTCTCTGGGGAATGCTGAATAAAGTTGACAAACCCGAAAAAAACGCCCTATAATGGCTTTTAGAAAAGACGTATCAGGGTGGTAACGCCGGTAGTCGGTCCCTCATTTGCGGACGGGCCGGTGTTTTTTACTTTTATAGAAAAACAAGAGGAGAGTCATCATGGCAGAGAAAAAATTAGTAGAAGCGATTACCTCGATGGAAGAGGATTTCGCGCAGTGGTACACGGACGTTGTTAAGAAAGCAGAGCTTGTAGACTATACAAGCGTAAAAGGATGTATGGTAATTAAGCCGGCGGGTTATGCTATCTGGGAACTGATTCAGAAGCAGCTTGATGAGAGATTCAAGGCAACCGGCGTTGAAAATGTATATCTTCCGATGTTTATTCCGGAAAGCCTTTTACAGAAGGAAAAAGACCATGTTGAAGGATTCGCGCCGGAAGTAGCGTGGGTAACACATGGCGGTCTTAATCCACTTCAGGAAAGACTCTGTGTACGTCCGACATCTGAGACCTTATTCTGTGACTTCTACAGTAATGATATCCATTCTTACAGGGATTTACCAAAGGTGTACAACCAGTGGTGTTCCGTTGTACGTTGGGAAAAAGAAACCAGACCGTTCCTCCGTTCCAGAGAGTTCTTATGGCAGGAAGGACATACGGCGCATGCAACCGCAGAGGAAGCAGAGGAAAGAACCATTCAGATGCTTAACGTATATGCGGACTTCTGCGAAGAAGTACTTGCTATGCCTGTAGTGCGCGGACGTAAGACTGACAAGGAAAAATTTGCGGGTGCGGAAGCAACCTATACCATCGAAGCATTGATGCACGACGGTAAGGCACTCCAGTCCGGTACAAGCCATAATTTCGGCGACGGATTTGCCAAGGCATTCGGCATCCAGTATACAAGCAAGGATAACAAATTAGAATACGTACATCAGACATCATGGGGTATGACCACAAGACTGATCGGTGCCATCATTATGGTACATGGCGATAATTCCGGTCTGGTATTACCACCGCTTGTAGCACCGACACAGGTTATGATTGTTCCGATTATGCAGAAAAAAGAAGGCGTTCTTGAAAAAGCGGCTGAGTTAAAAGAACTCTTGGCAGCAACCGGATGCCGTGTAAAAGTAGATGATTCTGACAAGAGCCCGGGATGGAAATTCTCCGAGCAGGAAATGCGAGGTATTCCGCTCCGTATTGAAATCGGACCAAAGGATATCGAAGCAGGCAAGTGCGTAATCGTACGTCGTGACAACCGTGAGAAGATTGAAGTATCTTTGGATGAACTTGCAGGTAAAGTAACCGAACTGTTAGAGACCATCCAGAAGGATATGTTAGTAAGAGCAAGAGAGCACCGCGATGCACATACATACGTGGCAACAACCATGGATGAATTGGAAAAAATCCTGAATGAAACACCGGGATTTGTAAAAGCTATGTGGTGTGGAGACCAGGCTTGTGAAGACCTGATTAAGGAAAAATACTCCGCAACCAGCAGATGTATGCCGTTTGCACAGGAAGAACTCGCAGATACCTGCGTATGCTGTGGCAAACCTGCGAAAAAAGTGGTATACTGGGGAAGAGCGTATTAAAATTATTGGAGGTAGGATATGAACATTCTCGTTATCAACTGTGGTAGTTCATCTTTAAAATATCAGCTGATTTCGTCTGAGACGGAAGAGGTTTTGGCAAAAGGGCTTTGTGAGAGAATCGGAATTGACGGAAGTGCAATTTCGCATACACCGGCAGGCGGTGACAAAGTGACCGAGGAATTGCCGATGGCAGACCATACGGATGCCGTACGCTATGTTATTGAGAAATTGACAGATGCCAATGTCGGCGTTATCAAATCCCTGGATGAGATTGATGCAGTAGGACACCGTATTGTTCACGGTGGCGAGAAGTTTGCAAGTTCTGTAGTGATTGATGATGAGGTTATGAAGGCAATCGAAGAATGTAACGATTTGGCACCTCTTCACAATCCGGCGAACTTAATCGGTATTAATTCCTGCAAGGCAATTATGCCGGGCGTGCCGATGGTAGCAGTATTTGATACAGCCTTCCATCAGACAATGCCGAAGAAAGCGTTTTTATACGGACTTCCATACGAATATTATGACAAATACAAAGTAAGAAGATACGGTTTCCACGGAACCAGCCATGATTTTGTATCCAAACGTGCTGCTGAAATGATTGGCAAAAACAGGGATGACCTTAAGATTATCGTTTGTCACTTAGGTAACGGTGCATCCATTTCCGCAGTAAACCATGGCAAATCCGTAGATACTTCCATGGGTATGACTCCGCTTGAAGGACTTATCATGGGAACACGAAGCGGTGATATTGACCCTGCCATTGTAGGTTTTCTTGCAGAAAAAGAGAATATGACGGCCGAAGAAGTGATTTCTGTCTGCAACAAGAAATCCGGTATTTTAGGATTGTCCGACGGCGTATCCAGTGACTTTAGAGATTTAGAGGCGGCAGCTAACGAAGGTAACCAGAGAGCAGAGGATGCTTTGGAAGCATATGCGTACCGCGTGGCAAAATATATCGGCTCATATGTTATGGCGATGAAGGGTGTAGATGTGATTGCATTTACAGCAGGTGTTGGTGAGAACAATAAGACGATGCGCGCCGCTATCGGCAAGTATTTGGAATGGCTTGGCACCAGCATTGATGCTAAGAAGAACCAGATTCGCGGTGAAGAAGTGATTCTTTCTAAGGATACGGACAAAGTTGTTACGATGATTGTTCCGACCAATGAAGAACTGGCTATCGCAAGAGAGACCGTAAGATTAGTAAAGTAATGCAGTGGGGAGAGTGATTCACTCTCCCTTTTCTTAAAAAAGAGGTAGTAACGTGAATTTACCTGTAAATGTTAGGGAAATAATTACAACTTTAGAAAGTGCGGGATACGAGGCATACGCCGTTGGCGGATGTGTCAGGGATACTCTTTTAAATAAAGAGCCCGATGACTGGGATATTACTACGAGTGCTACGCCTGAGCAGGCAAAGGAATTGTTTGCGCGAACCATTGATACGGGAATCCAGCACGGAACGATTACCGTGCTTATCGGAAAAGAAACCTACGAGGTGACGACTTACCGAATTGACGGGGAGTACGAGGACAGCAGACATCCGAAAGAGGTCATTTTTACTTCCAATCTGTTAGAGGATTTGAAGCGCCGTGATTTTACGATTAATGCGATGGCATACAATGACAGAAGCGGTATCGTAGATGCGTTTGGCGGTATGCAGGATTTGGAGAATAAGATTATCCGCTGTGTCGGCAACCCGATAGAGCGTTTTAGCGAAGATGCGCTCCGCATGATGCGTGCGGTACGTTTTAGCGGCCAGCTCGGCTATGAGATTGAATCGGAAACGGCAGAAGCGGTAAAAGAACTGGCGCCGACACTTTCCAAAATCAGTGCCGAAAGAATCTGTACCGAACTTGTAAAACTGATGGTATCCGACCATCCCGAGTATTTTTTAAAGGCATATGAACTGGGAATGACAAAGGTTTTCATGCCGGAGTTTGATGCGGCAATGGAGACTGTTCAGAATAACCCTCATCACTGTTATAACGTGGGCGAACATATTCTGCATTCATTGATCCATGTACGTAAGGATAAGGTGCTCCGGCTTACGATGCTCTTCCATGACCTTGGCAAAGCGCTTACCAGGACAACGGATGAGAAGGGGATTGACCATTTTTACGGGCATGTGGACGAGTCGGCCCGAATTGCGGACGATATAATGAAACGCCTCCGCTTTGATAATGATACGAGGCATAAAGTCGTAAAACTGGTAAAATATCATGATTTGGACATGGCATTGACTCCGAAGGGCGTCAGAAAAGCCATTGTTAAAGTTTCCGAGGAATTGTTCCCGCTTTTGTTGGAGGTACAAAGGGGCGATTTCATGGCACAAAGCATGTACAAGAGAGAGGAAAAGGAAGCAGAACTAAAAGAAATCGAGAGTATCTATGCTAGGATTCTGGAAGAGAAGAATTGCGTTTCCTTAAAAAACCTTGCCGTAACGGGAAGTGATTTGATTGCCGCAGGTATGAAACCCGGAAAAGAAATCGGAGAGGTTTTGCAGAAACTTTTGGAAGAGGTTTTGGAAGACCCCTCATTAAATACAAAAGAGATTCTTCTTACAAAAGCAGAAGGGATTCTTAAAAAATAAGCGGAATATCCCATTATTTCATTCATACTTTGCAAAGGCCGTTCATATGATAGAACATCCGTAATTGACCATCGGATAATATCATGTAAGGAGCGGGTAAGATGAATGATCGGGCGGTAAGCATATTGGAGCAATATGATTTTTCTGTGGAAAGGACATGGAAGGGAAGAGGAGCCATTTTATTTGAGGCAGACAACAATGTCTATATTTTAAAGGAATATAAGGGAGCTTCTGAGCGTTTGTCTTTTATCGCGGACCGGCTGGTACAAATCAGGGAGAACGGATTCACAGAGATTGAGGAAATCATTCCGAATAAAGAGGGAAATTATTTTTTTACGGATTATGACCGTACCACATATATCGTAAAGCGTTATTTTACGGCCAAAGAATGCAATATCCGTGAGACGGCGGAATGCAAAAAAGCCCTGCGGACACTGGCAAATCTTCATAAGGCTATGACCGGAATCGTAGTATCTGAGCCTGTTGGGCTGGATTCCCTGCCGCTGTTGTATGAGATAGAGAAGCGTAATAATGAGTTGGGGAGAGTGCGCAGATACTTAAAGAATAAGGGACAGAAAAGCGAGTTTGAGAGGTTCCTTTTTAAGAACTACGACTTCTTTTATGATAAAGCGCTTAAGACGGCGCAGCTGCTTATGCAGGAGGATACGGAGCACTGGCGCAGACAGATAGAGGATGCACAGTGCTATTGTCATGGGGATTACCAGCATCATAATATTTTAGTAGATGATGCCGGCTGTCATATTATCAATTTTGAGAAGATGACAACCGATAATCCGGTAAAGGATTTGTATTTATTTACCAGAAAGCTGTTGGAAAAGAATAACTGGGATTTAGTGCTTGGCAGAGAGCTGTTACATACTTATAATGAAGTTAGGAATTTGCAGGAGGAAGACCTTTTGCAGTTAAAATACCGCTTCTTATATCCGGAGAAATTCTGGAAAATTGCAAACTACTATTTTAACAGTTCCAAGGCATGGATTTCGTGTAAAAACACGGAGAAACTGGAAACGGTTTTGCAACAGGAAGAAAGCAAAGATGCATTTATACAGACGATGTTTGGATAATGTGGAGAATATCGAATGAACAAAGGGATAAAGTGGTTTGTTTTGCTGTTTGCCTGCCTCTTATTGGCAGGCTGTAATAACAGTCAGACTACCGTAAAAGAAGAAAAAGAACTGGATACGGGTTTTATTCCGGCAAGAGCCGGGATGTATGACAGTGCAGATACGGCCGTTATTAAGGACATTAACAAAGCCAAGAATACCATTACCTTTTTTAATCTTATCAGGGAGCGCAGTTATACATTAAATTACGACGGAACCACCGGCCTGTATGATAAATACGGCAGTGCAATATCGATGGAACAGATAGAAGAAGGCGATATTGTAGACGTTACTTTTTTAAAGAGTAAGAAAATGCTGGCATCCGTGCAGAAATCAGGCTCCTCGTTTACACTGGATGATATTACGAAGTTTGATATCAATGAAAAGACCAAGGAAATAACAGTAGGTGGGGAGACATACCGGATTACGGATGATTTGCTTGTTTTTTCAAAAGGAAAACAGGTAGAGACAATGGATATTAATCAGGTGGATACCCTGAAGGTGCAGGGAATTGACCGTACGGTTTACAGTGTTTCGGTTGAAAAAGGACATGGCTATCTGCGCCTTACGAATGATGAATATTTCTGGGGCGGCTGGATTGAGGTCGGACAGCAGATTATCCGGCCGATAGAAGAGGGCATGCTGCTTGTGGTGCCCGAAGGCAAATATGATGTAAATCTCTCTGCAAAAGGAATCTCCGGAACAAAGAAAGTAACGATTAAGAGGGATAAAGAGACAGAACTGGATTTGGGAGATTTGAAAAAGGAAACAGTCAAGAAATTCGGCACGTTGATTATTGCAATATCACCCGATATCGCAGAAGTATATATTGATGGACAGGCAGTGGATATTTCCCTTCCGGTAGAAGCCGAGTACGGTATTCATCAGCTCATGGCAAAGGCGGACGGCTATCAGACGGTTACCAAATATATTAAAGTCGGACAGGAAAGTGCGACGATTGAAGTCGTGATGGAAAAGGCGACACAGGAAACCGTCTCCGGAAATGAGACGGAATCGGCCGTAACCGATGATGATGTGGCATCCGCAACGGGCGGAAAGCTGACCATTGACGCACCGGCGGATGTGGAAGTCTATTTGGACGGTTCTTATATCGGTATTACGCCGGTCGCATTTACCAAAACGGCAGGAATTCACGTGATTACCTTGCGGGCAAGCGGTTATGAGACCAAGAGTTATACGATTAATATTGAGAATACGGATACCAGTGAGAGTATGTCTTTCTCCGCACTTGTAAAAGAGGAAGAGGATAAGGATGATGATTCTGATTCCGGTAGCAATTCCAACAGTTCCAAGAACGAAGAGAAGAAGGAAGAATCTTCAAAAGAACCGGAATCAAGCGAGGAAGAGAAAGAAGCGGATGATAGCGATAATGTGAGCGGGAATGAAGTTGATTCTGCCCAAGTGACATCTGATACGGTAAGTGGAAATGATAATGGATAATGAGAGGTCTTAAAAGCCCACAAATATAACAAAAAAACTCGTCAAAAAGCCTTGAAAACCTAGAAAAACCTTGACAAATCAAGGGAAAAAGGCTATATGTATATATAGACGTTTTTAACGTACTATGTAATAACTCAGTATAAGAGGAGGAGTTCATAATGAACAAGACAGAATTAGTAGCAGCTATGGCTGAAAAAGCAGGATTATCAAAGAAAGATGCAGAAGCAGCATTAAAGGCTTTCACAGAAACAGTTACAGATGAATTAAAGAAAGGCGAAAAGATCGCATTAGTTGGATTCGGTACATTCGAAGTTTCTGAAAGAGCAGCAAGAGAAGGAAGAAATCCTTTAACAGGCGCTCCTATGACAATCGCAGCTTCTAAGGCTCCTAAGTTCAAAGCTGGTAAGGCTTTAAAGGATGCAATCAACTAATATATTGTTGGACATGCTTGTGAGATATGAGGTAAGTACTTCGGTACTTACCTTTTTTCACGCGGGTTCGTAAACGAACCCTTATCATGAAGGGAAGTATAATTATATGAGATTAGATAAGTATTTAAAGGTATCGCGTCTGATTAAGCGCCGTACCGTGGCAAATGAGGCCTGTGATGCAGGCAGAGTCCTTGTGAACGGAAAAGTGGCCAAGGCGTCGGTTAATGTCGCTGTCGGCGATAAAATAACGATTCAGTTTGGCAATAAGGACGTGAACGTGGAAGTTCTTGCAGTGGAAGAAACTGTCCGCAAGGAAGAAGCCAAAGAATTATTCAAATATATATAAAACAGGAATATTTTTACCGGGTGTCCAATATAATCTAAGGAACAGAAGATTGGAGGCCCTTTTTTATGGAAGATTTAAGTAATGGTAAACGTCAACATAAATTGATACTAAACTGCAGGAAGGACTGTACGATTACGGGAGTCGTAGATGTATTGTCCTTTGATGTAAACGAGATTTTGTTGGAGACGGAACAGGGAATGCTGATGATACGCGGAAGCGCTCTGCACGTGACAAGGCTGACACTGGAAAAGGGAGAAATCGAAATAGACGGTAAAATAGATTCGATGACCTATTCGGAGCATGGCCCGCATGGAAGTGGCGAGAATTCTTTCCTTGCAAAACTGTTTAAGTAGGGGGAAGACCTGTGCTTAGTCAAAGCATCTATCATGAGATACAGTTTTTGCTGGATTCGGTTCTCCTTGGAATCATCATTTCTTTCGTGTACGATAATATCCGTGTTATCAGAAGGGTCATACCGCATAACACATTTTTTATATCCGTTGAGGATCTGCTGTTCTGGATTTTTGTAGCAATCTATATTTTTCTGCTCCAGCACCGTGAAAATAACGGAATTTTCCGCTGGTTTTCGGTGATAGGGGCATTGGTGGGAATGATGGTGTACCGTAAGATTGCCGGTAGATTTTACATAAAAAACATGACCATTGTATTGCGTAAGGTATTAAAATTACTTTACGTCTTCTTTTCTACCGTACTTAGTCCGATATATTATGTAGAGAAAAAAACACTGCATTTGGGGAAAAAGACGGGGCGCGGTATCCGCCATATACTGAGCAGGCAAAAAATCCGGTTGACGTCCTATGGGAAAACCTTTAAAATGACATTATGTAAACGAAAGAAAAAGCATCGCAAGAAAGGAGAAAACATGAGCAGAAGAGTGCTGGATCGTAAGAAGCGCCAGAATGGTTTTAGTGTAGCGCTTGTTATTATGGTTATTCTGATGTTGATGGTTGTAATTTCCTTCAAACGCCATGAGTTGAAACAAAAACAGGAAGAATACACGCTGAAGGAGCAGCAGTTGTTAGAGCAGATTGCGGAGGAAGAAGAACGTGTGGAAGAGATAGAAGAATACCGCAAATATACGCAGACACAGAAATATATCGAGGAAGTGGCAAAAGAAAAGCTGGGTCTGGTAAATGAAAACGAAATTATTTTTAAATCCGAATAAGAACAGTCAGGTCTCTGCCTTGGGCAGAGACCTTTTTTGCGTTTAATACACGGATATATAAAAAACGGTTACAAGCTTTGACAAATATTGCGCTATGTGCGGTGTATAATCTCTTTTTGCCACCACGGACAGTGTCCGGAATAACAGGCAGAAAGGGTCAGCGATGAAGGATACTTCTTTAAGGACAACAGCGGAGGAATCGCTGTATTTATTGGAATATGAAAAACAAAGAATTAAGACCTGCGCAAAATCATTTGAAGAATTGGCAAAGGTATTTGTATATCTGCCAGGCAAGCAGGAGGAACCCAAGGAAGAAGAGAGCATAGTGGGCGGTGACAGAAAGACCGTGCTCTGGAAAAAACGTCTCATGGAAAACCGGGAATTGTTTGCGGATAATTTAAAGGAAATGGCGTCCATTATGGGACAGGTTGCCAAAAGGGATGTACGAGCTGTCCGTTTTCCCGAAAAGAGAAGAAAACAGATGATACATATTTTAGAGGATGAAGGGCTTGTAGTATCGGATATTTACCGCCTTGAAAAGGAGGAAGGAAGTTCTCTTATTGCCATACGTGTCGGTTGCAGAAAGGGTGTGCAATGTACAAGCGAGGAATTGGCAGGCTATCTTTCGGTACTGCTAAGTAAGCATCTGCAGGCAACCGTGGGGACTCCGTTTTATATCCCGCAGGAGAGCGTAACCCTGTATTTTGAAGAGGAGGCAAAGTTCTCGGTTCTTAGCGGATACGCTAAGGCAGTAAAAGAAACCGAAAAAGTATCGGGAGATAATTATTCCTTCTTTGAAACAAAGACGGGTTACTATATGGCGGTATTGTCCGATGGAATGGGTTCCGGGGAAAAGGCTTGTGCGGACAGTGAGGTTGTCGTGGATATGGCAGAGAAGTTAATGGATGCCGGTTTTTGTGTGGAAACAACCGTGCGCATGATTAATGATGCCCTGCTTGCCGGCGCGGAGAATTCCAATATGTCCACATTGGATTTTTGCGGTGTGGATTTGTATGAAGGAATGGCTACTTTTGTTAAAATCGGAAGCGCCTGTACCTATATCAAAAGCCGCGAGTGCGTGGAAAAACTGACCTCGTCAACGCTTCCGCTTGGTATTTTCCATAAGCAGGAAATTGAAGTTCTCAGACGCAGAATTTATGACGGCGACTACATTGTTATGCTGTCGGACGGCGTTATGGATTGTGTGACGCAGGAAAAGGGAGAAACCTATTTGGAGGATATGATTGCGCAAATGAGCTGTGAGCGTCCCAACGAGATAGCAAGCTGTATCATGAAATATGTATTAAGCTTAAGCAAGGGCAGAATCCGCGACGATATGACGGTATTGGTTATGGGTTTTTGGGAAAATAAATATGAATAAGACAAATCCAAGGGGCTTTTGAATCTACAGATTGATTTTTTAAAGCCCCTTGGGTATAGTGTAGATAAGTGTGGACGAAAGAAAAGAGGATTCCCGTGTTTGATAAAGTAAAAGCGTACATGGAAGAATATCATATGGTAGAGGAAAATGATACGGTTGTCGCAGGTGTTTCCGGCGGCGCAGATTCCGTGTGCCTTTTTTTATTGCTCCATGAGTACTGTAAGCAGAAAAATGCACGCCTTGTGGCGGTTCATCTGAATCATAAAATCAGGGAAGATGCGGGAGCGGATGCCGGATATGTCAAAGAACTCTGTAAGGAATTTGGGGTGACGCTTCATGTATTTGAAGAGGATGTGGCACGTTTGGCAAAGAAAAGCGGAATCGGGACGGAAGAAGCCGGTAGAATTGCCAGATACCGCGCTTTTGAACAGGTGCTTGCAGAGTATGGCGGAACCGGGGAAATTGCGGTTGCCCATCACAAAGGAGATGTGGCTGAGACCGTTTTGTTTCATCTATTCCGTGGAAGCGGAATTGCCGGGCTTACGGGAATGGCACCGGTAAGAGGCAATATTGTCAGACCGCTTTTAGATGTGACAAGAGAAGAGATAGAAGTTTTTTTGCAGGAAAAAGGAAGAACCTGGTGTATAGATTCCACCAATGAAGAAAATACTTATACAAGAAATAAACTCAGAAATGTTCTGTTGCCGTACGTAGAAAAAGAGATTTGCCCGCAGGCGGGCGCACATGTGGTCAGTGCAGCAAAGGAACTGGCTGAGATTAAAGCGTTATTGGATGAGATGACAACAGAGGCGCTTAAAGAGACGGTTGTTTTTGAGAGTGACGATAAAGCAGCTGTTCTGGCAGAAGTGTTTTTACAAAAGCACGAAGTCATCCGTAAGCAGATTATTCTGCGTGTACTCGAATATCTGACTCCGGCCAGACGGGATATCGGTGCCGTGCATGTAGAGGATATTTTGGCGTTGTTTGAAAAGGAAAACGGCAAGCAGATTCATTTGCCGTACCGGCTTGTGGCAACAAAGGTCTATGACCGCATTGTGGTAAAACGAAAGCAGGAAGAATGCACGGAATGGAGCATTTCGGTTATACTTCCCGGCAAAGTAAGCCTTAATTCGGGCGAAACCTTGGGATTTAGCGTGTTTGAGTACGATAATTCCTTAGAGATTCCCCGAAAAAGATATACGAAATGGTTTGATTATGATAAAATATTTAGTTGTCTAGAGTTAAGAAGCCGCAGGATTGGCGACTATCTGACGATTAGCGCAGATGGTAAGAAAAAGCCGCTGAAAGAGTATTTTATTGAAGAGAAAGTTCCGAGGGAAGAGAGGGACAAAAAGATTCTTTTGGCAGACGGCAGCCATATTTTATGGGTAGTCGGAATGCGCATCAGTGAAGACGTTAAAGTTACGGAACAGACTCATACGATATTACAGGTGACTGTTTTGGATAAAGATGAATAATATAAATCTATGCGAAAGAGGAGAGATAATCATGGCAGAAAAAATCAGCGTGTTATTATCAGAAGAAGAAGTGGATAAGAGAATCCAGGAAATTGGCGAACAGATTAGTAAAGATTATGCGGGCGAGCAGGTACATTTGGTATGCGTACTTCGCGGCGGTGTTTTTTTCCTGTGCGAATTGGCTAAGAGAATTACCGTTCCGGTATCCCTTGATTTCATGTCCGTATCCAGCTACGGAAGCGACACCAAATCAAGCGGCGTAGTTAAGATTGTAAAAGACTTGGATGATTCTTTAGCTGATAAGAATGTTATCGTGGTAGAGGATATTGTGGACTCAGGAAGAACCTTGAGCTACTTACTTGAGATGTTAAGAGACAGAGGTCCTAAGAGCATGAAACTCTGTACATTATTGGATAAACCGGATCGCCGTGTGGTTGATGTAAAGGTGGATTACACAGGATTTAAGATTCCGGATGAATTCGTTGTAGGGTATGGCTTGGATTATGCGCAGAAATATCGCAACCTTCCTTATATCGGAGTAGTAGAATTAGACGCAGAATAGGGAGGTTTCCAAATTGACCAAAAGTAGTAGAGGCTTTAACTGGTATTTCCTTATCATGCTGGGCATTTTGCTTGTCATGATCTGGTATACAACCATGGGCGCATCGGACAATTCCTATACAAAGGGCGCATTGGAAAAGGATTTGGCAGCAGGTAATATAGTGAGTGCCGTAATCCAGCCGAATGCCGAGACCCCGACCGGTGTTGTCAGTGTTGAAAAAAAGAGCGGTGAAGTCAGCGTATTGTATGTAACCGATGTAGACGAGATTCAGACATTAATGGGAAAATATGATATTGACCCGAAGGTAAAGGATATCCCGCGTGAAGGATGGTTTGCGGCGTATGGATTGCCGATTCTTTCCATTGTAGCCGTGGGCGTGATTTTCTTTTTCCTGATGAATGCGCAGAACGGTGGTGGCGGAGCCAATGCCAAGATGATGAATTTCGGCAAGAGCCGTGCCAAGATGTCTACCGATACCAAGACCACTCTTAAGGATGTGGCAGGTCTTCAGGAAGAAAAAGAAGATCTTGAAGAGATTATTGATTTCTTAAAAGAGCCTGCAAAATATACTAAAGTCGGTGCGAGAATTCCAAAGGGTGTTCTTTTGGAAGGAAGACCGGGTACCGGTAAAACATTGCTTGCAAAAGCAGTGGCAGGCGAAGCGAATGTACCGTTCTTTAGCATTTCCGGTTCGGATTTCGTGGAAATGTTTGTCGGTGTCGGTGCTTCCCGTGTGCGTGATTTGTTTGCAGATGCGAAGAAGAACTCACCTTGTATCGTTTTTATCGATGAGATTGATGCCGTGGCAAGACGCCGTGGTACCGGTATGGGCGGCGGACACGATGAAAGAGAGCAGACACTCAACCAGCTCCTTGTTGAGATGGACGGTTTTGGTGTGAATGAAGGCATCATCGTTATGGCGGCGACCAACCGCGTGGATATTTTGGACCCGGCAATTCTTCGTCCGGGACGTTTTGACCGAAAGATTACCGTATCCGCACCCGATGTACGCGGACGTGAGGATATTTTAAAAGTGCATGCGAAGAACAAACCACTTTCAGATGATGTGGATTTGACACAGATTGCACAGACCACCGCCGGCTTTACCGGCGCTGACCTTGAAAACCTCTTAAACGAAGCAGCTATCGTAGCGGCTAAGGATGACAGAGGTTTTATCAAGCAGGAAGATATTAAGAAATCCTTTATTAAAGTCGGTATCGGCGCAGAGAAGAAGAGCCGTATTATCTCCGATAAAGAGAAGAGAATTACCGCATACCACGAAGCCGGTCATGCGATTTTATTCCATTTACTTCCGGATGTGGGACCGGTGTACACCGTATCCATTATCCCGACAGGCCCGGGTGCAGCAGGCTACACCATGCCGCTTCCGGAAAAAGACGAGATGTTCCTTACCAAAGGACGCATGCTTCAGGATATTATGGTATTGCTTGGCGGCCGTATTGCAGAGGAAATCACTTTTGATGATATTACAACCGGCGCTTCCAACGATATCAAGCGTGCGACACAGGAAGCCCGCCGTATGGTTACCCGTTACGGTATGAGCGAGAATATCGGTGTGTTAAACTATGATGCGGATGATGACGAAGTATTCATCGGACGTGACCTTGCACACACCAAGAGCCATGGTGAGTACATCACAGGCGAAATCGATAAAGAAGTAAAACGCATTGTAGATGACTGCTACGGCAAGGCAAAAGCAATGCTTCTTGAAAATAAAGAGGTTCTTGAGAACTGTGCACAACTCTTATTGGAAAAAGAAAAGATTGGGCGCGAGGAATTTGAGGCACTATTTGGTTAAGTTGCACAAAAACGAGATGAGGTTTTTGTTAATTTTGTGAATCCTTGGTATTTACGAAATACAGACGAACTGTTATTATAATCTCGTAACCTCCCCAATACATTTTGTAGTTTTATTAAATACCCCATAAGAAATACCTTCTCTAAAAAGACAGCCTCGGTTGTCTTTTTTACTTTTTATCAGGGAATGGGCGGCTATCCTTTGTTACGACACGCTTTCGCTCCACTTATAACGCAGCGGTACTAGACTCGAAAAAACCTCGTCAAGTACCGGCGTTAACGTAGGGTCGTGTACAAAGGATAGCCGCCCATTTTCTAAACAAAGCAAAAAACACTTGCAACATGGTGTGTAGTATGGTATAAATATACAGGTCGAAGAAATTCGATGAATGGGTGGATTCCCGAGTGGCCAAAGGGGACAGACTGTAAATCTGCTGCAAATTGCTTCGGTGGTTCGAATCCACCTCCGCCCATTTCACACTATCGTGTGAATGACATAGCGTCCGCAGGTGTGGCGGAATAGGCAGACGCAAGGGACTTAAAATCCCTCGGTGGCAACACCGTGCCGGTTCAAGTCCGGCCACCTGCAGTAATTAATGAGTAGAGAAAACACTGATAAATTCAATGTTTTCTCTATTTTTTTGTATTTTGGGTGTGTATCATAGATGTTTTATATGTGTTTACACTTTTTGCACTTTTAAAGAGGACTAAAAATGAGGTGTCTTGGTTACCTGTAGTAAAGAGAAATAAGAGAATTGTAATAACTAAAGATATATGCTAGTATAAATACATGACAAGGCAACTATTATGATGAAAAGGAAGTGATTTGGCCGATTATTGTACTATCGGTTACCGGTAGGAAAATAGACGGAAAGAGCAAAGAATCATAAATGAATAGCAAATAACAGACTGTTTAGGCAGTTTTTATTTTGATGTCATGAATGATTTTTGCTCTGTATATAGTTGATGTGTGGCTACAGAGTGATATCTGTAGCTTTTTTTGTGCCTTGTCAGAAATAGGAGGAAAAGAATGATAACGATTAAGAAAGTGGAAGATTTGGATGAAAAGACAAGAATTACCTTAGAAATTATGAATGCATTGCCGGAGTGGTTTTC
>JAZMZZ010000015.1:0-10846 GCA_045586245.1 Lachnospiraceae bacterium | reverse complement strand
AGCCAGCAATATATGAAGGGATATTATTTCCCGTTTTCGTTGGAGGCCAATTACAATGATGTGATGTACATTATGAGCAAGCCGGCGACAATGTGCCATGAACTGGCGCACACAAAGGGATTTATTTATGAGGATGAGGCAAATCTTATCGGATTTCTGGCATGCTTGCATTCGGATGATATTTTGTTCCAGTACAGCGGGTATTTATCCGTGCTCAATTATATTGACAATGATTTTTACAAGTCCATTGGTGAGAATAAGCAGGTGTATAATTCCCATGTGAAGATTTCTTCGCAGGTCAAAAAAGACCGCGTGTTCTTAACCGAGGATGCATGGACGAAGGTGGAGAAGAAAGCGGTTATCAGCACCAAGACACTTAAAAAAGCAAGCGATACGTTTACCAATACAACGCTGGTATTAAATGGTGTGGAACAGGGGAGCGCCAGTTACCGTGAGGTGGTCGGCTTGCTGCTTGATTACTATATTTGCATGGATGATAGCCGGTTGCAGGAAGAATATATGGCACAGTTGACAGATGAAAGATAACGTGCTATTTTATACTGGAAAATTATCACAGATGGGGAATTAACAATGATAAA
The DNA here is from genome assembly GCA_045586245.1 of Lachnospiraceae bacterium. GTDB lineage: Bacteria > Bacillota > Clostridia > Lachnospirales > Lachnospiraceae > RGIG8767. The sequence goes on along the minus strand of JAZMZZ010000015.1, from coordinate 10,247 downwards.
GCATATTTGTATGTTTAAAATGAAGGAAACAGCGAACGGAAAAAGCGGATACGAGAATGCACTTGAAGCGGCAGAACGCTTGGCAGACTTTGATAAGAAGATTCCTTCGTTACAGAAAATAGAAGTTAAAGTGAATTCAAAAGACGCCCCACAGGATAATTTTGAGTTGGTATTAATCTGCGATTTTGAGGATATCGACGGATTGAACGAATATCAGAAACATCCGGTTCACGTAGAATTTGCAAAAATGCTTTCGCAGGTACGCGAGTCAAGAGCATGCATTGACTATGAGTTTTAATCAGAACAAGTAAGCGGCTTAAGGGATTAGGCTGCTTTTTTTATGCATAGGATAAGGAGACTTTAGATGAGAGAAAAATGGTTACGGAATAAGGATTTGTATAAGAAGATATTTTTGATAACACTTCCGATAGTCATTCAGAATTTATTTGGTGCGGCAGTTAACTCTGCGGATGTACTGATGCTTAATTATGTCGGTCAGGATGCATTATCGGCTGGTTCCCTGGCGACACAGTACAGCAGCCTGGCATTTATGTTTTTCTTTGGTATCGGAACCGGAGTGACGATGCTCTGCGCCCAGTACTGGGGCAAGGGTGATATAAATGCCATGCATAAAGTGGAAGGGATTGCGATGCGGTTTGCGCTCATTATTGCCGGTTTAATGGCAATTGCGGCATTTGTTGTGCCGGAAGCATTGATGCGCTTTTTTACCAACGAGGAAGCGTTGATTGTTTTGGGAGGCCGTTATCTGCGTGTGGTAGCTCCGTGCTTTATTTTCTGGGCGATTACAGAGGTATATCTGGCAGTATTGCGTAGTGCCGGAAGAGTAGCAATCAGTACGACAATTGAAGCAGTTGCATTACTTAGTAATGTGTGTCTGAACGCTGTCTTTATCTTTGGACTATTTGGGGCACCAAAGATGGGAATTATCGGTGTTGCCTTGGCAACAACGCTTTCCAGAGCGATTTCGCTGGTGCTTTGCATTATTGTTTCCATACGGTCTAAAAATGTGAAATTGGTTATCAAGCCGATTTTCGAGCATCATCCGGAACTATTAAAAGACTTTATGACAATGGCACTTCCGGCAGTCGGAAACGATATGGTATGGAGCCTTGCGTTTACGATGTATTCTGTGATTTTAGGACATATGGGTTCGGATGCGGTTGCAGCCAATTCCATTGTTTCGGTTGTACGTAATCTGGCCTGTGTTTTCTGTTATGCCATCGGTAGTGCTTCCGGAATTGTGGTCGGACAGATTTTGGGAGAGGATAAGATTGAAGAAGGTAAGAAAGCAGGACGTACCATGCTTCGTTTAGCCATCGGAAGCGGTATTTTCGGAGGACTTATCGTATTTGCTTTGGTTCCGGTTACCATGAAATATGCTATGCTTTCCGAACAGGCACTCAAATATCTGAAATTTATGCTGTATGTAAATGTACCGTATATCACAGGTACGGCGGTTAACACCACATTGATTGCAGGTGTATTCCGTGCCGGCGGTGACAGTAAGTTTGGCTTTATCTGTGATACGATTGATATGTGGGTATATGCGGTACCGCTCGGTTTTTTAGCGGCATTTGTGTTAAAACTTCCGGTAGAAGCGGTTTATTTCCTGCTTTGCACGGACGAATTTGTAAAATGGCCTTGGGTATTTAAACGTTTCTACAGTTATAAATGGGCGAAGAATATTACGAGGGAAAATGTATGAGAAATCCGGTAACAACGCTTTGTTATATTGAAAAAGACGATGCCTATCTGATGCTCCACCGGGTAAAAAAGGAAAATGACATTAATAAGGACAAATGGATTGGTGTCGGCGGGCATGCCGAAGAGAATGAGAGTCCGGATGACTGCCTTTTGCGGGAAGTAAAAGAGGAGACCGGTCTTACACTTTTGGATTATCGTTTCCGGGGGATAGTAACTTTTATTACGCTGGACGGTATCTGTGAATATATGTGTCTTTTTACATCCGATTCCTTTACGGGAGAGTTGATTTCCTGTGATGAAGGTGATTTGGAGTGGGTAAAAAAAGAACGCTTCCCTGAATTGAATTTCTGGGTGGGAGATTATATTTTCCTTGATTTGCTGGAAACAAGGGACTCTTTCTTTTCATTAAAACTGGTCTATGATAAAGATACACTCATAGAGGCAAAACTGGACGGAAAAGATATTGACTGGCAGCAGTACATTCCCCGCAACTTATAATGATATTTCATAGTGAAGAGTAAGAATAAAAACAGGAAGGCTATCATTACGATAAGCCTTCCTGTTTTTTGTATTCGGTTGGTGTCATATTCAGGACACGTTTAAATACTTTGTTAAAATAACTGATATTGCCAAAGCCCACGGTAATGGCAAGGTTGGAGATACTGCTTGCGGCCGGGTCCTGCTGCTGCATCAGCTTGGTCGCATAGAAGATGCGGTATTTGAGCAGGTATTCAAACGGCGTCACACGCAATACCCGCTGGAAACAGCGGCAACATTCACTCTTGCTGATGTGGATGGAGGCTGCAATCTCATCCAAAGTGATAGGTTCCGCAAAGTGGTCTTCAATAAATACAATGGCTTCTTTAATACGTTCCTCGTCGTTGAGAATCCGCTTGGACTTGGCAAGGGAGGTTTTGGGATTCTGCGGAAGTTTAAGCAAAACATTCCACAGATGACACAATGTAGCCTTGCAGGCAATCTCATACCCAAAAGCCTGTGAATTGTATAAGTCCTGTACTTGTTTCATGCAGTCGATAATAGGCTGTGTGACCGGGTCGTCATCCTTTAGGATAAGGTATTTTAAGTCCGGATTATTAACGACCGGATTCATGTATTTGACAGATAGGGCAGCTGTCCCGTAGCCGAAAATAAAACACGGATGGAAAACAATGGAAAAAAAGACTGCTTCGTATCCTTCCACACGACGGAAAGCATGAAGAACGTTCTGGTTGACCATGATTCCCTGCCCCGGTTCCAGAATAAAGGATTCTTCATCGATAAGGGCGTCTACTTTTCCTTCCAGTACATAGATATATTCAAGCTCAGGATGCCAGTGCCAGCGGATTAAACGTAAATACACATCGGATAATGTTACCGGATATACCATAACCGGAAAATCAATATTGCCGTGTATTTTCATTTCCTGCAAATTAGAGGAAACCGGTACGGCATCACGTTCCACATCTGTAATTTCTTTAATTTCATCAATACGCATAGTAAGAATCCCCTAAAAATATCTTCTGTTACTATTTATTGTGATTATATCATATGTTTTTTTGAAATGCACCATATTGGAGGAAAGGAATTTGAATAATGAAAAACTGGATACTACATTAAATCTTTCTTTGCTGACGGATGAGGAACAGAGGGTAAAATCAGGAGTCCTAAGTGAAGGATATGATGAAAAAACGGGGACTTGGGAAGTAATTGCCAAATATCATGGGGATATTGCAAGCCTTTCTTTGATGACGCAGGACATGGATATTCTGTTAAACGGATATGCAATCCTCCGGGCAACAAGGGAACAGTTGGAAGAACTGGTACGGCAGGAACAGATTGAATATATGGAATTGCCCAAGGGATTACAATACGATGTGTACCGTGAAAAACAGGAAAGCTGTATTCTGCCGGTTGTAACGGGTAAAGAAGGACTGGGAGGAAGCGGTGTAATTGTTGCGGTTATTGATTCGGGAATAGATTATCTGCTGAGGGATTTTAGGAATGAACAGGGGAGCCGGATATTGTATTTATGGGATCAGACAATAGAGGAAACGGATACTGGAAACAGTGCGTTTTCAATAGGAGTTGAATTTAGCAGGGAGGACATTGACAGGGCAATTGAGGCGGCTGATATGGGGAATGGCAGAATGGATTATTCATCCGCAAGAAAAATTGTTCCCTCCGTAGATGATTCCGGCCACGGGACAGCGGTTGCAGGGATTGCGGCAGGAAGTTCAACATCTGTTTTGTATCAGGGAGTTGCACCGCTAAGTGAACTGATTGTTGTAAAACTCAGGGGACAGAGACAGAATGCACCACTAACGACGGACCTTATGCGTGCAATTACCTATGTGTTTTACAAAGCAGAGGAGTTGGAAAGACCTTTTGTAATTAATCTCAGCATTGGGGATACCTATGGGGCGCATGACGGGACTTCCCTGTTAGAACGCTATATTGACAGCGTGTGTACAAGTGGACGGAATGTTATTTGTATTGGTGCCGGAAATGAGGCGATATCCAACGGGCATACGGATTTTGTGCCGGAAACAGAAACAGTTATCGAATTGGCAGTTGCAGAAAGAGAGAGGGGAACCAATGTACAAATATGGAAAAATTTTGTGGATGAGTGTGAGATAGTGCTGGAGGCACCAAATGGGGAAAGGTATACGGTGGATTTGGGCAGACGCGGAAAACAGCAATGGAATGTAAACAATACACAGGTATTGGTTTATGTAGCATTGCCGAAACCTTTTTCGGTAAACGAGGAGATTTTTTTTGATTTTATTCCTGTTGGAGAGTATATTGACAGCGGTATTTGGACCTGGCGCATTAGACCAATCAACAATCCGCAACATGATTATCATATGTATCTTCCGGCATCGGCAGGAAGGAATTTTGGAACACGGTTTGTAAGTCCCACACCACAGCTGACCATGACAATACCGGCATTAGCCTATGGGGCACTAACGGTTGGAGCATATAATATTGCTACCGGTTCGTATGCTGATTTTTCCGGAAGAGGAAGAGAACTGGGAGAAGAAGGCAGAGTCTTTTTTGCAACGGATTCAAAGCCTGACATTGTTGCACCGGGGGTGGGAATCCGGGCACCGGTCGCAGGCGGCGGCTATGCATCTTTTACGGGAACTTCTTTTGCAACACCCCTTGTAACAGGATGTGTTGCGCTTATGATGGAGTGGGGAATTGTCAGAGGAAATGATCCGTTTTTATACGGGGAAAAGGTAAAGGCGTATCTTCGAAAAGGAGCCGGAGAACTAAATGGCGAAGTTTTCTATCCAAATGAAAAAACAGGTTGGGGGGCGTTATGCCTGGCAGACAGTTTTTTTGAATAGAAAAGACAATAATGGGAAAAATAGGATTTAATATTTATGAATTCCATTAAAATTCTATAAAATAACTTGTCTCCCAAAACGCAGATGGTATGATAATTTCATTATAAAAAACTCAGGGTAAGTGGCAGGGAGGAATGAAAGTGAAGGCAGAAAACAGAGCCGGTAAATTTTGGCAGTCGGTGAAACATGAACTGCGGGAAAACAAAAGTGCGTTTATTGTGTATTCATTATTGCGTCTTATGGTAATCGGAATGATGATTCTGCAGATTTTTAACCGTAATTTTCAGAATGTGTTTTTATGTATTTTGACGCTGATTCTTTTTATTATGCCGAGCGTGGTACAGGCAACTTTCAAAGTGGAGTTTCCGACATTGCTTGAAATAATTATTCTTTTATTTATTTTTGCTGCAGAGATTTTAGGGGAGATCAGTGCTTTTTACATTAAGTTCCCGTACTGGGACACCATATTGCATACGCTGAATGGTTTTTTATGTGCGGCAATCGGGTTTTCTCTTGTAGAGATAATGAATGATAATAAGAAACTTCGTTTTGAATTATCTCCCTTATTTATGGCAGTGGTTGCATTTTGCTTTTCCATGACAATAGGTGTTGCATGGGAAATTTTTGAGTTTTTAATGGATACGTTTTATCATTTGGATATGCAAAAGGATACCGTCATACAGTCTATATATACGGTAACCCTGGACCCGCTTGCAGATAATAATTGTGTTGCGATTACGGGGATTACGGACGTTGTGGTTAACGGAAAAGAATTGGGACTTGGCGGGTATCTGGATATAGGTCTTACAGATACCATGTATGACCTTATTGTGAATTTTGTTGGGGCATTTGTGTTTTCGGTTTTGGGCTACGGATATGTTAAATACAAAGATACCCAAAGTTTTGTTGGCGGCCTGATTCCGAAACGTTGGTCAGAAGAGAAGACGAGTGGGAAAAATACGGATGAGGAATCTTAACCGTTTCTTTGCCACTAAGATGTTAAAATGGGTAATAGCATGGAGGTACCTATGAGAAAAACTAAAAAAACCACAGTTAATATTTTTTTGACATTAAGTATATTAATGGTATTCTTTCTCCTTTGTCTGGGTATGACGCATATTTGGAAAATCCAGATGATTGTACCCACTGTATTTACACTGGCGGTTTTTTTGATTTCGTTAATTACTGACGGATACATATATGGAATTATTGCCTCCATGCTGAGTGTGCTGATTCAGAATTTTGTCTTTACATATCCGTATTTTGCGTTTAACTTTACCATTCCCGAGAATATGATTTCGGCGGTTATTATGCTTGTCGTGTCTGTGATGACCTGTGCTTTGATGACAAAGGTCATGCAACAGGAGAAAGTTAAGGCAGAGATTGACAGGGAGAAAATGCGTGCAAACCTGTTGCGTGCGGTTTCGCATGATTTAAGAACTCCTTTAACAACAATATATGGTTCCAGCTCTGCAATTATTGATAAATATGATGATTTGTCAAAAGAGCAGGTGGTTGGCCTTTTGCGTGGTATTAATGAGGATGCGCAATGGCTTGTGGGGATGGTTGAGAATCTGCTTTCCGTTACCAAGATTGATGATAATAAAGTCAAGATTATCAAGACGGATACGGTATTGGAAGAATTGATTGATTCGGTTTTAATTCGCTTTAAAAAGCGCTATCCGGACCAGAAGGTAGAAGTAGAGATTCCGGATGAATTTATCAGTATACCGATGGATGCGGTTTTGATTGAACAGGTTATTACCAATATTTTGGAAAACGCCGTACAGCATGCAACCGGTATGACGAGATTGTGTTTATCCGTATATACCAAAGATAAACAGGCTGTTTTTGACATCATGGATGACGGATGCGGAATTGATAAGGAACGTCTTAAGAATATATTTACGGGATACTTTGAGAAAAAAGAGACTCCGATTGATAATCAGAAACACAGCATGGGAATTGGATTGTCGGTATGTGCTTCTATTATCAAAGCGCATGAAGGAACGATTTCGGTTACGAACAGACCGGAGGGCGGATGTTGTTTCACATTTTCTCTAAACTTGGAGGAAGAGAATGAGCAATAGATTCAAGGTCCTGATTATTGAAGATGAAATGAATATTTGTAATTTTGTAAAAACGGTTTTGGAGTCAAACGGATATCAGGTGGTTATAGCCGGTAACGCAGCTGATGGTAAGACTATGTTTCTTTCGCACAGACCGGATTTGCTTATTCTGGATTTGGGATTACCGGATCTGGATGGCACGGAAGTAATCAAAAATGTTAGGGAACATGCCGGAACACCGATTATTGTTTTGTCAGCCAGAACGCACGAATCCGACAAAGTAAAGGCATTGGATTTGGGGGCGGATGATTATATTACCAAGCCCTTTGGGACCAATGAACTTTTGGCAAGAGTGCGTGCGGCATTGCGCGGATACAGACGAAGAGAAGCAGAAAGTGATATCGCACTGGATAAGTTTGCCGTGGCCGATATGGTTATTGATTATGAATATCGCCGTATTACGGTTGGTGGCGTGGAAGTAAAACTGACACAAACGGAATACAATGTGTTGGAACTGTTGTCCATGCATGCCGGAAAGGTTATGACATATTCGGAGATTAACAAAAAAGTATGGGGGTATTCGGATTCCGGAAGTGTTAAGAAATTACAGGTTAACATGGCAAATATACGCAAGAAACTTGGCGAGAAGCCGGGGGAGAACCGTTACATAGCCAATGAACTGGGAATCGGATATCGGATGAATGTTGATAACGAATAGAAAAAGAGTACAGGCAGGAGTTAGTTGTATGAATATACTTGTTGTGCAGTCGGATAAAAAGGCTGCATCACTGGAAAAAGATTATTTGGAAATTAACGGATATCAGGCTACGGTTTGTAAGGATGGAAAGACGGCACTTCAAGAAGCGGTCAAGGGTGCTTACAATCTGATTTTGATGGATATTAAGCAACCGGATATGGATGGTGTAGCGCTGTGTCACAGACTCAGGAAAATGTTTGATATTCCGATTGTAATAATGACAGAAGACGGAGATGAAGACGAAAAAATCCGTGCGTTGGGAATGGGAGCAGATGATTATGTAGATAAATCAGCATCTATGAATGTGATGATTGCAGTTATTAAAGCCAATCTTGCCCAGTACCATCGTCTGATGAAGAGCAGGGAAAATATGGATTCCATTATCCGGCTCGGGGATATTACGATTAACACTGATACACACAGATGTTTTGTAAAAGGAGCGGAAATTACGCTTACGCATAAAGAATATGAATTACTGCTTTTTCTTTTGCAGAATGAAGATATTGTATTTTCCAAGGAAACCCTGTATGAGCAGATATGGGGATTTGAAGCAATCGGGGATACGGCAACCGTTGCAGTACACATAAACCGTTTGCGCGATAAAATAGAACAGGAGTATATGCAGCCGCATTACATACAGACGGTATGGGGTGTGGGATACAGACTGTCAGCAAAAAATGCATAAAAATTTAGAATCTCCCGAAGGTAAATTCGGGAGATTTTTTTGTTAACAACAAGAAATGCAATATACACAACAACTACTTCAATGGAATAAGGAAGAGATTTTTTTTATAATACATACAGATAGTAATTTTATGGGATTACTATGGAAAAAACCGGCTAAAATGAATAGTAACAGACATCCGGAGGAAAACAGAATGAAAGCATTTATGGATAAGGATTTTTTATTACAGACAGATATTGCGAAAACATTATATCATGACTATGCGGCAAAGGCGCCGATTATTGATTATCACTGTCATATTAATCCAAAGGAAATTGCAGAAGACAGAAAATTTGACAATATTACACAGGTATGGCTTGGTGGCGACCATTATAAGTGGAGATTCATGCGTTCCTGTGGGGTGGAGGAGAAGTATATTACAGGAGATGCCTCCGATTATGATAAATTCTGCAAGTGGGCAGAATGTGTAGGAAAGGCAATCGGCAATCCGTTATTTCACTGGAGTCATTTGGAACTGCAGCGGTATTTCGGATATTACGGACATTTGAATGCGAAGACGGCTGATGAGGTATGGAATATCTGCAATGCAAGATTGCAGGAAGAAGATATGAGCGCCCGCAATATTATCAGACAGAGTAATGTCCGGTTTATCGGTACAACCGATGACCCAATCGATTCCTTGGAATGGCACAAAAAGATTAAAGAAGATGAAAGTTTTGATGTGGTGGTGGCTCCTTCGTGGAGACCGGATAAGGCCATGAACATTGAGAAACCGGATTTCGCAGAATATATTACCAAATTGGCACAGGCAGCAGGTGTGGACATTAAGACATTTGCCGATGTAAAGGAAGCACTTGCCAAGCGAATGGAATTCTTTAAGGAAAATGGTTGTCTGATTTCCGATCATGGACTTGAATATGTGATGTATGTACCTGCGACAGAGGAAGAAGTGGAAGCTATTTTTGCAAAGAGAATGGCAGGGGAAGTTCTTACAAGGCAGGAAGAACTGGCATATAAAACAGCTTTTATGATTTACATGGGCCGTAAATGCAACGAACTTGACTGGAGTATGCAGTTGCATTACGGATGTAAGAGGGATAATAATAAATTTATGTATGAAAAACTTGGTGTGGATACTGGTTTTGACTGCATCAATAATTATGCACCGTCTTCTGAACTGGCAGATTTCCTCAATGCACTTGCTGTAACGGGAGAGCTTCCAAGAACGGTTCTTTACAGTTTAAATCCGAATGACAATCAGGCGATTGGAACGATTCTGGGTTGTTTCCAGGATTCGACGGCAGTGGCAAAAATCCAGCAGGGTAGTGCATGGTGGTTCAATGACCATAAAAAGGGAATGGAAGAGCAGATGATTTCGTTGGCTAATCTCGGTAATTTATCCGGATTTGTCGGAATGCTGACGGATTCCAGAAGTTTTCTTTCCTACACCAGACACGAATATTTCAGAAGAATTCTCTGCAACCTTATCGGTAACTGGGTTGAGAACGGAGAGTATCCGATGGATTTGGAAATGCTTGGTGAGATGATTACGGATATTTCGTTTGATAATGCAAAAAGATATTTTAAACTTCCAATAAAATAAAACAAAGGTGGGTAAAAGCTATGGAAATGACATTAAGATGGTATGGTTCAAAATTTGA
>JAZMZZ010000014.1:0-7508 GCA_045586245.1 Lachnospiraceae bacterium | reverse complement strand
GGCAGTTGTTTCCAGGGAACCGGAAGGGACTTACGGATACAAGATTACGCAGGAAGTGCGACAGGTAATCGAGTTGTCCGAATCCACACTGTATCCGGTACTGCGAAGACTGCAAAAGGACGAATGCCTGGAGGTTTACGATCAGGAATGCGCCGGACGAAACAGGCGATATTACAAGATTACCGAGAGAGGAAGCGCTCAGCTTTCCTTGTATGAGAATGAATGGAAACGGTACTCTGAGAAGATTACGAGTATGTTTAAAGGGGGAACAGTCAATGAGTAGAAAGGCGTTCATGGCCAGATTAGATGAGTTACTGGCTGATATTACAGAGGCTGAAAAAGACGAAGCCTTAAGTTATTATGAAGAATATTTTGAAGATGCGGGTCCGGAAAATGAGGAAGAAGTGATTTCCTCTCTCGGTTCTCCTGAGAAAGTGGCAGCGACCATTAAAGCAGGGCTTTTCGAGAATGCGCAGGAAGAAGGAGAGTTTTCCGAGACCGGATATACTAACACGTATTACGATGTAAAAGACGAAGTGGCGACAATTAATAAGCGCAAGGGTCTTGGCGGTATCGGCACAGGCGGTTGGATTATTATTTTAATTCTTTGTCTGTTTGCACTTCCGATTTTGGGACCGTTATTACTGGGAATTGCAGGTACGATATTTGGTATTTTGGTTGCGATTGCAGCAGTTATTTTTGCAGTTTTGGTTACGGGTATAGCGCTGGTTGTAGCAGCAGTTGCGATGGTTGCGGCTGGATTCGCCACACTCTTTGCAACACCGCTTGTCGGCGTGGCATTAATCGGCGCGGCCCTTTTGGTTGCAGGTATCGGTATTTTGATTGCTATTCTCGGATTCTGGGTAGTGACAAAGGTGATTCCGCCGTTATTCAGGGGATTGGTAGAATTAATCAGAAAGCCATTTGTGAGAAAAGGGGTGTAAGCATATGGGAAAAGGAATGAAAGCGTTTTTAATAACAGCATGTGTTTGTATCCTTGTAGGTATGGTAATGCTGATTGGAGTACTTGCCTGCGGCGGTAAGGATGCGGTAGCACAGGCGATAAATGGTGGTGTTTATTTTTCGCAGGACGGATTCCATGTAGGCGGTATGAAGGTATTTGAAGACACAGCTAATATGGAATTTGACAGTACAAAAGAGATGAAGTTTGCGGCAGATTCGTTTGAAGATCTGGAACTGGAACTGACAGCAGGTACTTTTGAAATCGTGGAAGGCGATTCGGACAAAATAATTGTCCGTTCCGCTAAAAAGATTGATTTGATACAAAACGGCAAGAAACTTATTGTAGATACGGACAGAGGTGTAAAGGTACATTTCTTTGGCATTTCCGATGAAGGACATCATGTGGAAATTACATTGCCAAAAGGCAAAGAATTCCGTAATATAGATGTAGAAATCGGAGCCGGTCAGTTGGAAGCCGATTCGTTAACGGCAGAAGACATTGAGATGAAAATCGGAGCCGGAAGCATTATCGTTGATTCCCTCATTTGCGAGGAGGGTAAAATCAGTGTCGGAGCCGGCGAAGCCATCATTAAAGAAGGTATTTCCGGGGAATTGGATTTGGATGTCGGACTTGGGGATTTGCAGTATGACGGCAGTTTAAGCGGTGATTTGGATGCAGACTGCGGCATGGGTAATATGGATATCCGTCTTGACAATGAAGAAGAGGATTACGATTACAAGATTGATGTCGGCATGGGCGATATCACCATTGGTAACAATAGTTACGGTGGAATGGCACAGAGTAAGGAAATTGACCATGATGCAGATGCTAAGATGGATTTGGATTGTGGCATGGGCAGCATCAAGATTAAGTTTTAAAGGGGGATTGAATTATGCAGGAGAATATGCAGGACGAATTGGAATATAGAATTATTGAAACAAAAAAAGCAAATAATAAGCAGGAGGACAAAAAAATGGGAGACAAGAAATTAGTTAAATCAGCGGACAGAAAGATCTGTGGAGTATGTGGTGGAATCGGTGAGTATTTGGGAATCGATCCAACAGTAATCCGTCTTTTATGGGTGGTTTTCACATTCATGGGTGGTGCAGGATTATTGGCATACATCGTAGCAGCAATCATTGTGCCTGAGATGTAATTGAATAGGGAGAAAAAGTTCCGGTTACCCGGAACTTTTTTATTTCTTTTTATCCGGAATGACGGTATGATTATGGTAACGAAATGTGGAGGTTTTTTCTATGAAATTTACGAACGGTTATTGGCTTATGCGTGAGGAGATTACTCCCGATTTTGCGGTCGAATATGCGGATGGCAGAATCGATGGCAATGATTTATATGTATATGTTCCATGCAAACATATTTCGGGGCGCGGGGACAGTCTGAGTACCGCGTTGCTTACGGTCAAATTGTCCAGTCCGATGGAAGATGTGATTAAGGTTTCTGTAGTGCATTTTGCAGGCGCATTGTATCAGGGACCGTTTGTAGAGATAAATGAGACAAGTCCCTATGTGGAGATTAGTGAAGACGACCATGAGATTGTGTATCAGAGCGGTAGTTTAAAAGCGGTCATTAATAAAGAACCATCTTCCTGGGGTATTGTCTTCTACGATGGAGAGCGAAGACTCACCGATACCGGTTACCGCAATATGGCGCATATGAATAACCGTGACACGAAGAAGTCCTATATGGTGGAACAGCTTGCAATTGATGTGGATGAATATATTTACGGTTTGGGTGAGCGTTTCACACCTTTTGTGAAAAACGGTCAGATTGTTGATATGTGGAATGAGGATGGCGGTACGTCAAGTGAGATTACATACAAGAATATTCCGTTCTATATTACAAATAAAGGTTATGGCGTTTTGGTGGACAACGAAGGCGATGTGTCCTATGAAATCGCCAGCGAAAAGGTGGAACGCATCCAGTTCTCGGCAGAGGGCGAACGTCTGGATTACTATGTGATTAACGGTCAAACTCCGATGGGCACGGTGGAAAAATATACGCAGCTCACCGGTAAACCGGCATTGCCTCCGGCGTGGTCATTTGGGCTTTGGCTGACAACTTCTTTTACCACGAATTACGATGAGGCTACGACAAGCAGTTTTATTGACGGCATGGCGCAGCGTGATATTCCGCTCCATGTATTCCATTTTGACTGCTATTGGATGGATGCTTATGAGTGGTGCAATTTTAAATGGGACCCGAAGACTTTCCCGGACCCGAAAGGCATGCTTGCGCGCTATCATGAAAAAGGCCTGAAAATCTGTGTTTGGATTAATCCGTATATCGGCCAGAAGTCCTGCTTATTTGCGGAAGCCGCAGAGAATGGGTATCTGATTCAGAGAAAAGACGGAAGTATCTGGCAGACCGATCTTTGGCAGCCGGGCATGGGCATTGTGGACTTTACCAATCCGGCAGCAACCAAGTGGTATCAGGATAAATTAAAGGTGCTTCTTGATATGGGCGTGGATTGTTTTAAGACTGATTTTGGTGAGAGAATTCCGGTAAAAGACATTGCTTATTATGACGGTTCCGACCCGGTAAAAATGCATAATTACTACCCGTTTTTGTACAACAAAGCGGTATTTGAACTTTTGGAAAAAGAAAGAGGAAAAGGCGAGGCCGTGGTATTTGCGCGTTCCGCAACTGCGGGCGGACAGCAGTTCCCTGCGCATTGGGGCGGCGATTGCTCGGCAACCTATCCTTCCATGGCAGAAACTCTTCGTGGCGGTTTGTCCCTTGCCTGTGGCGGTTTCGGTTTCTGGAGCCATGATATCAGCGGCTTTGAGCAGACGGCTCCTGCGGACATTTACAAGCGCTGGTGCGCATTCGGATTGCTTAGTTCACACAGCCGTTTGCACGGTTCTTCATCGTACCGTGTGCCGTGGTTATTTGATGACGAGGCATGTGAAGTGCTTGCCAAATTTGTGCGGTTAAAATGCGCGCTTATGCCGTATTTATACGCACAGGCAGTGCGTTCCCATGAGGAAGGCAGACCGATGCTTCGCCCGATGATTTTGGATTTTGCGGACAGAAGTTGCGAGACTCTGGATAAGCAGTATATGCTGGGTGATTCACTCTTGGTTGCTCCAATTTTTAAGGAAAGTGGAGAAGTGGAGTATTATTTGCCAAAGGGCAAATGGGTACAGTTGCTTACCGGTGAAGTAATCGTTGGTGGCGAGTGGAAAAAGGAAACACATGATTATTTCTCACTTCCGTTGTTGGTACGTCCGAATTCGGTTCTTGCAGTCGGTGCCTGCCATGACAAGCCGGACTATGATTTTGCGGAAGGTGTGACCTTCTATCTGTCTGAGTTTGAAGATGGCGCTTCGGCAGAAATCTTTGTGACCGATGTGAAAGGGAATAAGGTGCGCCGCGTGAGTGCAGTCCGAAGCGGCGATGAGATTAAGGTTACCGTAGAAGGCGGTAGTGACAACTGGGATTGTAAGCTGCTTGCAGGAGGGGCTGATAAGCAGAGAAACGGAAATGTAATGACGCTTCGTCAGATATAATAGTGATTATTTTTTGTTCTTTTCTTTGTGCAACCTTTGGTTGCGCAATCAGATAAAATAGCACCGTAAAGATGGTGGTAGCTAAAGGATGCACCTGTTAGAATAATACTTGCAACGCGTAGCAAATAAAAAGGAGAGTATTAATATGAGTTTAGGAAAAAATCTTCAATATTTACGACGTCTTAGCAAGGATATGACACAGGAGATGTTGGCTGAGAAACTGAATGTCAGCCGTCAGACCATTTCCAAATGGGAAATGGATGCTGCGCAACCCGAGATGGATAAAGCAATTGAATTGTGTAAGATATTTAACTGTTCATTGGACAATTTATTTCGAGAGGAAATGGATAAACGAAATGAGAACTATTCTAACTT
Source organism: Lachnospiraceae bacterium (assembly GCA_045586245.1). Lineage (GTDB taxonomy): Bacteria > Bacillota > Clostridia > Lachnospirales > Lachnospiraceae > RGIG8767. The sequence continues at coordinate 2,639 of JAZMZZ010000014.1, read as the reverse complement.
GCGGGTTGAAGAGGTAGAAGGTTTCCGTTACATATCCCATACAGTAGTTAGCACTAATCCTGAGGGCGATGCTTTGGACCGGGTGTTTAAATATGCTGCTGAACATGGAATAGAGCATCCAAGAGTAATTGGCTGGGATTTCCCGAATTTATCCGTGGAACAGATTAATGTTTACAATATGCATGGATATACAGCAGCCTGGATTCTTCCGGATGGTCTTACACCGGAAGGATACGAAATTAAGGAACAACCAAAGCACAGATACGCGGCAATTCACATCGAAAGACCGTTTGATAATCCTTTCGTTATCATTCCGGGGGCGTACCGGACGCTTGACGATTATATGAAAGTCAATGGATTGGCACATAATTATGAGGGCGTGATTCCTTGCTTTGAAACAGATGGGGAAAGTATGGATATTTATATTGCTTGTGAATGATTTTTTTAATGGAGAATGCCACTGCTTTATGGTAGTGGCATTCTTTTTGTTTCTTCAAAATTCGTGCAAATTGCACAAAATATTTCTTGAAAAAATAAAAGGTATGTGGTATATTACCATACAAAGCCATTGTGGCGTTATAATCGCATTTCTGTTCAGAAATGTTTTCGTGCCGGTATCCGGCGTAATTTTCATTTTTTTACAATTTAATAAGGAGGTATAGTGAAACGTTAGGAAAACAGAATACCGAGTTACAGTTGTCTTCATCTTCCTCGACAAGAATCTCTTTAAAGGCGGTTTATGAAGGGGAGGCAGGATTAAACGAAAGACGAAAGAATCTTTTAGCCCGAGTGCCGGATTCTGATAATTGGGCAGAATTTGAAAGAGATTCCATAACAACAAAAGATTTGGCGTATTTGTCTGCGGCAACACACCATGAGTTTGCTTTATTAAGGGGGAAAAAGCAAGATATCTTATTTCATGGAACGGAATACCATTGCGATATCACGGACGATATGCTAGAATTACTAAAAAGAGGAAAACTATATTTGGTTGCACATACACATCCGGATTATGGTGCAATAGTGCCTTCGGCGGATGATTATCGTTTTTTACAACAGATTGGGCAAAAGAAAAGTATAGTAGTATCTTACATTACCGGTGAAGAATTAGAGTTTAATGACAATATGTTTGAAAATTAAAAGGAGGAATAGGATGCTCAGTGTAAAAGAAGCAAAAAAAATTGGCATATGGGCTTGTATAGAAAAAATTGGGTTGGACTTTTGTAAAGAACATAAAGATAACTCTGTTTCGGCATGGGGAAAAAGAGAGGGGAATAAGGTAAATTGTTTTGTGGGAGTAGATGATGCTCCGCCCCCGGATTTGAGTAAAACTAAGATACGACTGAGTTCAGGAAATGACTGGCCGTATTACGCATTTTGTGACGTGTACAGGGAAACCGGCGAGATTGAGTTTGGAGAATGTGTTTTACCGGAGAAATAGAATTTCCTTCATCTTGACAAATCGCCTAAAAATAGGTATCATACGTACTAAGATAGACATAAAATAAAGATTATGAGAAAGAGGAGTACGGATTACCCCTTATCAGAGAGAGTTTCCCTTGACGGTTACGTCATGGCTGTAAGGAGACTTGAAGGAAGGGATTCGGAAGGTAGCTTTTGAATCGGAAGGCTGAACTGACAGTAAGTCTTCACGGCTCATCCCCGTTACAGGATACGGCTTTATCAGAGCCTGTGAGATGTCTTCGCTATGCGAAGATGAACAAAGGTGGTACCGCGAACATTCGCCCTTTGCTGACGTAAGTCTGCAAAGGGTTTTTTAATTGCATTATGCAGGAAAGGAAAACAATCATGGCAAAAGAATTGGCAAAGACCTATGATCCGAAAGGGATTGAAGACAAGATTTATCAGAATTGGTTAGACAAGAAATACTTCCATGCAGAAGTAGACCACAGCAAGACTCCGTTTACCATTGTGATTCCGCCTCCAAACATTACGGGACAGCTTCACATGGGACACGCGCTTGATAACACAATGCAGGATATCCTCATCCGTTATAAGAGAATGCAGGGCTACAACGCATTATGGCAGCCTGGTACAGACCATGCTTCTATCGCTACGGAAGTTAAGATTATTGAAAAAATGAAAGAAGAAGGCGTTACCAAGGAAGACCTTGGAAGAGACGGTTTCTTAGAAAGAGCCTGGGACTGGAAGAGAGAGTACGGCGGACGTATCATCAGCCAGTTAAAGAAACTCGGTTCTTCCTGTGACTGGGACAGAGAGCGTTTTACCATGGACGAAGGCTGTAATAAGGCCGTTACGGAAGTATTCTGTAAGATGCATGAAAAAGGATGGATTTACAAAGGAAGCCGTATCATCAACTGGTGTCCTGTATGTAACACATCTATTTCCGATGCCGAAGTAGAATACCAGGAGCAGGCAGGCCATTTTTGGCATATTAAATATCCAATCGTAGGAACAGACGAGCATCTTATTTTTGCTACCACAAGACCGGAGACCATGCTTGGTGATACAGCGGTTGCTGTTAACCCTAACGATGACCGTTATAAGCATTTAATCGGCAAAACCGTTATGCTTCCTCTTATGAACAGAGAGATTCCGATTGTTGCGGATGATTATGTAGATATGGAATTCGGTACCGGTGTTGTTAAGATTACACC
>JAZMZZ010000013.1:0-3413 GCA_045586245.1 Lachnospiraceae bacterium | reverse complement strand
GGAACGCAGATTTATCATGCCGGTGAAATGATTCATGGCTATGCAATGGAAAAAGCACAAAGTGATGGAATTATAAGTGATTTATTGAAAAAAGAGGATTTTGATTTTGTGGCAAGTGTGGGGAAAAAGCTATTTTGCTCTGGCGGCGGGATAGATGAAAAATGGCGTTGTTCAAAAAGTTTTGAAAATCCTGTAGACACACCGGTCTACAAAATAGCAGCTGTATTAAAGAGACATGAGGAAGCAAAAGAGCTAGCCGAAAAATATGATTGTCGATTATATTCTTATCGCGGCGAAGACCTATATGGATTTACCAGTCCAAGCTCAGGAAAGTATCAAGCTGTTTTCACATTGGGAGAAATACTTGATATTAGTTTGGAAGAAATGATTGCTTTTGGTGATGATGAGAATGATTATGAAATCTTAAAGCATTGTGGGAAAGGAATTGCAGTAGCTAATGCAATCCCGATGATTAAGGATATTGCTGATGATATTACGGATAGCAATGATGGTGATGGTGTGGCTAAGTATTTAGAAAAATTTTTTAGATAAAAATGTAAAAATTCCACGCTCCGTTGAATTTTTATTTCGAATCCGTCGGTGTACTTTGGTATAATCATTTTGTACGATTGACTTACGGTACCGAAATGAAGAAGAGGTGGAGCGTATGACAACAGGAGAAACAATTAAATTTTACAGAAAAGAGAAAGAATTAACGCAGGGACAATTGGCAGAGTTAATTGGTGTGTCGACACAGGCGGTTTCTAAATGGGAGACAGATGCGGGAATGCCTGATATTTCGCAGATTGTTCCGCTTGCAAAAGTGCTGGAAGTATCTACGGACAAATTGCTTGGATATACGGATGCTGCATATGATAAGGAACTAAGGGATATCCGAAAGGTAATTGATGACCGTTTGAATTTTGTAGATAAAACGGAAGAAGCATGGGAATTGTATCGTTTGACAGCAGGCTTTTTTGATAAATATCCGGATGTGCCGGATGTCGCACTTGCGTGTTTGGAGAGCTACATAGAATTATACTTCCGCAAAGAGATAGAGGCTACAAAGGAAGCGTTCTTAGAGAACTGTGACAGATACAGCAATTCTGTATTTCGTTATGAAACGAATTCTGATAATATCTGCAAGACTTATTATTTGGCGGCAAGGGCATATGATTTGTGCGGTGAAAGCAGCAAGGCAGAAGAATATATGAAAAAACTCCCTTATATTTATGGAGACAGGGAGTATTGGGAAGCGGAGATTGCTTTTGCGGATAAGAGATATGAGGAGGCGATGGCCGGAATTAAGAAGAGTTTTGCTTCCAAAGCACGTTTTCTTACCCGTTGCATCCGTTTGGCGGCAAGAATTCATTATGAACAACCAGATAGTGCCGGTGTCGAAGATGCCATGGCATTGAATGAATATATGCTTCGTCTGTTGGATGCATTATTAAGTGGTGGTGAGTATATGCCGAACAGGCAGACATTCCAAAAAGCTTCTTTACTGACGGGACTTATTTATGACAGCGCTGTATTGGGACAGATGGATAAAGCATATACATATTTGCAGGAATTGTATGATATGCGGGATAAATATCTTGAATTTATAAAAGATGCCAAGAACAAGCATTGCCTGATGTTTGTGGAAGGTGATACGGATGGACTTCCGGATTCAATGGAAGAATACATAAACGGAAGAATTGAAAAAGCCGGCAGGATTATTAAGCAGGCGGAAGGAACAAAATAGATTTGAGGAATAAAAGGTTAAGGAGCACTTCGCAAGTTGAAGTGCTCCATTTTTACAATCATTAGATATTCTTGCAGAATTCCACAATCTCTTTTTTTCTTGCTTCCACATCCTCTTTATATTCAATCGAACACAGCCCCATATGTCCGCTGCATTCAATTTCCAGGTGCCCATAGAAATGTTCAATGCTTTGAATGATGCGTTCGCATTCAGGCATGCTTGGACCGGTACGAAGTGCGATGGCGTAGCCTTTTTTGCCGGCGTTGATGGTCGCATGAGGCTCGTGTGTGTTACACCAGGGAGTACATCGGTCGATGAAAACTTTGAACTGGCCTGGGATATCTGCCCAATAAGATGGTGCCACAGATATAATAATGTCAGCCCATTCGTATTCAGATATTACTTTAAGAACGTCGTCCTGCGGATTGTTCTGTTGGAAACATTCGGCAGTACTATGGCAACTTCGACAGCCTTTGCAAAGTAGAATATTATAATCATCTATACAGGTTGCTTTTACTTTGTGCCGTTTACTTATAGTTTCACAGGCAATATTAACGATTTCAGCAGTGGCACCGTTTCTGACAGGACTGCAATTCATGACTAAAACATTCATTTCAGATATTCCCCCTTGAGTAAATTTTTATGATTATATTGCGTAGGAGATTTGCTGTCAAGTAAAATCAGGGTACTTTAACTAAATATGTCAATATAAGCGATTTTGGCGATGAATCGCCGTGTTTTAAAGGGATACAAGTAGCCTGTTTGTTGTATTATCCGATAACAAGTGGTATATTAACACTATAGGCATGGAGGTACCGTGTATGATTTGTTCGAGGGAATTCTCATATTTTATTTCTAAACTCGCGAATACGGATGATACATTTATTGATTTCCAAGATGCATTTGACGGAATCGCGAAGATATATGATATTACAAAATTGGTTTGTAAATTGTTTGTGCCGCCGAATCCTTTTACTACGGATGGAGAGAAAAGAGAAGCGGTTATTTATTCGCAAATGGATACAACAATTTCTAATGAGCCTTTATATGTTAAAACAGTAATAACCGGTGAAAAAGGACAAGCTATCTTTGAAGTTTATCGTCCGGAAGGAGCGGAAGAATTTACAAAGGAAGAAATCGATGATTTGGAATGTGTTCTGAATACGGTTGTTTTTCATGCGGCCAGATTTCGAATGATTAATATTATTCGAGATATGCGATTTTATGATAGCATGACCGGACTTTTAAATGCCGGTGGTTTCCTGACGTATATTGATACGCTGATAGAGAAAAAAGAATTATCCAAATATAATGCGTATTATTTTAATTTGTCCAGATTCAGCTTGGTGAACAAACGATTTGGTTCATCGGAGACGGATAATATTATTGTCCGTTATACGGAAGCAATTCAGGAATTTCTTTTGCCGGGAGAGGTACTTGGCAGACTTGGTGGAGATAATTTCACTGCGCTTGTTTTAAAGGAACGGACGGATGAATTTTTACAGATTTTGTCCGGTGTATTTACATATGGAGTTCTTGGTGATACAGAAATGCCGGTTAAGATTTCGGCGGTTACAGGTGTTCTGGAACTTAATGATGATATAACGGATAACGGAAGCATTATGAATGATGCGGCTATGGCAATGAATGTTGCTAAGCATGTCAA
>JAZMZZ010000012.1:0-3954 GCA_045586245.1 Lachnospiraceae bacterium | reverse complement strand
GCAAGGGCTTTTCTCACCGTCAGATTATGCGTGAAATGTTTGTAAAGTCTCTGAAAAATATTCATGCTAATTCTTTCATCCTTCAACTGTTCAAATAAGTATTCTGCCTCTGCCCGTAGCTATTTTACCCAACACATGCCTTCCTTGTGCAAACCTGCACTTTCAGCATACCGTATAATAGCCTCAGCCGCTTTATCATATTCTTCTTCTGTCTCCAGATGCTCAAGCATCGCCGGTGTATCAACGGGAAGTTTGGCTGCTTCCTCCATAAATGTCTTATATTCAATTCCACCCGTGCCGATAAGTACTTCTTCAAATGATATGGTAAGCGAGTCTTCCACCAGGGCAATATCTTTTAAATGCATTGTAACAATATTGTCTTTTAACAACCCGAATGTCTCTTTGATAAACTCACCATTCTTATAAAAACGTCTCGGATTGTTCATCGTATTACAAATATCCAAATGCACTGCTGCCGCCTTACGGTCTACCGCCTGTAAATAGCGCAGATACTCCTGTGGACAATCAAGGAAACAATACGGCATCATTTCAAACGAAAGCTTGGTGTGTGTCGGATTCACCTCATCGATAATCCGCTGATTTACTTTTACACATTCCTCAAAAAATTCTTCGCTGTAGCAGTCCTTATGCGGGCCAAACCATGTCAATGTCTGCTTCGTCCCCAGAATATTTACACATGTGCACGCTTCCAATTCCTCTGCCAAACGAAGACGGTTTACCATATGCCGGATGTTTGCTTCTGCCTGCTCCTTATCCGGATGCAGGGGATTACACCATGCACCGACTTCTGCAATCTTAATATCGTGCTCCTTCATTACTGCCTTGAACTCCTGTAATTTTACAGAATCATCAAGGGTAATAAAATCCGGACACAATGCCGCACCGTATCCTTTTTTCACATGTAATAATGCGTATTCTTCCGGGTCTGTTCCATTATAAAACACATTACCGCCAAGTCTCATATCTTCTCTCCTTCTGCAAAAGGTCTTCTTACAACCAATTATAATCTGTGAATTACAGACGCATCAAACTCCTTCATGCTCTTTACGCCTGTGTAAGCCATTGCACCCTTTAATTCTTCTGTCATCGCATCAATGCGGTCTGCCACTGCCTGCGCACCGCCTTTTTTAAGAACCGGAATCAGATGATTACCAACACTGACTGCTGTTGCGCCAAGTGCAAGAGCCTTATAGGCATCCATACCGCTACAGATACCGCAGTCCACAAATACCGGCATCTTATCGCCAACTGCTTTTACAATATCCGGCAGTACATAAAGCGGTGGAACGGCATAAGAAAGCCTTCCGCCATGATGGGATACCACAATACCTTTTGCCCCTATTTCGGCGCATTTAAGGGCATCCTGCACGCTTAAAACACCCTTTATAATAAACGGAAGATCAGTAGAGTCTATGTAACGTTTTAAATCTGCTGATGATTTGACTTCCATCTCCTCGCCCATGCAGATATCCTCATTTCCTTTTAAATCAAACATATGGTCAATATCCATACCGACAGCCAAAGCACCGTTTTTCTCAGCACAACGGATCATACTAAAAATCTTCTCTTCATCCGCATACGGCTTAATGATACGGATAGTCGGTGCTCCGGTCCGGATAACCGCTTCAAACTCTTCATCACTGCCCATGCCAATCCAATGTACCGCATCCGTCATGGATGCTGCCTGTCCGTACATAACCATTCCGTTTGGCAAATCCGGATTAAATGTTCCCAGATGCGAAAGCGCCGCCGTCATAATCGGTGTCGCAAACTTCTTACCGTAAAGTTCAAATTCCGTATTTGGCACGCCGCTGTCCATCAACCGCATTTCCAATAATAAACTGTCAAAATAGGCTCTTGTAATTTCTTTGGATGAAGCCGGATTTACTATTCTATTTGTATCGCTCATATCTGCCTCCTGTTGTATATGTCTGTTCACAAACCCTCAGTTTTAGAGTATCACAGGTATCTTGTTTAATATAGTTGTATTTTTATAAATCGGTTGCTTCCATAGCATCTGTCTTAACCGGTTCTTTTCCCTTATTGAAAAAATAACCGAATGCCGCACCGATAATACCTCCGGCAATATGTGCCATGTTGGAAATGTCGTCACGCAAAGTAACACCCTCCATAATCTGCTGTCCAAGGAAAATAACCGCTACCAAAATAAATGTAAGTGGCAATTCTCCCTCTTTAAAACCGGTAAAAGAAGCCAATAAAATAAATGCAAAAACCACACCGCTGGCTCCGCAAAGTCCTACATTCGGGAAAATAATAAAATTAATCAATGCTGTTACTACCGAGGTGATAGCCATTACCATCAGGATTCCTTTGGCACCGTATTTTTCCTCTAATAACGGACCAAGTAATAGCAGATAAGAAGCATTCCCTATAAAATGACTCCACCCGCTATGCCCGAATATATACGTGAAAAAACGCACATAAGTCATTGGATTGGCCAAACTGTCACGGTAGGTTACAAACAATAAACTTGTAACGACATCACGCGTAATCACACCTAATATCGTTGCGATAAAGCAGATGATAACAAAGGTTAGGGTTATTGGGGCGTTGTAGGATATTTTGAATTTTTTCATTGGTTAGTTCCTCTTTCTTATAGTCGCAAAACATTTTATATCAATTAGAAATATTATAACATAAATAAAGGCTAAAGGAATAATTACCCTTAGCCTTCATTCTTTATCTTTGTACTATTTGCTTACAATTCTGACATACATTGTCAATAACAGTACTTTCTACGGCTTCTACATAACACAGTTCACAGCGACAGATAATCTTACTATCATCTGTTTCACTTGGTTCATGCATATGTCCATATATATGTTCTCCTGCAGATATCGTCTTGGTATCCTCAGCCTGACACACTTCACAATACCCTATAATAGTGCCGCCGTTTGTACATGCAGGAGTTCCATCTGGATTTCCTTGTGTATCCCACCGTCCTACACTATGTTCCGTCATCGCTATCGTTCCCGGTTCCGTTGTTCCACATACTGAACACCTTCTTTCCTGAGTACCGGTACTCTTACATGTAGCTGCTGTTGTCTCTATCCATCCGCTCCAGCTATGCCCACCGGCACTTCCGGTACTCTGCTCTTCCATGCTACCACAGATACTACATTTTCTGCGCTGTACTCCTGCTGAAGTACAATCCCCTGAAGAAACCGTTTCCCAACTTCCCCAATTATGTCCGGTCTTAGATATAGTTTCTTCACTTATCACAGCACCACATACGGAACATTTCGTCTGGGTCACTCCTTCTTGCGTACAGGTAGCTGATTTAATCGTCAGAACCTCACCTGCTGTATGTCCAAGTGCATTCGTAACAATTCTCTGCACTTCTTTTTCACACACTTCACAGTAAGAAGCCTGTTCACCTATACCAGTACAGGTAGCCTCCGTAAGAGTCTGCAATTCACCTTCCTCATGTCCGAGTGCTTCCAGTTCTTCCTCTTCACAAATTGTTCCGCATACGGTACATACCTTCTGTCTGCTACCGGCTTCTTCGCAGGTCGGTTCCAATGTCACTTCCCATTCACCTAATTCATGCTCCAATAATGGGAGTTCGATAGTCTCCGTTACTTCTTCACAAACTTCACACCAAACCTCTTCATAACCCGCTTCGGTACAGGTAGATGCCTTTCCTTCACGCGTTATCATTCGGTGTTCTGCAAGTTTGGTATAGTCCATCAATAATTCTTTTCCGATGCAAAGTTCTTCGCCATCGTCAATGTATTTTACCAATACCTTGGCTGTTTCCTGTGGAAGTTCTTTATAGGCAATCGGCAACTTAACTGTGTCAGTCTTATTCTCAACCCAATCTACTTCTCCATCACGGACAAACTCAGAGAAATCTGAGTTGCCACGAATCAATGCCGCTTCTCCCGGTCCAAAGGTTTCTGTCACACCATT
>JAZMZZ010000011.1:0-2130 GCA_045586245.1 Lachnospiraceae bacterium | reverse complement strand
CCGCCTCCCCTTCTATCTCATATGCCCACAAACTACTGGATGTAGCTCTTTTCTTCCCCGCCAAAACCAATCCAAGGAGATAATTTGCCGCCTTTTCTGTTCTTTCAAAATGCCCCTTTTCTAAATTGCTAATGTCCATTTTTACATCTAGTAAAATCTCTTCCGCCAACCTCACATCATCCATGGTTAGTCCTACCCTCTGGTCAGGCTTCACCTGATACTCTTCTACCTGAATATTGTGCAAATCCAAATCATCCAGCACCACCCAGACAGATACATCCTCATGTTCCTTCAACCACAGAAGGATTTCATCGGCTTTGACCATACTGAATCTCTTGGTTCTTCTGATTTCTTCCGTGGTCAAATCGGGAGTAACTCCATCTATACCCAAGCCTTCCATTGCAAGCATCTCTACCAATCTCTGAGCCTCTTTACGTGTTGGATTTAACTTATCATCAAACCATACTCGCCAACCGGAATGGAGGATTATTTTGGCCTTTGTCTTTTTCACCAGTTGTGCTAATAGCTTAATTTTCTGTTCATCAATTAGTATACCATCACTAATCTCTCTTTGATGGTTATCGTTCCAGAAATTAGAATTCAGCACTCCATCAATATCTAAGAATAGGACTTTCGTCATAATAATTGCCTCCATGAATTAGGAATCTTCCGTACTATAATACCCTCTGTAAAATCTCGCGTTTGCCGGTTTTATGGCAATCAATACGGAATTGATAATGTCTGAACCTGCAATAATTGCATTAATCCATAAAATGTATCTTAGCGTATCCAAAACCATTCCATCCGCCATAGGTACCAATATCATGGGAATCATGGTTAAGCCAATCAGCGGTAATGTCATAAACAGCCAGAACCTTTTCTTGCTCATAACGGCACTGCTATTCAGCCACAAAAACCTCCCCGAATAGGTCAAGCTAATATCACCTATCTTATAAACAACCAATACATGCAATAATTCATGAATCACATAAACTACAACAAAAATCATAATCTGAACAAATAAGTTTGCAAAATCCCACACCCCAAGCATCACTGAAATCACTACCAATACGGCCTGCAGAACATATACAAACTTCATAAAATGCTTGCGGAACCACTCGTTTTCAATAAATGGTTGATACCCAGACATATCCTTATCACCCGGTGGAAGTGGTTTGAAAAAATACATCATATTTTTATGCCTCCAAATTTACCCAATCCTACAAACCATCTGAAGGTCATCAGGCTCATCATTTGCTATAGCTATAATTGGATTGTCGGTAACCTCTGCTCCCATGGCCTTATAAAAATGGATGGTCTCCTCCGATGGGCAAGCGGAGATGTACAACTCTCTTGCACCGTTTAAGCGTGCTTCCTCCACCGCCTTTTCCCATAACATGCGACCGATTCCACGCCCACGAAAATCCATGTCTACCTGAATCAAATCCAAAATCATCCGCTCATATACCAATTTCTTCACAAGACTTATAAAGCCAACAATCCTGTCTTCCTCAAGTGCCAGGTAGGAAATATACGCACTATCCGCCAGATCCTGAGCAACCTCCCGCTTTTTATCGATATTCCAATCCATCACCCCCGGCTGAGCTTCCAACACGTATGTATCATCTTTTTTGACATATACTCTCGTAATTTTCTGCTGACGGTTAAAGTCATCCAGATTGATTTCGGGGAATATGTCCCTGCTCACTTTAACAATTCTCATATAAACCTCAAAAATCTTTACTACTTATTCTTCGAATTATTTCATACTTGTAGGTAGCAAAATATCGATTCCAAAAATATCTGGCATTGGGATTCGCTGTTCCATGCTCTACCCACGCATATTGATAATTATCTTGGGATAGCTTCTGCTTTGCATAATCCAACAAAGACTTTGAAACATTCTTGCCCCTATACTGCGGTAATACATACACTTCCCCCACATTTGCGGCTTGCCAGTCTGAAAACAACAATGGAATATTATCTGTGTTTGATTCAATCAATCCGATGATTTCATCATTTTCCTCTGCCACAAATACTCTTGTTCCCGAATCTGTAAAAAACTCTTTGTATACCTCTTCAGTAAACTCTTCTCCCAAATAAAAAATCGGGCTCTTTTGCAAATGATGA
>JAZMZZ010000010.1:0-4983 GCA_045586245.1 Lachnospiraceae bacterium | reverse complement strand
TGACACAAAAAAGTTATCATTCAAAGACTTTTACTGACTATACCCATTCCATGTCCGAAATTGTATCGGGAATGTGCAACAGTGGGATAGTAGTTACGGGAATGCAGGAGTTTGATTATGATATTAGCGGAGGATTTTCCGAAATTAATCATTGTGGATATCCGCTTTCTATGATTATACAGGGGAAAAAGAGGTAATAGATGATTCTCAGTGCCAGCCGTAGAACGGACGCACCATCCTATTATTCGGAATGGTTTTTTAACAGAATAAAAGAAAGATATGTGTTGGTCCGCAATCCGATGAATTATCATCAGGTCAGCCGGATTGACTTATCACCTGATGTAGTAGATTGTATTGTGTTTTGGACGAAGAATCCGATACCGATGCTTCCAAAGTTGGAGCGGCTGCAGGACTATAATTACTATTTTCAATTTACATTGACCGGTTATGAGCAGGATGTGGAGAGAAATCTCCCATCGAAAAAGGAGGTTCTCCTGTCGGCATTTCAGAGACTGTCAAAGGAAATCGGCAGGGAGAAAGTTGTGTGGAGGTACGACCCGATTTTCTTTAGCGAGAAGTATTCGATGGAGTATCATTGCCGGTGTTTTGCAGAATTGGCGGAAGAATTGGCAGGTTACACAGAGAAGTGTACGGTCAGTTTTATGGACTCTTACAAGAATACAGAGCGTAATATAAAGGTGCTTAATTATGTAAGCGATACATACGCAATGCAGGAAGAATTACTACAGCGATTTGTGGAAATTGCAGGTAAGAGTGGCTTATACATAGATACCTGTGCAGAAGCGGGTGATTTTGAAAAACTGGGAGTTAAGCACGCACATTGTATCGATAAGGAGCGCATTGAGAGAATCATCGGTTGCAGGATAAATGTGGATAAAGACACCAATCAACGAAAAGAGTGTGGATGCGTGTCAAGTATTGATATCGGAGCCTATAATACCTGCAAGAACGGCTGTTTATATTGTTATGCCAATTACATGGCAGACTCCGTAGAAAAAAATTTCAGCGGACACAATCCCAAATCCCCACTTATGATTGGAGAAATTACGGAAGCGGATGTAATAAATGAGAGAAAAGTTAAATCACTGATTGAGACACAGATAAGTATATTTGATGTATAAGGGGGACGAATATGAAAAAATTTACTATAGTAGTAGGCTGTATTATTTTGTTAGCCGTAGGGTTAGGACTCCTATTTTTTAACAATGATTCTGAAACGGAATGGTTTGTTTATAATGGAATAGCGTGTCCGAGAATATATTTGGAGAACCAATCGGAATTAATCAATAATACTACATTGAAAATCATGGAGAGTGTTGAAAATGGAGACAGTACCATTGATTTTTCGGAGTTGGGGGCAAATGAGAATACCGTGAAAATAGCTTTTATGAATGCACGTTTTATTAATCCGCTTTGTTCGGTTGCATCCATTATGCCTGCTGAAGATATGCGTTATAAGTTGGAGTATGGATGCTCAGATGAAAAATGGGATGAAAAAGTAGAGTCTATCAGAAATAAAGTCACACAGGTAATTTTGCAGAATGTAGAAAAGAATGATTCGGATATAGAGAAAGCCAAGGCGATATATAAGTATCTTTCTTTGAATATGGAATACGATACGGAAATGCTCGAGGCGCAGAATGCAGAAATTCTGTTTTCCTATTCATTGTATGACGCAATTATGGAGGAAAAAGGAGTCTGTTTTCATTTTGCGCAGGTATATCAATATTATTTAATGCAGATGGGCATTGATAGCATTATTCTTACGGATTTTGGTGTATCTAATGGGAAAACCGATATTTTTGGCCGACCGGTTGCAGAAGGGATTGGGCATGCGTGGAATTTGGTCAAGCTTGGTGATGAATGGTACCATTGTGATATTACATATGAAAATGGCTATTATCAGGTACAGAAAGATTCCGGTAATGAGGGACAGGATTTGGAGTATGTATATTGGGGAATGGGTGATGAAAAACGTGCAGAATCAAGGAACTCGACAATGCGAAATGTCTATGGAATAACTAATCCTATGAAGATGCTTGAGATTCCCGAATGCCCTAATAATTTGAAATAGACAGACCGTGCAAAAAGGATATGTAGATTAAACCCGAAGAATTCATAGAATTTTTCGGGTTTTTAATTACCAATAATAATATACAATATACTAAGGGGAATCCAAAAAAATGGAAAGTAATAAAGGAGACTATATATATGAACCCAACCATTACAAATATCAAAACAAATATTTCAAAAGTCATTATCGGTAAAGAAGAGACCGTAGATTTACTTCTCACATCGCTTATTGCCGGCGGCCATGTACTTCTGGAAGACGTGCCGGGAATGGGAAAGACCGTTTTGGCAAAAACGCTTGCTAAATCTATGAGTATGAAGTTTAGCCGTATCCAGTTTACACCGGATTTATTACCGAGTGATGTGACAGGATTGTCATATTACAATCAGGAAAAAGGCGGTTTTATATTCCGTGAAGGACCGGTATTTACGAATCTATTATTGGCGGATGAGATTAACCGTGCCACACCGAGAACACAGTCCAGTCTTTTGGAGTGTATGGGTGAAAGACAGGTAACGGTAGATGGCGAGACAAGAGAACTGGCAACTCCGTTTTTTGTTATAGCAACACAGAACCCGGTGGAAACGCTCGGATGTTTTCCGTTGCCGGAAGCGCAGATGGACCGTTTCCTGATGAAAATCAGCATGGGAGCCATGAGTAAGGCGGAAGAACTGGAAATGATTGACCGTTATATCTGTGATGAGCCATTACAGAGTATTGAAGCGGTTTGTAGTGCGGATGATATCCGCAAATTGCAGGAAGAATGCCGCAATATTTTTGTACATAAAGATTTACGGAATTATATTGTGGAATTGGTACAGGCAAGCCGTAGCGGAACCGGAGCCGGAATGGGTCGTCCGGGAATGGCAGAAGGAATCAGTCCTCGAGGAACACTGGCACTTTTGCATGCATCCCAGGGATATGCGCTTGTACAGGGAAGGGATTATGTGGTTCCGGAAGATATCAAAGCAGTCGCAGTGCCGGTTTTGGCGCACCGCCTGATTTGCGAAGAAGACGATTACAGACGTAAAGCAAGCAAGATACAGAGCTTGCTTCAGACGGTAGCAGTTCCTACGGAGGATTGGAAGAGAGTATGATTGCGGTATTGTTAATTGGCGTAGTATTGCTGATGCTGATTTATAAGGCAATTTACCGTAAGTTATGGGAAAAAGATCTGACGGTAGATTTGGCCTTTGGGCAGTCCTATGTCTACGCCGGGGAGTGCGCGAGCTTAAAAGAAAAAATTGAAAACCACAAAAGAATGCCGGTGTCTCCTTTGGAGGTCCGTTTCCGTATTAAAAAAGGACTCCGTTTTCAGGATGCCGATAATACATCCGTAAGTGATTTTGTGTATAAACGTGATATTTATGCGCTTTTGGGAAGGCAGCGTATTACCAGAACTTTGCAGATGGAGTGTCAGAAAAGAGGCGTATATGCCATTGAGGATGTGTCGATGGTTACCTATTCTCTTTTGCATGAGGACACCTATCGAAAGAATTTGGATACGGATGCACAGATTTACGTATATGCCAAACGAACCAATGTGGATAATGTTCTCCGTGCCGTAGAGAACCTGATGGGCGCACAGGAGAGCGACAAAAAGTATCTTGAGGATCCGTTTGCATTTGCATCCATCCGTGAGTATACGATGCAGGACCCGATGAAGAATATCAACTGGAAAGCCAGTGCCAAGACGGGCGATTTGATGGTGAATACCTTTACCTCCATGAAGAATGAGAAAATGATGATTTATTTGGATGTAGAGGACAATGGCGTTCTGAAAAAAGAGCATTTGATAGAGGAAAGTATTTCGGTGGCAGCGACTCTATTCCAGAAGCTGCTGAATAAGGGAATGGAAGCCGGAATTGCAATAAATCTGCACGATGAAGAGAAAAAAACATACTTTTATTTGCCGTTTTCACGCAGTAAAAGTAATCGGATTTTGTTAGAGAAGACCTTGGCAACCAATTGGAAAGAAAATGCGGTAACGGATTTTGAAAAAGTACTGGATAATTCGTTTAAAGATGCGATACCGGTTATTATTTCCAAAAATATTACTCCGCAGAGACTCCGGAAAGCAGAGAGCCTGATTGGTAATAAGGCAAAAGGAATTTGGGTTATTCCGTATGAAATAGGAGAGGTACCGGAAGTGCACTCAAGCAGTTTCTTGTTTGTAAAACGGGAGGTGGGCGAATGGTGAAAAAAAACATTTCAATCATTCTTGAATGGTTTCATGTATTCATGATTTTTTCCGTAATAGCACCGCTCGTTTATATGGGTGATTCGAGAAGAACTTCGGAGCAGATATATTGTATTTATCTGGCAAGTTATTTATTATTTGTTTCGATTGCAGTAATTATGACGGCATCCAGAAGATGCAAGAAGTTTTGGCAGTATCTTTTGATTGTTGTAGTTGATTATCTGACAGTATCATTTATAGCAAAGCAGTTGGGTGCCGGGTATATGGATGAAATTGCAGATATTATTTATGTGAGTGTTATGCTGATATGCACTTGTTTAGTTGCATTTCTGGCATACGCCATGCGTATTTATAACGGACGCAGGAAGGAGGCAAAAGAAATTGGTGATGCCTCCTTTAGAGAAGCAGAATTTGAAGTGGATAAACCAAACAGATGGGTTTGTTTATGGTTCATTGGTGTATATGTATATGCACTGAATATGAATTGTCCGCAGGTATGTAATATTGCATTGTACACTACGCTGGCGTATTTGTTGGTTGCGTTCGCGTATGAGTTTTTGTATAAGACGCAGGAGTATCTGAAACTTAATGAAGAAGCATGCAAGGTACGTAATATTCCGAGAAGAAGAATCTATGGAATCGGGAAATATTTCTTAATAGCGTATCTGTTACTCTTATTTCTTGCGATAGT
>JAZMZZ010000009.1:0-9028 GCA_045586245.1 Lachnospiraceae bacterium | reverse complement strand
GGAGAGATGTAGGTCTCGCCACTGCCATCCTTATTAAAGACTACATAAGGATTGTAAAATGGGTTAATATCTATTGCCAGTCCGTAGGCATGCTTGGACAGGTGGTTGCTACCGTCTACAATGCGGTAGTTAAAGCAGGAGGTATTGTTATTCTCCATGGAAAGAGTATCATCGCCGCCGTATTCGTCGATCAGTTCAATTCGTTCAAACTGGTAACCGCTACGGTACAATTCTTCAAATATCTCAACCAAATCAAGAGCAATAGAATTATTGCAAATCAATTCGCCCTGTGCTATATTTCCTTCAAAATCATTGTATAAGACACCAATATAGGATAAATCTGTAAGAGAAACTTCTATATCCGTATCATCCTCCGGATAAGAGATGCCACGGATACGGGCTTCTATTTCAGGAGTGATTGGTTCATAGAAAAAACCTTCGGCGTAGGTTACGCGTTCCGGGTGGACGGATGAGTTCATACCGTCTGCGGTTGGATAGGAGCAGAGGGATTCGTCTTCGGAAACATCCGGATTAGATGAGTCTGTTTCAGTAGAGGCTGACGTTTCCTCAACAGTCTCAGTGGTCCCTTCAACCAATTCGGTATCCATAGTTTCTGTAGGCTCTGTCTCCGTCTCATTCTCTGCATATGCAATCTCCGGATTTTCCTGTGCATAATCATAGAGAGTACCGGAGGATGTTAGATGTCTTGTAAAAAAACTGCTGACAATGACACTCAATGCCAGTACCAGGAGTAATTGCCATAATTTTTCATTTTTCATAAATAATCTCCTTTTCCTTCCTATTATGGCATAAAAAAATTGCATTGTACATATGACAGAATCTTGTAATTAACGGCAAGTTTTAGTACAATAAACTCTACGGATTATGTAAATGTATCAGAATGAGGATATTATGGCAGTTATTGAATCGAAAAATGTATCATTTGATTATATACGAAGAGATGAGGATGGAAATGTGGAAGGCATTACCCGTGCGGTGGACAATGTAAGTATGTCTGTAGAGCAGGGGGACTTTATTGCCATTCTTGGACATAACGGTTCCGCTAAATCCACATTTGCCAAACATCTGAATGCAATTTTACATCCGACGGAAGGAACGGTTTATGTCGGTGGTAAGGATACGAGAAAAGATGAGAACATCTGGGATGTGCGCCAGACAGCGGGAATGGTTTTCCAGAATCCGGATAATCAGATTATCGGGCAGGTAGTGGAAGAAGACGTAGGCTTTGGTCCGGAGAACCTCGGAATCCCGACTAAGGAGATTTGGGAGCGTGTTGAGGAGAGTCTTAAGGCAGTTGGTATGTATGAATACCGTAAGCATTCCCCGAATAAACTTTCAGGAGGCCAGAAGCAGCGTGTATCGATTGCCGGCGTGATTGCGATGCATCCGAAATGTATTGTTATGGATGAGCCGACAGCGATGCTGGACCCGAACGGACGAAAGGAAGTAATCCGTGCGGCAAGGGCACTGAATGATGTTGAGCGCGTGACGATTATATTAATTACCCATTATATGGAAGAGGTAATCTATGCGGATAAAGTATTTGTCATGGATAAAGGAGCCGTGGTTCTTTCCGGAACGCCAAAGGAAGTTTTTTCCCATGTAGAAGAGTTAAAGGAACTCCGTCTGGATGTTCCGCAGGTTACGATGCTTGCGCATGAACTCAAAAAACAGGGCTTGGCTTTGCCGGACGGTATTTTGACGGTGGATGAGTTTGTTGCTGAAATGAAGAAAATAGCAGGAAGATAGGATATATGTCACTTATTTTAAATCATGTGTATCACACATACGGAGAAGGAACAACTTTACAGGTACACGCGTTGCAGGACATTTGCCTTACGATAAATGACGGAGATTTTATCGGGCTTATCGGACATACGGGAAGCGGTAAATCGACGCTTGTACAGCATTTAAACGGTCTTTTAAAGGCATCTAAGGGGGATATTCTGTACAATGGACAGGATATATACGATCCGGATTTTTCAATGAAGGAATTGCGAAGCAAAGTTGGGCTGGTATTCCAGTACCCGGAGCATCAGTTGTTTGAGACAACGGTATTTGAGGATGTTTGCTTTGGACCGAAGAATCTCGGACTGTCTAAGAAAGAAGTGGAGCTTAGGGCGTATCAGGCACTGAAGCAGGTAGGACTTGATGATGATTTGTTTTACCAGTCACCGTTTGATTTATCGGGCGGTCAGAAGAGACGTGTGGCAATTGCCGGTGTGCTTGCAATGAAGCCGGAGATTCTGGTACTGGATGAGCCGACAGCAGGCCTTGACCCGAAGGGGCGTGATGAGATTCTTACACAGGTCAAAAAATTACAGGAAGAAAGCGGTATTACGGTTGTGCTGGTTTCCCACAGCATGGAAGACGTGGCGAATTTTGTTAACCGTCTTATCGTTATGAATAAAGGGCAGATTATGTACGATGACGACCCAAAGACCGTATTTGCCCATTACAGAGAGTTGGAAAAAATCGGACTCGCAGCGCCGCAGGTAACATACATCGTGAACAGACTCCGTGAGGAAGGATTCAACATTGAGCACGATGCGACGACCATCAAAGAGGCAGCAGCCGATATTTTGAAAGGAATACTATGATTCGAGACATTACAATAGGTCAGTATTACCAGACCGATTCTGTGATTCACAGGTTGGATCCGAGGGTAAAACTGATTGCAACCATAATTTTTATTATATCCCTGTTTTGTGTCAATAACTTCTGGGGATATCTGATAGCGGCATTGTTTCTGGCAAGCTGCATTAAACTGTCCAATGTACCGTTCAAGTTCATGGTGCGCGGTATGAGGGCGATTCTGTTTTTGCTTTTGCTTACTGTGGCATTTAACTTGTTTTTGACACCGGGTGAGCCGTTGGTTCAGATTTGGAAACTGAGCATCAGCAAAGAAGGTCTTGTGCTTGCTGTTACGATGGCAATCCGTCTTTCTTTCTTGATTATCGGTTCTTCGGTGATGACGCTGACAACCACGCCGAACAATTTGACGGATGGTATGGAAAGCCTGATGAAGCCGCTTAACAAACTCAAAGTGCCGGTGCATGAGATAGCCATGATGATGTCGATTGCACTCCGCTTTATTCCGATTTTACTGGAAGAGACGGATAAGATTATGAAAGCGCAGATAGCGCGCGGTGCTGATTTTGAGAGTGGTAACGTGATTAAAAAGGCAAAGGCAATGGTTCCGCTTTTGGTGCCGTTGTTTATTTCGGCGTTTCGCCGTGCCAACGACCTTGCAATGGCGATGGAAGCCAGATGCTACCGTGGCGGCGAACACCGCACCAAGATGAAACCGTTGGTGTATAAGAAACAGGATTTTATGGCGTATGGCGTACTGGTTGTGTATTTTGCAGCCTGTATTGTGATTGGAAGAATGTAAAAATGAAACGGATTATGCTGACAGTCGCTTATGACGGCACCGGCTATCATGGGTGGCAGTATCAAAATAACGGGAAGACCATTGAGGGAGAGCTTAATAAGGCTCTTTCTTCCCTTTTACAAAAGAATATCGAGGTTATCGGTGCCAGCAGGACCGATGCAGGTGTGCATGCGATGTGCAATGCGGCTGTTTTTGATACCGATGCAGGAATTCCTGCAGAAAAGTACTCCTATGCCCTGAATCAGATGTTGCCGGACGATATCCGTGTGCGTAAATCTCAGGAAATACCGGCTGATTTCCATCCGCGAAAGACCGATACCGTCAAGACTTACGAGTACCGCATCGATTGCGAGGAATTCGCAGACCCGACAAAGACACGCTATGCTTATTTTACTTATGTACCTTTAGATGCAAGTAAAATGCAGGAAGCCGCCGCCTACCTAGTGGGCACCCATGACTTTAAAAGCTTTTGCAGCGTGAACACCACCGCAACAACCACCGTCCGCACCATCTTTGACATCCAAGTCATCCGTGACGGCGTAGATATAGTTATCAGAGTGACCGGAAACGGGTTCTTGTATAATATGGTAAGAATTATTGTTGGTACGTTAATGGACGTGGGTAGAGGAAAATACGAACCATCAAGGATAAAATACGTCTTGGAAGCACTCGATAGAACAGCCGCCGGTCCAACTGTTCCGGCATGCGGATTAATGCTCAAGGAATTACGGTTTTTAGAACTGGAATCTTAGTTTTTGGTTTTAGGGGAATTCTGTGTGTAGGGGATATCAACAGACCGACTTCTCAAAAATCCCCTAAAATAAGGAAAAAAGTGATTGACACGCGGGGGTGCGTTTAGTATAATACATCAGTGTGGCAACGTCCCTGAACAGGAATTCATAGCCCCGAAGACCTGTTTATCGATAGATACACAGTGCAGAATGCGGTGCGGATCGCAGGATACACATTTATAATCAGATGCAGACCTCATAGCCCCGAGGAATGAATTTGATTCTGACAACGGAAACAATGATTTTTAATGGAGGAAATACTATGAAGACATTTATGGCTAGTCCGGCTACAATTGATAGAAAATGGTATGTAGTGGATGCTGAAGGTAAGACATTAGGACGCCTTGCATCAGAAGTAGCAAAGGTTTTAAGAGGAAAGAACAAACCAATCTTTACTCCTCATATTGATACAGGTGATTATGTAATCGTAATCAACGCTGAGAAGATTGCAGTAACTGGTAAGAAATTAGACCAGAAGATTTATTACCATCATTCAGACTACGTTGGTGGTATGAAAGAAACTGTTTTAAGAGAAAAGTTAGCTAAGAAGCCTGAAGAAGTTATTGAATTAGCTGTTAAGGGTATGCTTCCAAAGGGACCTTTGGGAAGACAGATGTACAAGAAACTTTTCGTATACGCAGGTCCTGAACACAAGCATGCGGCTCAGAAGCCTGAAGTATTAACATTCTAATAACAGTTCGAAAGGAGATAATAACAATGGCTAAAGCTAAAACAGCTCAGTTCTACGGAACAGGTAGAAGAAAAAAATCAATTGCAAGAGTATATTTAGTACCTGGTACAGGTAATATTACAATCAATAAAAGAGACATCGATGACTACTTCGGATTAGAAACATTAAAGGTTATCGTTCGTCAGCCACTTGCAGCTACAGAAACAGCTGACAAATACGACGTTAATGTTAACGTTAAGGGTGGTGGATACACAGGACAGGCAGGCGCTATCAGACATGGTATCGCAAGAGCATTGCTTCAGGCAGATGCAGACTTCAGACCTGTACTTAAGAAAGCTGGTTACTTAACACGTGATCCTCGTATGAAAGAACGTAAGAAATACGGTCTCAAAGCAGCGAGACGTGCACCACAGTTCTCAAAACGTTAGTCAAGAGAATACAAAATGTATACAGAACCCCGGAAATTTTATATTTCCGGGGTTTTATTTTGGTAAATACTATAATCGTAAGATAACCGTATTCTAATTGAAAAAAGGACAAATGTATTATATACTTGAAAATGGAGAAAACCAGAAATATACATATTCTTTTACATAAGAGGGGGTACTTATGAATTACGCATCAAGTTGGGATTTTACCATGGCAAATTATGATGCCGTATGGGCATTTATGGTTCAGTTAGGATTGTTGCTGATTTTTTTAATGTTGGGCAATATTCTTAGAAGGTCAGTTCCGTTATTTAGAAAGTGCCTGATTCCGTCTGCACTTTTGGGTGGAGCACTTTTGCTGGTTATCAATTTTATTGCCAAGCAGTTTGGATTTATTATGGTGGACAA
Source organism: Lachnospiraceae bacterium (assembly GCA_045586245.1). Classification (GTDB taxonomy): domain Bacteria; phylum Bacillota; class Clostridia; order Lachnospirales; family Lachnospiraceae; genus RGIG8767. Next base: position 3,295 of record JAZMZZ010000009.1, on the reverse strand, counting down.
CAGGCTTATGCAGGTTATCACATATCACTGCCTTGCGATTGGTTTTGCAGCAATGACTCTAAAGACAGAGAAGAGTACCCACAAGACCAATAAGGTCCAGGTTATTGAGTTTGGTGCTTTACAGGGCGGATGCTATATGTTACAGGCTTTTGTAGGCCTTGGGATTACTTTGCTTCTTTTTGTATTGACACAATATGGAGATAAAGTGGTTTCCTATGTATGTGGTCTGATTTTACCGCTGGCGTTTGGACAGGGACCGGGAAATGCTTTGAGCTGGGATATTAACTTTACCAATACTGCGGCTGCACAGTTTGCAGGAAACGGTAGTTTTGGTTTGTCTCTTGCATCAATCGGCTTTGTTGTAGCGTCCGTGTTTGGTTTATTGTATATCAACATCTATAAAAAACGTGGCAATTTGTTTGTGCGTCAGGCAAGAAATAGTGAAGAAGTAATTGATTTGACAAACCCATCCGGCGATGAAATTCCGGATAATGAATCCGTGGACAAGTTTACAATCCAGGTAGGATTTGTAGCACTTGCTTATGCAATTTCTTTCGGATTTATGAATTTGTTAGGTATTCTTTCTGATTTTACAAACAGTATTGCATGGGGATTTAACTTCCTTTGGGCTTCCCTTGCGGCTATGTTAATTAAGGCAATTGTAAAACAATTACGTAAAAATAATCTGATGCATCGTGAATATATCAATAATTATCAGATGGACCGTATTTCCGGATTCTCTTTTGATTTAATGATAGTAGCCGGAGTAACGGCGATTGAAATTAACGATATTAAGAATTATATTCTTCCGGTTGTGGTTCTTAGTGTGGTTGGTGCAGTGATTACATATATTTATATCCGCTTGGTTTCAAAGGAATGCTTTAAGGGATTTGAGCATGAGATGTTTTTAATGAGTTATGGTACATTTACCGGAACTGCGTCAAACGGAATGATTTTGATGAAAGAAATTGATCCGGGATTACGGACTCCGACCTCCAGTTTGTACATCCTTTCAAACTTCCCGGCTATGGTTATGATTGCACCATTATTGTTTTTACTGGGATTTGCAGCCAAGTCTGTGACAAATACGATTATTGCCCTTACCATCTTCTTTGTATTATGGCTGGTGTATACTACATATTTATTCCGCAGAAGAATATTTAAAAAGAAGTATAAGGATATGCCTGTAATTGTTTGGGAAGAAGAAAAATAAGTATTGGAAGAAAGGTTTTTCTACATGAGATTGCATAAGAAATTATTGTATACGACAATAACAGTTCTTTTGTTGATGTGCCTTATTGCTTGCGGAGCAAAAGAAGACGTAGCTAAGGAAGTGGCACAGACGTCAGAAGCAACAACCGAAGCAGTAGAAGAAACTACTGTGGAGCCGGTAACCGAAGCTGAGCCGGAAGTAAAACAACCAAAGGTATACGAAGAACTTCCGCAGGTGGCGCAGGAAGACATTCCGCAGCTTGAGGGGTATACATTGCTTTGGAATGATGAATTTAACGGGGATACACTCGATTTGGAGACCTGGCGCTATGAGAAACATCAGCCCGGCTGGGTAAATGCTGAATTGCAGGAATATACCGATTCTACAGATAATGTTTTTGTAAAAGACGGACGTCTTATTATTAAGGCGCTTAAGACACAGACGGATAGAGGGAAGGATTACTATACATCCGGCAAGATTACAACAAGAGGCTTGAAGGATTTCATGTATGGTAAAGTCATTGCCCGTGCAAAAGTGCCGGAAGGACAGGGCTTGTGGCCGGCTTTCTGGATGATGCCTACCAAGGAAAATACATATGGTTCATGGCCGGTATGCGGTGAGATTGATATTATGGAAATTCTTGGCCATAATACCAATACAACCCACGGAACCATCCACTATGGTAATCCGCATGGACAGCAGCAGGGTACTTATGTGCTTTCAGAGGGCAGTTTTTCCGATTCGTTCCATGAGTTTATTTTGGAATGGGAACCGGGCGAGATGCGTTTTTACATAGACGGCAATCTGTACCATACAGTAAATGACTGGTTTGCGGAAAAAGAATTTGTGACGGCATATGATTATCCGGCACCGTTTAATCAGGATTTCTATGTACAGTTAAATTTAGCAGTCGGCGGTACATGGCCGGGTAACCCGGATGAGACAACGGATTTTGATAATGCAGAATTTGAAGTCGATTACGTGCGTGTATACCAGAAGCCGGAATACGATACCAATGTGACTAAGCCGGAGCCGGAATTTAGGGAACTGACAGAGGACGGCAATCTGATATATAATGGCGAATTTGCGGATGAAAGCGTGGAAGATGATGAAAACTGGGCATTCCTGTTAAATGAAGGCGGAAAGGGTTCTGCATCCATTACAGGGAATGCAGTAACCATTGTTCCCGAAAACGAAGGAAGTGTAGATTATGCACTTCAGTTTGTACAGGCCAATCTGCCCTTACATAAAGGGAAGAAGTACAGTATTTCATTTGATGCTTGCGCAAAGGAAAACCGTACCATGAACGTGACGGTATCGGCACCGTCAGTTGATTGGATCCGTTATTTCCCGGATACTACCGTAGAATTGACTCCGGACTGGCAGACATATTCGTTTGAATTTGTTATGGAAAAAGAGGATGATAATAACGGCAGACTGGAGTTTAATATGGGAAAAGCCGGTTCGCTTGCCGAAATTTCCATTAAGAATGTCAGAATTGAAGTGGTTGAATAAAAATAGGATACATAATAATGAATCCCGTCCATAGTTATATGGACGGGATTTTTTGATTCTTAATCTCTATGACTTTTTGCGCCAAATTCCGCGACATAATTCTCTGCGTGTAATGCGGCAACCGCACCATCAGCAGTAGCTGTTACAATCTGACGGGCCGGTTTGGTCCGTACATCGCCGGCAACAAAAACACCGGGAATGTCCGTACAGGTGGATTCGTTGGCTTTGATATAACCGCTGTCCTCCAAATCAAGGATACCGCGGAATAAATCCGTTGCAGGGTAATGCCCGATACTGACAAAGACTCCGTCGCAGGAAATCGGCATCAGTTCATTGCCGGATACATTTTTTAATATAACATCCAGTCCGTCTTCGCGCGGAAGAAGTTCTGACACAATGTGCTTGGATATAAAACGGATGTTATCGGTTTTTGACATTTGTTCCTGATAGACCTTGGCGGCACGAAGGGTGTCTCTTCGGTGTACGAGGAATACTTTTTTCGCAAGACGGGATAAAAGCAGGGCATCGGTCAATGCCGTATTGCCTCCGCCAACTACGACAACCGTT
>JAZMZZ010000008.1:0-3144 GCA_045586245.1 Lachnospiraceae bacterium | reverse complement strand
GTAAACGATGAAGAAACCATTGATGCGTTCTTCAAACTATCCAGAATGGAAGGTATCATTCCTGCCATCGAAAGTTCTCATGCGGTTGCTTATGCTATGAAACTTGCAAAGCAGATGGGAAAAGGTTCTATCTTAATTAACCTTTCCGGACGTGGTGATAAGGATATGGATTACATTATCGAAAACTACGGAATCCGCTAGGACGTGGGTTAGAATATAAGAATCATAGATTAATATCAGAATAGAACTCTGAATAAAAGGGAGAGACATTGTATTATGTCTCTCCCTTTTTTAGTGTTGAACTATAATATTCTAATTCACCTTCTGAAAATGCTGATAATCCTTACTGGAGTTCCAATTACCGCCCCATGTAAAACCATGTTCAATAAATAATTTGTAACACAAATCATTTTCATCAATCTTATACGGGAAGTCCTTACTGCGGTCGGCATAGACTTCGCTGCCGGCAGGAGAGATGTAAGTTTCGCCACTGCCGTCCTTATTAAAGACAACATAAGGATTGTAGAATGGATTGATATCAATGGCTAATCCGTAAGCATGCTTGGACAGGTGGTCAGTACCGTCTACGATGCGGTAGTTAAAGCAGGAGGTGTTGTTGTTTTCCATAGAAAGAGTATCATCACCGCCGTATTCATCGATTAATTCGATTCGCTCAAACTGGTAGCCGTTACGGTACAGTTCTTCAAATATCTCAACCAAGTCAAGGGCAATTGCATTATTGCAAATCAATTCGCCCTGTGCTACATTTCCTTCAAAATCATTGTATAATACACCGACATAGGATAAATCATCAAGAGAGACTTCTATATTGGTATCATCGTCGGGATAGGAAATGCCGCGGATGCGGAACTCTATTTCAGCGGATATCGGTTCATAGAAGAAGCCTTCTGCGTAGGTTACACGTTCCGGGTGGGTGGATGCGTTCATATTGTCTACAGTTGGGTAGGAGCAGAGGGATTCTTCTTCGTTAGATTCCTCAGACTCGGTATCTTTCAGTTCGGTAACCGGCGATTCAATTGTACTTTCAGTCGCCTCAGTATCTTCAATAGTTTCCGGTTCTATGCTTTCTGAGGTCTCAGGCTCCTCTTCCGTCTCATTCTCCGCATATGCAATCTCCGGATTTTCCTGTGCGTAATCATATAATGTTCCGGAGGAGGTTAGATGTCTTGTAAAAAAACTGCTGACTATAACAATCAATGCCAGTATCAGGAGCAATTGCCACAATTTTTCATTTTTCATAAATAATCTCCTTTTCCTTCCTATTATGGCACAAAAAATTTGCATTGTACATATGATAGAATCTTGTAATTAACGGCAAGTTTTAGTACAATAAACTCTACGGATTATGTAAATGAATCAGAATGAGGAAATTATGGCAGTTATTGAATCAAAAAATGTATCATTTGATTATATACGAAGAGATGAGAACGGCAATGTGGAAGGGATTACCCGTGCGGTGGACAATGTAAGTATGTCCGTAGAGCAGGGTGACTTTATTGCCATTCTGGGACATAACGGTTCCGGTAAATCCACATTTGCCAAGCATCTGAATGCGATTTTACATCCGACAGAAGGTGTGGTCTATGTCGGTGGCAAGGATACGAGAAAAGATGAGAACATCTGGGATGTGCGCCAGACCGCGGGAATGGTTTTCCAGAATCCGGATAATCAGATTATCGGTCAGGTAGTCGAAGAAGATGTCGGATTTGGACCGGAGAATCTCGGAATTCCTACCAAGGAGATTTGGGAGCGCGTGGAAGAAAGCCTTAAGGCGGTAGGTATGTATGAATACCGCAAGCATTCCCCGAATAAACTTTCCGGAGGTCAGAAACAGCGTGTATCAATTGCCGGAGTGATTGCGATGCATCCTAAATGCATTGTAATGGATGAGCCGACCGCGATGCTTGACCCGAACGGACGTAAGGAGGTTATCCGTGCGGCAAGAGCTCTGAATGATGTTGAGAGAGTTACGATTATTTTAATCACGCATTATATGGAAGAAGTAATTTATGCCGATAAGGTATTTGTTATGGACAAGGGAGCCATAGCACTTTCCGGTACACCGAAGGAAGTTTTCTCCCATGTGGAAGAGTTGAAGGAACTCCGCCTGGATGTACCGCAGGTTACGATGCTTGCGCATGAACTCAAAAAACGAGGCTTGGCGTTACCGGACGGTATTTTGACCGTAGATGAGTTTGTTGCGGAAATGAAGAAGATAACAGGAAGATAGGATATATGTCACTTATTTTAAATCATGTGTATCACACATATGGCGAGGATACAACTTTACAGGTGCATGCACTGCAGGATATTTGCCTTACGATAAATGACGGTGATTTCATCGGTCTTATCGGACATACGGGAAGTGGTAAGTCGACGCTTGTACAGCATTTAAACGGCCTTTTAAAGGCATCCAGGGGGGATATTCTGTACAATGGACAGGATATCTATGATCCTGATTTTTCGATGAAGGAACTGCGAAGCAAGGTGGGACTGGTTTTCCAGTACCCGGAGCATCAGTTGTTTGAAACAACGGTTTTTGAAGATGTATGCTTTGGACCGAAGAATCTCGGATTGTCCAAAAAAGAAGTAGAACTGAGGGCATACCAGGCCCTGAAGCAGGTAGGGCTTCCGGATGATTTGTTTTATCAGTCACCATTTGATTTGTCAGGCGGACAGAAGAGACGTGTGGCAATTGCCGGTGTTCTTGCCATGAAACCGGAGATTCTGGTATTGGATGAACCGACAGCAGGCCTCGACCCGAAAGGACGCGACGAGATTCTTACCCAGGTTAAGAAATTGCAGGAAGAGAGCGGTATTACGGTTGTACTGGTTTCCCACAGCATGGAAGATGTGGCTAATTTTGTAAACCGTCTTATCGTAATGAAAAAAGGGCAGATTATGTACGATGATAATCCAAAGACCGTATTTGCCCATTATAAAGAATTGGAAAAAATCGGACTCGCAGCGCCGCAGGTAACTTACATCGTGAACAGACTCCGCGAAGAAGGATTCAATATCGAACACGATGCGACCACCATTGATGAGGCGGCAGCCGATATTTTGAAAGGAATATTATGATTCGAGACATTACAATAGGTCAGTATTACCAGACCGATTCTG
>JAZMZZ010000007.1:0-1882 GCA_045586245.1 Lachnospiraceae bacterium | reverse complement strand
GGCATTGATAATATTTCAATGATAGTAAAGAATAATTACCATTCTCTTATGGATCATTTGGGATCCGGCCGTGAGTGGGATTTGGTTCGTAAGAACGGTGGTTTGAATATTTTCCCACCAAATGCGGAAAAGACATCCAAGACTTATACCGGACGAGTAGAAGCCATTGCGGGATTACTTAACTTTTTGCGTGACCAGAAAGAACAGTATGTGGTTATGGCAGATACCAACTATGCGATTAATTTTGATTTCAAAGATATGATTGAAAAACATATCGAGAACAACGCAGATGTTACTATCGCATATAATGAGCAGGAGATTCCGGAAGGTTACCGTAATTTACCGAATGATCAGGGATTCTATTATACATTTGCAATTAACGGCAAGCGTATTAAGAAAATCTATGTTAACTCTGAAGAAACAGGCGTACAGAGCCTTTCCATGGGTATTTTTGTAATCAGCAGAGAGTTATTAATTGATTTAATTAACACTGCTTTTGTACGTGGACAGAAGTTCTTTGAAAGAGATGTTCTGTTAAACCAGTTAGATGTCCTCAATGTACAGGGTTACAAATTCGAAGGTTATGTAGCGCGAATTACGGATATCAAGAGTTATTTTGATGAAAATATGAAGCTTCTTGATGACTATAATTCCGACGCATTATTCAATCCGGCACCTGTTTATACCAAGATTCGTGACGATAACCCAACACGTTACATAAGCGGTGCTAAGGCTGAGAATATCATGGTAGCTGACGGTTGTGTAATCGAAGGTGAAGTAGAGAATTCTGTTCTTTTCAGAGGTGTAAAGGTTGCCAAAGGTGCGAAGGTTAAGAACTGCGTACTTATGCAGGATACTGTTGTAGAAGCAGGCGCAGATATCGAATATCTGATTACCGATAAGGAAGTTACCATCACAGCAGGTAAGTCCATGAAGGGAACTGACAGTTACCCTGTATATATCGGCAAGAAATGTACTGTATAAAGTACAAGAATATAGCGTTTTTTAAATAAAAAAGAGGATATTCCCGTAGACGGAGTATCCTCTTTTCTATATAATGAGAAATGATAAATTGGGTCAAAAGTCATAGATATATTTCATGACGAGGAGAAAAAAGAATGAATTCAAAAAATGTTACTGATATGACGGTTGGGAATCCGACCAAACATATTATAGTATTTGCGTTTCCATTATTAATAGGAAACTTGTTTCAGCAGTTTTACAATATGGTAGATTCTCTGATTGTAGGAAATTATGTGGGTTCCGATGCACTTGCGGCAGTCGGCACCTGTGGTTCTACCGGTTTTTTGTTTTTCTCATTAAGTTCCGGACTTGCGATAGGTATCGGGGTTATTGTAGCACAGTTTTTTGGCGCTAAGGATTATGAGTATGTCCGCAAGACCATTGCGAATTCTTTTTATGTATTGATTTCGGCGGCGATTGTAGTCAGTATGTTGGGATTTGCTTTTGCACCGGCTATTTTAAGATTGCTGGCATCACCGGCGGATATAATTGATATGTCGGTGGTCTATATGCGAACTACCTGCCTTGGAATCATTTTTGTTGCCCTGTATAACGGCGTGGCGGCAATCCTGCGTGCACTCGGGGATTCCAGAACACCATTGTATTTTCTGATCCTTTCCAGCATTGTAAATGTAGTACTGGATTTGGTTTTTGTATTGTATTTTTCAATGGGAGTGTTTGGCGTGGCTCTGGCAACAATCATTGCACAGATGGCATCGGCGGTGGCGTGTCTGATTTATGCATTTGCCAAGATTCCGTATTTTAAGATGACGAAAGAGCAGAGAATGCCAAAAGCAGATATCATTTTCCAGTCATTTAAATTGGGAGTACCGATTGCATTACAGAATGCGATGATTGC
>JAZMZZ010000006.1:0-7469 GCA_045586245.1 Lachnospiraceae bacterium | reverse complement strand
CATCTCCGACAAATCATCATCCATACGCATTTCTTGTACTTCCCAGTTTTCATCTAAGTAGCGTAAAATACAATGACGATAACGACGAACACGGACCAATAAATTCGGAAAAGACATACAATCATCCATCAATTCCATCATTTCATCACCTACAAACTCTAACTCTGGATTGATAATAACATAAGGCTTGTCAGTAAGTATGCAAATCAAACGTTTTTGCACTCCGATTTGCGGAGCAGCAATTGCTCGTCCAAACCCGTAGTCGCGACGAATTCCTTTGATACAATCAAACATATCCGTGAAAATAGGGCGAAGTTCTTCTAATTCTTCAAACTTCACATCTTCAGATTTTTCATAAAGCAAAGGATTTCCAAGCAATAAAATTTCTCTTTCCATATTCTGTGCTCCTTATATACAAATTCAAATTTGTCGAACCAATTATAACACACATTTCCAGAAATAACTACCACTATTTCAGATATGAGGTAATACTTGTATCTATCCTTGTATGTCCCAAGGAGTTACTAACAACCCAGACAGTATCACGTTCAAATACGTTCCCCTCTCGGTCTCTGTAATACGAACTTTTGACATTTTCCTGTCGTGTCGGATAATAGGTCAAATATTCATCTCTTAGATTTCTGTCGTCCTTTAGGGTGTGATATAACGCTTGTGCATACTCCCTACGCAACCCATGTACATCTATTTCCTTAGGAATATGCTCAAACAATTTGTACTGTCCGTTTTCTTTGGCTCTGTCTATAATTGCTTTTACTTCCACCACTTTATCGGGAAGAACAGGAGCAAGTCGGTCACGTCCGCCTTTACTTCTCTTAATATCCAGAAAAAAGCGTCCTTCCTTCTCTACAAGACTATCAACCGTTAAGTTCTTTATGTCACACCTACGACACCCCGAAGCAGTAACCATTGTAAATACATCTTTATATTTTCCTGTTCTGCTGATATGTTTATCATTCTCCGTTTCCTGTCGGCTTCTCGTCACATCTTTGCTATGGCGAACAGGGAGCGAAACATCCAAGCTGTGCCCATAAATCATACCAAGGGCAGAACGCTCCATTTTGAGCGTATAAAGTGATTTTCCCTCATCTAAGCGAGTTTCTATGTATTCTTTCGCATAGCACTCCGTTTGCGCCAATGAGCCATATTTAACACCCTTCTCCATGAGCCACCTTGCATATTCTTCTCCCACCTTGCGGTAAGTGTCATATGTGTCATAGGAATATATTTTATAAGTGCTTTCGCCAAACTTTTTTTCTTGTTCAATTTTATCCGTGTGCTTGCTTTCCCCGAATGCGATTTTATTCGCCAACGAGGAATGAATTTGATTAGCTATTGTCTTTCGTCCCATAAAAACCTCCATACCATGTAAATCTTGTTAAACCCGAAAATATCGGTGGTAGGCTTTTATTAACCTGCTTGCCCTTGCAGGCTTTCTTCTCTCTATGATTAAATGCTCTATGCATGTTGTAAAAAAAACTTATGAAACACTATACTGCGAATATCCGTCACAAGGATATATCAAAATACTTACATAAATATTATATAACAGTATAAGATAATATCCAAATATACAAGGCTTATAATCGTTTACATACTACATAAATGTGTATATAACCATATAAGCCGAGGTAGGGGGCGGGCATTACCCCCATAGCCTTGCAATACACTTCCAGACACATCATTTGCCAATCAGTTCCTTTCCAGTCAACTCAACACACTACATGACAATACATTATAAGAATCTGTCCCTATTCCCTATCTATAATAGCGGAGGTAATTACCGCCTCCGCACGGATTACTTAAAACTAACCAAAACACTCTTACAGGGTATAGCCTTATTAGTTAAACGGCAATTCGTCATCCCCACTGGCACAATACTCCTCATAATACCCAGGCGGAGGATATGTTGGGTCTTGAGGATAATTGACATTTGCAACGGTGTCCGTTCTATTTTCCTTCGACTTGCTTTGTTTGCTCTTCCTATCTCTGGCTCTTTTGGCTTGCAACATCTCCCAATTATAAATCTGTTGCACATCCGTGAGGAACTCCACTTCCTCATGAACAAACACCCTAATCACTTGCTTTTCAATCAGCGTAGCAATTATGTTCTCGCTTTCATCCTCTGACACTCCCCATAAAGTCAAACGCTCTTTAATATCTTCCTTCGTGTCATTATCCCATGAAACACACCAGCCGTTATGACACATTCGCTCTCTAAGATACATATAAACAATCAAGACTTTTGCTTCCTGCTTAATCAGTTTTCGGAGAACAGGGTCGTTAAACGCTTCTACCTCTAGGGTAATGTAATCCATGTTCTGGGCATAGCACACACCCTTCTCACTCTTGACAGGATGCTTCTTTGCTAATTCATCAAAAATACCATCATCTATGGTTTTACGCTTTTCAATTTTCATCGCCATACAATTTACTCCTTTCATTTATTTCGGTTGGCAAGCCACTTTCAACCACTTTTTGTAAGCTTGCCAGTTTGTAAAAATATATCCCCTCCGAGAGAGGATATATCTATCATACTACAGAATATGATTTTTGTCAACCACTTTTTGTGGTATCTCTTAAACATTTTCCGCAGTGCTATATAAATACTGTTCCATATCACATTCTTTGTAAAAGTCCATAGGTGCATTTCCTGCCGACATCCAAGTCTCAAATCGTTCAATCAGTTCGTTATCATAAAGTTTTAGGCATCGTGCTAATTCCTTCTTTCCTCCCTGTTGCTTCAATATGAGTCTCTGATAATCAATCGGAAATATCATAGGAATTTTACAAAGGATACAAGCAAGTTCCAGACTTCCTTTCTTCTCACACTGACGCATTAACTTGTCAAAGTTATCTGGAATCGGTCTGTTTCTTTTGACAAGATTAGAAATCTTAAACTCATTCTCCATTATCAGTAACTCTTCTTTATAATTCTGCGTTTGCTCATAACTGTCCGCCTTCATGTGAAAACCGTTTTTACTATACCCTGACATCATTACCGCAATTTTTTCTGGAATTTTAAAAAGCTCATAGAGCCAGAATGCAACTCTAAACGCATTCGAGTATTCTCTGCCGACACGCCCTCTATTCTCTGGAATATCCGTCTGCTCTAATCGCTCTACAAGGTCATACGCTCGATTAAGCTCAGACTGCGGACGAAACTCGAAGTCAAATCCACAAGTACTATATTCCGACAATGAGCTATCACGGGTATAGTCTGGAATAAGAACACCTATTTTCTCTTTTCGGAATACGGCGTAGTATTTCTTAATCTCCTCACAACTCCCCAATGCACTGATTGAGTTCAGAATAATAACCGTGTTCATTTTCTTAGCCATCTGTCCACGAATCGGCTCTGGTAACGTTTCGATAAAGGCTTCATGCATCTCTTTCGATTGTTTAATAATACAATCTAGTTTATAATGCATACCCTCTCGTCTACTCGTCATCACATCAACTTGCAAAGTTTTATCCGAATCAAAGACCATATTGTTCTCAATCAGCCGATAGTCGGGTGTAATCTCCTCCTCACCGATGGCGACCATCCTACTCTTCATTATTTTAACCATTTCAATATAATCTGCGTATAACTTTGTATTTTCAAAATTGCTTATTAGTTCTTCTTTCGTATGTCCTGTCCTAAGACTGGCATAACCATATATTTTGAGTCCAATCATATTCAAACTCCTTTCTTGCTTTTCTTCATTATAACCCAATCCGCCGAATAAGTCAACCCACAAAAAGTGGTTGACAAAAATAATATTCTGTGATATCATGTAGCCATACCACAAAAAGTGGTTCTAAAAATGCAAGGAGGTTGATACATTATCAAAGAAAGGAGTTGATGTCCATGGTTAATAAAACCGCATGTGACAAGCTCCAGAATAATAGTATTGTAGTAAACGATATTAGCATGGAGCTTGATATGACTAATACAACCTATCAGCAAACAGAGATTACAAAAGGTGGAATGAAAATTATCATCGAATGTCCCGCCCCCACGGACGAGGATAGCAAGATTAAAGACGAGGTAAGACTAATTCTCCTCAACACTTTACAGGAACACCTAAAGAAAATCTCATAATATCAGCAGGGGATATGCTCCCCTGCTCCAAAGAAAGGAGCGTGTTGTTTATGAAACGTGTTAGAATGTTATTGCGAGTAAGTTCCGACCAACAGCTTGAGGCTGACGGCGATTTATCTATTCAAAGACAGATATTACAGGAATTTATTGCAAAACAAGATGATTGGGTACTAGACAGTAAGGAATATTTTGAGGGAAGCAAAAGCGCTTATAAGAATACCGCAGAAGAACGAGATGTACTACAAGAAATACTAGAGGATGCACGGAACAAAGAGTTTGATATTTTAGTTCCGTACAAAGACGATAGAGTTGGGCGTCTTATGCTTAATACTTCTTTATATGTAGTAACATTGAAGCGATACAATGTTGATGTGTACTCCGTGAAGGACGGTTGCATATCTCCGAAATCGGATGAAGATATTGAGGGAATGATGATGTTAATGTTCCGTTATGCAAATGCCCAAAAGAGTAGTAAAGATACAGGAATGCGTGTTAAAGATACCGCCCAAAAATTAGTGCAGGGCGGAAAATTCATGGGTGGGGCTGCTCCGTTCGGATATACCTTAGAGTATTCTGGACAAGTCAGCAAGCATGGACGAGCTCTTAAACATCTTGTAATCGTTCCAGAACAGGCAGAGCTTATTAAATATATTTATAGTCTATCACTTAACAAAGAATATGGTTCAGCCAAAATCGCAAAGGAATTGAACCTTAACGAACAATATAAGGCTCTTGCTCCAAATGGTGTCTGGAAAGGTGGCACAATAACCAGTATACTCACAAACCCAATCTATGCAGGTCATACAGCATATAAAAGGCGTGAGCGTGTAGGTGGACAATACCACCGACTAGACAGCAAGGATTGGATAATATCTTTTGACGCAAACGAGGAAATCACCATTATTGATAGCGATACATGGAATAAAGTGCAAGATAAGCGTAAACAGCGTAATGATAAGTATATAAAAAAACTTGAAAACAAAGATGTTACAGTAATTAGGAGGAATGAAGGAATGTTACCTTTAGTAGATGTACTTCACTGTGGTTATTGTGGTTGTAAAATGGTCAATGGAAGCAAATACAGCTATTGGATAATAAAAGAAACAGGTGAACGGCGAGCAAGCAAAACTCCTATTTATAAATGCCAGACCGCATGGCAAGGTGTACCACATGACAAAACGCAAATGCACAGAGCCGATTTACTTGAACCAATCGTTTTTGAAGCATTATCTCAATATATTGGTAAACTCCAAGAGAACGAAAATGTATTTGAACAGATTGAACAGAACCACAACGCTGAAAAGAAACAGCTTGAAAAACTCTTGAAGAAAGAAAAACAGGAGCTTTCCAAAATCCAGAAAAAAATCGATGTAATGGAAAGCAATATACCAAACGCTATGCTCGGCGAATATCCTCTATCTTTGGAAGAACTTGTTGCTATTATCAATAAGCATAAAGAACAGCTAAAAGAACAACAGGAAGTTATTAAGCAAAAAGAAGTTGAATTAAAAAATTCTGCTGTAAGTGCAAGCGATTGGCAAGAACTACGAGAGCAAATCCCAACATGGCAAGAGATTTTCTTAAATGCTGATGTTGCAACCAAACGAGTTTTAGTCAATAAACTCATTGAGAGAATTGATGTTAAGAAAGATGAAGTGGTTATCCGCTTCAAAATCAATCTTAGCGATTTCTTTCCCCAACCACGAATGAGTGATGATTTCGGGGTATCGCAACAGAGGCTATGATTTCACCATCACTTCCTCCACTGCCTACGACCACAAGTGGATTCCGGAGCGTAACATATTCGACACCATCAATACCGCCGTAGACAATATTTTTAACAACTTTCTGTCCCGTCCGAATGTACGCCAGCCGATTTTAACTCAATACTGCGACGGCAGACGGGTAACCTGTCCGGGGCTCATGTCCCAGTGGGGAAGTAAATACTTAGGCGACCAGGGCTACGATGCCATCGAGATTCTCCGCAATTACTATGGCGATACCATCTTTATCAATACCACCGAAGAAATTTCCGGTGTTCCAAGCTCTTTCCCGGGAGAGACTTTGCAGGAAGGCTCCCGAGGCGAAGCGGTTCGCCAGATGCAGGAACAGTTAAATGCCATTGCCGATGTGTACTATGTAGTTCCGAGCGTTGCCGCCGACGGTGTCTACGGTCCTCGTACCGCAGAGGCAGTCCGTGCATTTCAACAGCAGTTCGATTTGACCCCGAACGGTATCGTGGATTTTACCACCTGGTATAAAATCTCGGAAATCTATGTGGCTGTAACCAGAATCGCAGAATATACACGATAACCCGATACTATTGTATTCTTCCCAAAATCAGTAGCTTTTATCTTCTTCCTATAGTCAACGGAGCCGTCATGCTTTCTCGCACAACGGCTCCGCTTTTTTTCATAATGCACTACTCTACATACACATTCCGTATTTCAAACATCTGATTTACCACCAGCCAGTTCTGTGGAAAATACCGCATGATATTCCAGTAACTGATGCCCTGTAGCGGATAACTCTCGTTTAACATAAGCTTTGCTCGGATACTTCTGGCATCCTCAAACCATACCACATGAGCCCTGCCGTCCTCTGCAGTATAGTAAAAAAACGGAGTCTGCGCCTGCTCGTCAAACTGAATGGTGGCACGGTACCGTTCCGCAATTTCCACCGCCTCCACGTTCCCGATGGAGCGGGCCATGGATTCTCCCCTTACATACGGAAGTGTCCAATCGTAACCGTAGTTCGGCATCCCCTGTAATATCTTTTCCCTCGGAATCACAGTCACACCGTAATCCAATACTTCACGCACTTTATTAAGCGGTGCCACTGCCATCGGAGGTCCATAGGTGTATCCCCATTCGTAGGTCATAATCAACACCGAATCCGCCACTGCTCCGATGGCAGGATAGTCATGGGACTCGTACAAAAGTCCTCTCTGCATCCCGGAGGTCTTCGGCGCCAGTGCCACAATGAGCGGATACCCCTCCGGCTCCAGCCGGGCTTTGAGTTCCGTCAGAAACTGCACATAGTTATCCCTGTCCTCCGGCAAAATAAACTCAAAGTCTACATCCAGCCCGTAATAGCCCTTCACACGCAAATTCTCAAGTATTTGGTCAAATAAGCGATTTCTCGCCGCCTCATCCGCAAAAATCCGACCGGCAAGTTCGTTACTGAAGGTACCGTCGTCTGTCAATGTCGAAAGAAGCATAAGCGGTGCCACTTGATACTGTTTGGCAATTTGAATCACTTCTTCGTCATCAATCCCGACCAAATCTCCGTTTTCCGTAAACCCATAGGTAAACAAGGTTAGATACGTCAGATACGGCAGAGTCTTTCGCAGAATCTCCCGGTC
>JAZMZZ010000005.1:0-4278 GCA_045586245.1 Lachnospiraceae bacterium | reverse complement strand
AATGACAAAAGTAGTTTTGAATTCTTTAAAAGAAGTAGATAAGAAATAATAAAATAAAACAGTAAACGAGTGGATAAAAAAAGACGCTTGCCGGAAATGGTAAGCGTCTTTTTTGTAGTAAATTTATTTTTCGGAAAAACCAGCGATACCAAATGCAGCCGGTCCACCATGTGTCGTAATAACGCCATGTGCCTGTACCCATTCGGTTTTGGTAAAGCCGCATTCGGCAATGGCTTCTCTGGCAAGTGTTTTTACTTCTTCGGAAAGGCCTACGGTGTAGATAACCCACAATGTTTCGTTGCGGTCCAGTTTATAGTTGTCAACATACTCTTTGATAAGTTGTGGAGCCACTTTTTTCATTTTGCCGCGGAATTTCTTGGTAGCCATCAGTTTGCCGTCGAGAAGCTCGATGCATGGATGCAGACCTAAAATGCTGGCACCTAAGAATGCCACATTGCTGACGCGTCCGCCGGCACGAAGGAATTCTAAGTTGTCCGGTGTAAAGCACATATTAGCACGTTCTATCAATTCATTTGCAATGGTAACAGCTTCATCCATTTCCATATCAGGATTGGCATTAACAATTTCAGCCATCTTACAAACAATATTAGCCTGTCCCACAGATACCTGCTTGGTGTCAATGGCGGTAACGTAATCACGGTTTTCGGATGCGATTACAGCACTTTGGTAAGAACAGGTGGTGATTGCGGAATATGCAAGATAGAGAATCTTTGCTTCCGGATATTTCGCATGAATTTCATCGAATTTTATTTCAAAATCTCCGGGGGTACTTCCGCTTGTCTTTGGAAGTTTGCCGGTTGTGTTGTAGTATTCTACAATCTTTTCAGAAGGGAATGTTCCGTCGTCTAATGTTTCCGTATCAAAAGAAACATGCATGGGATCAAGTTCGATTCCATATTTTTCGGCAAGTTCCGTAGTAACATCGGCCCCGGTTTCTGCAACGATAATTATTTTTTTCATATATCTACTCCAATCAGGTTAGTGTTCCACATGATTGTATCTGGTTTTTAATACTACGTCAAGGGGTTTTGGGAAATTTGCACGTTGTGATAAATCAAGTAGAGCTTATTAACAGTATAGACAAATAGTGGAGATAGCAATGCATCTGCTTGGAATAAAAAACTAATTATGATAAACTAAAAATATAACAAGGAGGTTTCTTATGAAGTGGTTTATGATACTCAATGAATTTAACGAAATATCCATTCTTGCCCGAATTTTTCTGGCAATGATACTGGGCGGTCTTATTGGATTAGAACGAGAAAAAAGTAAGAGACCTGCGGGTTTTAGAACGCACATATTGGTTTGTGTTGGCGCCTGTATGACGGCACTTATCGGATTCTTCGTGTGGAATGAGACAGGGGGCAATAACGATCCGATGCGTATATCCGCGCAGGTAATCTCCGGCATTGGTTTTTTGGGTGTAGGTACCATTCTGGTAAAAGAACATGATCATATTACCGGTTTGACAACAGCTGCAGGACTCTGGGCTACGGCAACCATCGGTATTGCCTGCGGTTGCGGCTTCTATATAGGTGCACTTTTCGGTACATTGGTAGTAGCGGTAACTGAGGCTGTTTTGCTGAAATTAGAAGCAAGGGGACGTAAGAGAAATCGTAAAGTTAGTCTGTATGTGGAGATTACAAGTACGGAACGGATAAATGAGTATGTAGACTGGTGTAATGAAACATTGAAAGCCCATAATGTAATGGTATGTATACCGCGGACTGCGACAAGCGGAAATGTCGGTTTAGAAGTGCTACTGCCTTTTTCGTCACAGGAAGAAACGAAAACGGTATTGGAGACGATCCGAAGCAAAGAGGATGTTTTGTTTGCTATGGAGATGACAAAAGCAAAAAGGAAAGATTGATATGTCTTGGAATGCCAAAAACGGAAGTGTAAAAATAGATAATACCGAAATGCATTATGTGTCATTTGGACACGGAAGTAAGAACCTGATTGTGCTGCCGGGGTTGTCTGACGGATTGCTTACGGTAAAGGGTAAAGCATTATTGTTGGCAGGCTCATACGTGAAGTATTTTAACGAATACACAGTGTATATGTTCAGCCGTAAGAATGATATGCCTGAAGGCTACTCCATAAGGGAAATGGCCGCCGACCAGGCAAAGGCATTGCAGGCACTTGGTATTACAAAGACAAGCGTAATGGGTGTTTCCCAAGGTGGAATGATTGTGCAGTTTTTGGCAATTGATTATCCCGAACTGGTAGAAAAACTTATTATTACGGTGTCCGCGCCGCGAGTAAATGATATGATACATGAGAATGTCAGTTCTTGGATTGAGATGGCAAAAAGAGGCGACCATAAGAGTCTTATGATTGATGTTGCCGAAAAAGGGTATTCTGAAAAGTATCTTAAGGCTTACCGTAAAGCGTACCCTCTAATGGGATTTGTGGGAAAGCCACGCAATTATAACCGGTTCTTTGCAAATGCCAATGCGATACTTGCCTTTGATGCATACGATGAGTTGGATAAAATCGTATGTCCGACCTATATTATTGCAGGCTTTGAGGATAAGACAGTCGGAATTGATGCTTCTTATGAGATGCATGAGAGTATCAATAACAGTGAACTATATGTTTATGAAGGATTAGGACATGCGGCTTACGAAGAGGCAAAGGATTTTTACAGTAGGGTGTATGACTTTTTAGTGAAATGATAGTCTAAAAAAGGAGATATATTATGATTAACATTGAAAAACTCGTAAGGGAAAGAAGAAGTGTCCGTACTTTTGAAAACCGTTTATTGACAGAGCAGGATAGGGAAAAAATTTGTACTTTTATGGAATGTATCGAAAATCCGTACTCTTTGCCGATAGAGTTTAAGCTGCTGGAAGGCATGAGTTGCCCGGTAGTGGTAGGGACAGAATTGTATATAGGCGGAAAAATGAAAAAGGCTTCATATATGAATGAGGCGTTTGGCTATAGCTTTGAACATTTGGTATTGTATGCGCAGTCTCTCGGAATTGGAACGGTATGGATTGGCGGTACCATGGACCGGGGCGCGTTTGAAAAAAAGATGGAACTCGAAGCAGATGAAGTGATGCCCTGTGTCAGCCCTCTAGGCTATCCGGCAAAGAAGATGTCATTGCGTGAAGGAATGATGCGTAAGGGCGTAAAAGCAGACGAACGTATGGCATTTGAAGAACTCTTTTATGATGGTAGTTTTGCACAGCCATTAACACAGGAAAAGGCAGGACAATTATACCAGCCACTGGAAATGGTCCGATTGGCACCGTCTGCTGTTAATAAGCAGCCGTGGCGCGTGGTTATTAAGGACGACGGTGTACATTTCTATTTGCAGCGTTCAAAAGGTTTTGCCAGTGGAGAGATTGACATGCAAAAGATTGATTTAGGCATTGCATTATGTCATTTTGACCTTGCCGCAAAAGAAGCCGGCATACCAATGAAATTCGAATTCGCAAAGCCGGATATCGAAGTTTTGGATGGGATGGAATATATCGCATCGTATTTGTTTTAAGGATAATGAAGGAATATGACTCAACTCCCACTTGTTTTTTCTCCAAACACACATTGGTTGTATTTGGGCGATCTCCTATGTAAAATAAAATCACGGTACCGATAAAAAGCGGAGGAAAATGAAATGGATCATAACTTAGGAGCAAATATCAGAATATACAGAAAAAACAAAGGATTTACACAGGAAGAACTGGCAAATCTGCTTGGCGTGACACCGCAGGCAGTTAGCCGTTGGGAGTCGGAAGCAGGTCTTCCGGACATCGGGCTGATTATTCCGATGGCACAGATTCTCGGAGTGACGACGGATGCGTTATTTGGCTACGATAAGATTAATCAGGATGAAGCAATCACCAAGCGCATTCTGGGCTACGCCGATAGTCTTTATGATGAAGGTGACAGATGGGGCAGTTCCTTAAAAATCTGTGATTACTTATGCGAGGAGTCAACTAAAAATCCGACCAATTATGAAATTCAGATAGAATATGTACAGCAGATTGCGAATTTAAGCATGCTGGTTGATTTGGAAGGCTTTTTAAAGGATGAACCTCAGCGCTATCAGAGATTGTACGATGATGGTATCCGTAAGGGCATTCAGGTTATCCGTTACTGCAACAACCATCATTTGATTGATAAGGCACATTATGCACTGGCGTGGATTTATATTCATATGAAGGATTATGATAATGCCAGAGAGCATATCAACGTTCTGCCAAGCCTTGCATCCAATCGTGTGAAGGAATCCATTAATATGGAACTTAC
>JAZMZZ010000004.1:0-4058 GCA_045586245.1 Lachnospiraceae bacterium | reverse complement strand
TCTGTCAATTCCAAATCATGGGTTGCCGCAAAGCAATAACCGTTTCCTAAAGATAATTGCTGCAAAATAACGCTTGAAGCCGATATTCTTTCAATCGTGTTAGTACCTCTTAATACTTCATCTACAAAAGCAAGGACAGGTGCACCAGCTATCGCATATGCATCCATAATACGCTTAATCGACTTAATTTCTGCCATATAATAACTGTCACCGTCAAATATATTATCCCTTAATGTCAACGAGGTATATACACGGAAATAATCCGCTGTATAGGCATCCGCACATACCGTATGGATACTCTGTGCCAAAACTGCATTGATAGCAACCGTCTTTAGGAATGTGGATTTACCCGAAGCATTAGAACCGGTAATTAACATGCTCTTATTAATATCCACATCATTTTTTACAGGCTCCTGCAACAAAGGATGATACAGTTCTTTTGCCCGATACATACCCTTTTTATAATCCGGAATAGCATACTCATTTAAATAAATACGGTATTCCCCAATCGACAAAATAACATCCAACTGTCCGATAATCGTAAGCATACGGTCCGTTTCTTCTCTATGCGCACAGACATGGGCTAACATCGAATTAAATTTAATGATATCCAGATGAAAAATCATGCGGATATAATCCAGTCCGATTTCCATCATATCCCCGCTCATACGTCCGGGAGACATCAACAGATAGGAAAAACGCATAAACCCTGCAAATTTATCTTTTAAAACCGATAATTCCGCAATTTCTTTTTCAATAACCGGAATCTTTAGTTTTTTCAGTTCGTCCACTTCATCCAATACACGGAACAAATAACGGAAACTGGTTATATAGGGTTCAATTTCTCCTTTTTTGGACAAATATTCTTTTACATTAAAAAGTAGTGCCAAAAAGAAAATAACCAATCCCCAACTCAAATTAAAAAACATCAACAGAATGGAAAAAATCAGCACCAAATCGATTACAATACTTTTTATACTGCTCCTTTTTCCGAGGCTTTCCAGATTATCCAGATAATCATAAATACTGTATTTGCCGGTACGTCCCATTTTATGCAATGCAAGCTGCAGAACCATTCGTTCTTTTTCATTTTGCATAAAATAAGACACTTTTTCTTCAAACGGTATCCAATCACACTCTTTTACAGAAGGTGTCCTTAATAGGTAATACAAATACTCATCTCCTGCAGAGGATTTGGTATAATCCATCTGTTTAAAGACATCATCCATATTCAAATCATTCCATGTAATATCATCTAAATAGAAATCCGATTTATGCTTTTTAAAATAAGCATCTATATGTGAAAACTCTTCGTCCTTATATTCTCTCTTATTATTACTACCGTACTCTTTAATCAGTTTTTCCTTGTATGCTTTTAGCATCCTGCGCTCATTGATGGAACCACTGATAAAGAAAATCAAAATCCAAATAAGTACAATAATCAAAAACCCAAACACTTCTACCATTTCGTTTTCCCTTTTACAAAATCAAAAATCATACAGAAGGCGGGACAAATGCCCCGCCCTCCACATTTTAGTAATAAAAAAATCTTATAAGAAAATATACTTACAAATAAATAATACTGTTAAAACATACATCAAAGGACTAATCTTCTTATCTTTAGCCTTACCTGTAACAAGGTTGATAATTGTCCAAGAGATAACGCCGATAGCGATACCTTCTGAAATGCTGTATGCAAGTGGCATAGCGATGATGCAAAGGAATGCAGGAACGCCTTCAGAAGCATCTTCCCAGTCAACCTTAACAACAGAAGCCATCATGAAGAAACCAACTACGATTAATGCAGGCGCAATCGCGAAGGATGGAATGGAAAGGAACAATGGACTGAAAATAATCGCTAAAAGGAATAATAAACCTGTAACGATTGCTGTAAGACCTGTTCTACCACCTTCTGCTGCACCGGAAGCGGATTCAACGTATGTTGTAACTGTAGATGTACCACAGATAGCACCAAATGAAGTTGCAACAGAGTCAGCCATTAAAGCACCTTTAATTCTAGGTAATTTACCATCTTCATCAAGCATACCGGCTTTTGTGGATACACCGATTAATGTTCCTAATGTATCGAATACATCAACGAATAAGAATGCAAATACAACTACGATAAAGTTAATTACATCAATGCTTCCCCAAGCTGCTGTATTAAATACCTGACCAAATGTTAATCCGAGAGGACTTAAGTCAAAGCTTACGATAGCTGTAGGAATAACAGAGTACATACCTGCATCCGGATTTGGAACATAAATTCCGATAAGTTCACAAAGGATACCTAATACCCAAGTTGCAAGAATACCAAATAAAATACCGCCTTTAACCTTCTTTACAAGGAATACGGCTGTAATAATAACACCGATAAGAGCAAGAATCGCACCAACGCCTACAGAGTTGAATAATTCACCTTTGAATGTCTGGTAAGAAACTAATGTAGAGTCATTGTTAACGATTAATTTCGCATCCTGAAGACCGATAAAAGCAATAAATAAACCGATACCAACGGAAACTGCTGACTTTAAGGTCATAGGAATTGAGTTAAAAATTGCTTCACGTACATTTGTAAGAGATAATACGATGAAAATAAGACCTTCTACAAATACTGCAAGCAAAGCCACCTGCCATGAGTATCCCATTCCGAGAACTACTGTGTAGGCAAAGTAAGCATTAAGACCCATACCAGGTGCAAGTGCAAACGGATAATTTGCAAAAAGAGCCATTAAAGCTGTACCTACAAATGAAGCAAGTGCTGTAGCGATAAGAATCGCCTGTGCATCCATTCCTGTCGCAGAAAGAATGCTTGGATTAACAGCCAGAATGTATGCCATGGTCATAAATGTAGTTAAACCGGCAAGTACTTCTGTCTTTACATCCGTGTTGTTTTCCTTGAGTTTGAAAAACTTTTCTAACATGATTTACCCTCCTGTGTAGTAAATTTTCGGGATTACCTCCCAACCCCATATTTATTGTAAAGCATTCCCTGCTTAACAATCTTTTAAACGTTCCTTGATGGCATTGCACTCTGCATAAAGCGCCTCGACATCATCACAACATAAGAACTTTCCGTCTTCGTATAAAATCTTACCGTTAATCATGGTCATTTTAACGTTCATCTTGCTTCCGCTGTATACGATGTTCTTACAGATGTTGTGGAGCGGTTGCATATTCGGCTGATGCAAATCAATCATAATCATATCGGCCAGTTTGCCTTTGGCAAGTACATCGCAATCATAAAGTTCCATGCCGATTGCCCCGTTAACCGTAGCCATCTTAAGAACTTCCATGGCAGGAACCGCACTCGGATCATTGTCTTTAAGTTTGGCAAGCGCCGTAATTAAGAACATTTCGCGGAACATATCAAGGCAATTGTTGCTGGATGCACCATCCGTTCCGATAGAAACCGGAATGCCTTTTTCCAAATACTTGGAAACCGGCGCAATACCGCTTGCCAGTTTGGCATTGGAAGCCGGATTGGATGCTACATGGATATTATGACGTTTTAATATCTCCAAATCCTCATCCGTCGGATGTACCCCATGATAAATCGTACCGCCAAAATCAAACAAGCCTAATTTTTCAAATAATGCCGGCGGAGTCATACCGTATCGTTCAATACATTCATCCACTTCCGTCTTGGTCTCTGACATATGCACATAAAGCGGTGCTTTGTACTTATGAATCAGTTCAGATGCTTCCTCTAAAAGTTCCTTCGGGCAGGTATACTCTGCGTGAAGACCCATCTTATAACTAACCAAATCGTACTTGCCATTCAGATTATTATATCGCTCTTCCATTACGCTCATGGCAGGTCCGAACATATTCAAACCGCTGACAAGTACACAACGCATACCCATTTCGGCACAGGCATCCGCAATGGTCTCCGGTGTTAAATACATATCTCCGATCGCCGTCACACCGGTTGTTAAATATTCCAAAATCGCCAGTTTGGTAAGTGTATAACAGTCCTCTCCCGTCATCTTGGCTTCTCTTGGAAAAATCATGGTATTTAACCAATCCTGTAAATTCAAATCATCCGCAAGCGAACG
>JAZMZZ010000003.1:0-20559 GCA_045586245.1 Lachnospiraceae bacterium | reverse complement strand
GGAGGAAGGGCTTACCAACGACGGAATGGGCGAGTTGCTCAAAGGGAAATTTGTAAGAATTGCATTCCGAATGCAAATTGGAGATTTGGTAGACAGTACGATCCCACAATTATATCCGATTGATTTTGCCAAGGAATTGGTTGCAACATTCTTAGGAGAAACGGTGGCAGAACCGGTAGAAGAACCGGTGGTTACAGCATATGAACCGCCGAAGGTGGAAGCACCACAGAGTGCACCGATTGCAGATACACCGCCGATGCCGACTGATAATGTGAATCCGATGATGGGCATAACGGATATGGGAATGCAGGGCATGAACCCAATGATGGGAATGCCGATGCAGGGCATGAATCCGATGATGGGAATGCCAATGCAGGGCATGCCGATGCAGGGTATGAACCCGATGATGGGAATGCCGATGCAAAGTAGTGTAAGCTATCAGCCGGCACAGTTTGAAACTTTCAGTAACAATGTCGGAACGGTTCCGAGTAACGAAAATATCAGTCTTATTATGGACGTTCCGTTGGAAGTTACAGTAGAACTTGGAAGGACTTCCAAGTCGATTTCAGAGATTCTTGATTTTACACCGGGAACCATTATTGAATTGGATAAGATCGCGGGAGAACCGATTGATGTTCTGGTAAACGGCAAGTTTGTTGCCAAGGGCGAAGTGGTCGTTATCGAAGAAAGTTTTGGTATTCGTGTTACAGAAATAATAAAATAATAAGTGGGAGTGGAGACTATGGCTAAAAATATTTTGATTTGTGACGATGCAGCATTTATGAGAATGATGATCAAAGACATTCTTACAAAGAATGGCTACAACGTTGTTGGTGAAGCAGAGAACGGTGCAAAGGGCGTTGAGAAGTACAACGAATTGAAGCCGGATCTGGTATTAATGGATATCACAATGCCTGAAATGGATGGTATTGCTGCGTTAAAGGCTATCAAGGCTTCAGATGCAGGTGCTACCGTTATTATGTGTTCTGCTATGGGACAGCAGGCAATGGTTATTGAGTCTATTACAGCCGGAGCTAAGGACTTTATTGTAAAGCCTTTCCAGGCAGACCGTGTAATCGAAGCAGTTAAGAAGGTTTTGGGATAAATGATATTGTTGACAGAATCCGGACAGGTAGATTCATTTGTTCAGTTTATTACGGTATTGTTGCTCTTTTTAGTGGTTTTAGTGATTACTTATGTAGTAACAAGATGGATTTCAGGGATTCAGAAAACACAGATGGTTGGAAGAAATATGGAAATCGTAGATACTATGCGTATTTCTTCTTCTAAGTATCTTCAGATTGTTCGTGCGGGGGATAAGTATCTGGTGATAGCGGTGTGTAAG
Source organism: Lachnospiraceae bacterium (assembly GCA_045586245.1). Taxonomy (GTDB): domain Bacteria; phylum Bacillota; class Clostridia; order Lachnospirales; family Lachnospiraceae; genus RGIG8767. Next base: position 19,214 of record JAZMZZ010000003.1, on the reverse strand, counting down.
GACACAGTTACCATGCTTTCAGAGATTCCCAAAGAAAGTCTGATAATGCAGGATAGCAGTCAGATGAACGGATATCAGCCGGGATTTCGTGAGATCCTTGAAAAGATCAAGAATCAGAGCTTCAAAGAAAAGACGACAGATGAAGAGAAATAAAAGTTTATGAAAGAATTAAGTATACATTTTTTAAAAAAGTATATGCGTACAGTATGCCTGCTTTTATTAGTGGGCATATTGTGTATTTGTGTGAAAGTGCCGGTACATGCTACGGGCACTATTGGTACTGGGGAACGTCATTTAACGGGGACAACGGAAGAAAGAACCAATATTAACGATCCCGGTTCCAGTGAAGATACGGAAGAGTTAAAAGAATTGAATATTGCCAATAATCTTACGGTTACATACAACAACGGCAATGGTGAATTGAATGGTACATTAAGGATTTTGATTACATTAACGTTAATTGCCATCGCACCGACGCTGATAATTCTGTTAACTTCTTTTACCCGTATCATTATTGTGCTCCATTTCACAAGAAATGCGCTTAATACTACGTCAGCACCGCCTAATCAGGTTATTATCGGACTGGCGTTGTTTTTGACTTTCTTTATCATGAATCCGGTTATTACCCAGATTAAAACGGAAGCGATTGAGCCTTTTGATGCAGGACAGATTACGCAGGAAGAGGCGCTTGATGCGGCAATGGATCCGCTTAGGGAATTTATGTATCGGGAGACGCAGAAGAAAGATGTGGAAATGTTTATGCAGATTTCCTCTACGGAGTGGACGGGAAGTCTGGAGGACATCCCGAATTCGGTTTTGATTCCGAGTTTTATCGTAAGTGAGCTTAGAACGGCATTTATTATCGGCTTTTTGATATACATACCGTTTATTGTAATTGATATGGTTGTGGCATCCTCCCTGATGAGTATGGGTATGATGATGCTGCCGCCGACGACGATTTCCATGCCGTTTAAGATTTTGTTGTTTGTTCTTGCGGACGGATGGAATCTGATAATCGGTAATCTGGTGCGGACGTTTTATTGACAATAAGGAGATGTGGTTATGACAATTGATGATATTATTCGTATTAGTTCGGATGCCCTGTATACCGTTGTAATTACAGCAGCTCCGGTTCTGCTTATATCACTGATAGTCGGCCTGATTGTCAGTATTTTTCAGACTGTTACATCGATTCAGGAACAGACGCTTACATTTGTTCCCAAGATACTGGCAATATTTGTTGCATTGTTAATTTTCGGTCATTGGATGATGAACAATATGGTCGAGTTTATGACAAGGCTTTGGGCTGATTTTACGATTTATATATAAGATAAGATGATTAATTACTCGTTTTCATTAATTGATATAGAATATTTTTTGCTGATTCTGGTACGTGTCAGTACATTTGTGTTTCTGGCACCGTTCTATGGAATGAAGGGTGTCCCGAACCAGGTAAAAATCGGTTTGTCCTTTTTTGTTTCCGTACTGTTGTTCCATGTGACAGGGCCGCATGAAGCACTTGCATACAACACGGTTTGGGGATATTCGGTTATTGTGGCAAAGGAAGCACTTACCGGTCTTTTTCTTGGGTTCGGAGTGTCGATATGTACAAGTATTGTGAATTTTGCGGGCCGTATTATCGATATGGAGACCGGTTTATCCATGGTTAATCTGGTAGATCCTACGACAAAAGAAATGAGTAGTATGACCGGTGTTTTTTATCAGTATATGGTAACCCTTCTACTGTTGATTAGCGGTATGCACAGGTATTTATTGCAGGCTTTGGCAGAGACGTATGTTTTGATCCCGGTTAACGGTGCCGTTTTTAATTCTGACAAATTGCTTCAAACAATGCTTTTGTTTTTAAAGGATTATATATTAATTGGATTTCGGATATGTCTTCCGGTATTTGCGGTTATGTTACTTTTGAATGCCATTCTTGGTATTATGGCAAAGGTTTCACCGCAGATGAATATGTTTGCCGTCGGACTCCAGCTGAAGGTATTGGTGGGATTATGTGTGTTATTTGTTACGGTAAGAATGCTTCCCGGTGTAGCGGATTTTATTTATACGGAAATGAAACAGATGATGGTTTCCTTTGTCGAAAGCATGATGTAATTATTCCCCTTAATCTGCAGTTTTTCGCGCAGGACGGACCGGGTGGTGAGAAAACAGAAGAACCGACAGCCAAGAAACTTGAGGATGCAAGAAAGGAAGGACAGGTTGCCAAATCCAGGGAGATAGCCAATGGGTTTGGAATTCTGGCATTGTTTCTTGTATTGCAGTTCTGGGTAGGAAGTATGGGAAAAAACTTCCTGGAGTTGTTTGAAACCATTTACGGGGAGATGCCGGATACGGTGGCTTTGATTGGTGGTTCCGTTCCTGCTACAGCAATGTCAAAACTGTTTAAGCATGCGATTGTACTGGTTATCAAAATTGTATTGCCGATTTTTCTGGTGGGCTTTATTGTGGCATTTATCAGTGATTACATACAGGTAAAGTGGAAGCCTACGGCCAAGCCGCTTATGCCAAAGTTTTCCAAATTGAATCCTATCAGCGGGTTTAAAAAGATATTTTCCATGAATTCGGTCGTGGAATTGATAAAATCAATTGCTAAGATTGGTATTATCGCATATGTTTCCTATTCTTTTTTAAAGGATAAGGGGAACGACCTGTTTTTGTTATATGATTTGGAATTATTACCGGCAATAGCATTAATCGGGGACACGGTTATAGGTCTCGGAATACGTATTGCGGTTGTCTATATGATTCTTGCATTGGCTGATTTTGCATATCAGAAGTATAAGTTCCACAAAGATATGAAAATGACCAAGCAGGAAGTGAAAGAAGAATATAAGAATCAGGAAGGTAATCCTGAAATCAAGGGTAAGATACGACAGAGAATGAGGGAGGTATCCCAAAGACGAATGATGCAATCCCTGCCACAGGCGGATGTCGTTATTACCAACCCGACCCACTATGCGGTTGCCATTAAGTATGATCCGGATGAATCGCCGGCGCCTGTTGTACTGGCAAAAGGTGAAGATTATTTGGCGCAGAAGATTAAGGAAGTGGCAAGGGAAAATGATATTGAGATTGTAGAAAATAAGCCTTTGGCACGAATGTTGTATGCCAATGTGGAAATCGGTGCACAGATTCCGCCGGAACTGTATCAAGCGGTGGCGGAAGTTCTTGCATTCGTTTACCATGCTAAAGGAAGAATATAAGACTAAGAAATAAGACAGAAAGGAGGAAGTGCAATGAAATTTAAATTCGGTACTGCAGATGCGGCGATAGCGGTTTATATATTGTCAGCGTTTGTAATGTTCATTGTAACAATTCCTGCCGGTCTTTTGGATGTGTTGCTGGCAATTAATATTGCAGTGGCATTTACTATTTTGTTTACTTCCATGTTTGCCAAGGAAGTATTGGATTTGTCGTTCTATCCGACCATTTTACTCTTCACAACCATTTTCAGAATCGCTTTGAATGTATCATCCACAAAGCTGATTCTGGGCACGGGTGATCCGGGTAATGTTGTTGCTACATTCGGTGAATATGTCGGTGGCGGCGATTTGATTATCGGTACGATTGTTTTTATTATTTTAATTCTTATCCAGTTCATGGTTATCAACAAAGGTTCGGAACGTGTGGCTGAAGTAACGGCACGATTTACTTTGGATGCCATGCCCGGTAAGCAGATGGCGATTGATGCGGATTTGAATACCGGAGCCATTGATGATAAAGAAGCCAAGTTAAGGAGAGATAAGATCCAGCAGGAAGCCAGTTTCTTCGGCTCCATGGATGGTGCGGTTAAATTCGTAAAAGGAGATGCCATTGCCGGTCTTATTATTACAGTTGTAAACGTAGTCGGCGGTATCGCCATGGGTATGCTGCGTCAGGGGTTGGACATTAATGCGGCGCTTGATAAATATGTTATTTTGACCATTGGTGACGGTCTGGTTTCCCAGATTCCGTCCTTACTGATTTCCCTTTCTACCGGTATTCTGATCACAAAGGGTTCAAAGGAAGCGGATTTTGGTTCGGTTTTAGTAAAACAGCTTTTCGGTCTGCCAAAGGTTTTATATATGGTTGGTATTACCATTTCCGTTCTTGGACTTGTAACACCGCTTAATGAGATTATTTTTGTCGGTGTCGGTGTATTGTTTATACTTGGTGCCAGAATGGTGGAAAGCAATATCGAGACGGCCAGAATTGCGAGTGAAATCGGGGATGATGAGATACCGGCAGAAGAGTTCAGACAACCGGAAAATGTCACCTCCTTATTGCAGGTTGACCCTATCGAATTGGAATTCGGTTACGGAATTATTCCGCTTGCCGATGTGAATCAGGGCGGTGACTTATTAGACCGAGTAGTTATGATCAGACGTCAGATTGCATTGGAACTTGGTACGGTTGTGCCGATTATCCGTTTGCGTGATAATATCCAGCTGAATCCGAACCAGTACATTATCAAGATAAAAGGTATCCAGGTCAGTGAAGGCGAGATTTTATTTGACCATTATATGGCAATGAATCCGGGCTATGTGGAAGAGGAGATTACCGGTATTCCGACATTTGAACCGTCCTTCCATTTGCCGGCTATTTGGATTACGGAAGGCCAGAGAGAACGTGCGGAGAGTATGGGATATACGGTTGTTGATCCGCCATCCATTATTGCTACGCATTTGACAGAGATTATCAGAGGGCATATTTCTGAATTGCTTACCAGACAGGATGTCCAGAATCTGGTTAACAATTTAAAAGAAGCCAATCCTGCACTTGTGGAGGAATTGGTACCAAAGCTTTTGGGACTTGGCGATATCCAGAAGGTGTTGCAGAATCTGTTAAAAGAAGGTGTTTCCATCAGGGATTTGCTTTCCATTTTTGAAACACTGGCAGATTATGCCCCGTCTACAAGGGATACGGATATTTTGACGGAATATGTCAGACAGGGACTTAAACGGGCGATTTCCAGCCGCTTTTTCCCGGTCAACGAAACAACCAGCGTGGTAACACTGGATCCGAAGCTTGAGCAGGCAATTATGGGAGCCGTAAAGCAGACGGAGCAGGGGGCATACCTGAATCTGGATCCGGACAAAACAAAGGCTATTATGAAGAGCGTGGAACAGGAGACCAAAAAACTGGAGGATATGGGAAGAGCACCAATCGTCATTACGTCTCCGATTGTCAGAATATATTTTAAACGGTTAACGGAAGATTATTATAAGGATTTGATAGTCGTTTCCTATAACGAGATTGAGTCTAATGTCGAATTACAATCTGTCGGGATGGTAACAGCATGATAATTAAGAGATTTCAGGCAAAAACAGAACAGGAAGCAGTAGAAAATGCTAAGAAGGAATTGGGTCCTGGCGTTGTGATTATGAATGTCAAAAACGTCAAGAAGAAGGGCCTTTTTGCCATGTTTAAAAAGAATATGGTAGAGGTTACCGTGGCATTGGAAGAGGAAAATGAGAGAACGCCGATGCCGGCAAAGGCGTCTGCTGTAAAGAGTGAGCAGACTGTAGCAGCGTCGCAGAATACGGCACAACCGGAAAAAGCACCGGTACCGCTTACGGCACTTGAGCAGCTTGCGCTTGTTCAGGAAAGAGAAATAAAAGAACAAAGAGAAAGAGAAGAAGCCCAGAAAAATCTGGTTGCGGCAGCTGCCAATACGGTAGCGTTAGAAGAAAAACTGGATAATCTGGAAAGCCTTTTAAAACAACAGATTGACGGTTCGGATTCTTCTAAGGACGTTAAGAACGAAGAGGTACAGGAAGACAGCGAGCAGATGAAATTCATAAAGCTTCTGTACAATACCATGATTGATAATGAGGTACACGAAAAGTATGCCAACCAGATTATCGAGGAAGTGGAAAAGAGTGCAAAGCCGAATATGTCTTTTGACTACTTTTTGACAAATGTTTACCAGAAAATGATTTTAAAATTCGGTAAATCCAAGAAGATAGAACCGGCAGAAAACGGTCCGAAGGTAGTATTCTTTGTGGGACCGACAGGCGTTGGAAAAACAACCACCATTGCAAAAATTGCATCCAAATTCTGCGTGGAAGAAAAGAAAAAGGTCGCATTGTTGACAGCAGATACATATAGGATTGCAGCAGCAGAACAGCTTCGTACCTATGCCAATATTTTGGAAGTGCCGTTCAGAATTATATACAGTGACAAAGAAGTCGAACCGATTTACCACGAATTTAAGGATTTTGATTACATATTGGTGGATACGGCAGGACATTCCCATCATAATGAAGAACAGCGTCTTAACAGTAAGCTGATGATTCATTCGTTGGATAATGTGGCACAGACAGAAGTGTATCTGGTACTCAGTGCAACAACCAAATACCGTGATTTGGTAAGTATTGCAGATACTTATCGTGAGATGACGGATTATACTCTTATTTTTACAAAACTGGATGAAACAACATCCCTTGGCAATTTATTGAATCTGCGTTTGCATACGGAAGCAGAAATGTCCTATGTGACTTGTGGCCAGAATGTGCCTGAAGATATTGAATTTTTCAATGCGCAGGCAACAGTAAAGCAGATTCTTGGTGGAAAGGCTTAATATATGGATCAGGCAGAACAGTTACGGAATATTATTAAGGCAAACGGTGCGAATACCAAACGCCCGGTTGCACGTGTGATTACGGTAACCAGCGGAAAAGGCGGTGTCGGCAAATCCAATACGGCGATTAATCTTGCGATTTGGATGCGTAAGATGGGGCAGCGTGTGATTATTTTGGATGCCGATTTCGGACTTGCCAATATTGAGATTATGTTTGGTACCGTACCAAAGCATAATTTGTGTGATTTGATTTATCAGGGAAAAAGCATTACAGAGATTATTACCTGGGGACCGGGAGAAGTAGGATTTATTTCCGGTGGTTCGGGTATTGCGGGAATGGCGAATTTAAGCCGTGAATATCTGACATACATTATTCAGAATCTGGCGCAATTGGATGCCATTGCAGATGTGATTATTATTGATACAGGCGCGGGAATATCGGATGCGGTACTGGAATTTCTGGTGGCAAGCGGCGAGATTTTACTGGTTACGACGCCGGAGCCGACATCGATTACGGATTCCTATTCTTTATTGAAAGCGCTTACCAGACATCCCCGTTTTTCCAAAGAGGAATCAAGGATTAAAGTGATTGCAAACAGAGTAAGCAAAGTGGAGGATGGTTCTACTTTGTTTAACAAATTAAATGCGGTTGTCTCCAGATACCTGAAGTTACCGCTGACCTATCTTGGTGCGATACCGCAGGATGAAAAATTATCAGAAGCAGTGATGCAGCAGATGCCGGTTTCTTTGCAGAATCCTTCTGCAAAATCTGCAAAATGTTACGAACAGTTGGCAGCAAAATTAATGAACAAGGAATTGAACCAGGACGTGAAGAAACGTGGAATGGCAGCATTTTTTTCACATCTTGTAACCGGTAAAAAATTAGGATAGGAGTGTAATTTTGTGATAGAGCAATATGTCTTTTTGGGACAGAAGGTGGAATTGGAAACCGTAACAAGGATTATTGCGGACGGTGAACCACAGCAAATCAGAAAAGTATATAGTTCCAAGATATATGATATCCAAACGCCGGAGCGTCTGGAAATCTTAATGCCTTACGAGCAGAGAAAACTGGTATTGCTTCCGGTGGATACGGAATATACCATGTATTTCTATGTGGAAAATGCAATTATGGAATGCAGTGCCAGAATTGTAGACCGTTATAAAACAAGTAATACATATATACTTGTGGTGGAATTGTTAACGCCGCTTCGTAAGTACCAGAGACGCGAATATTACAGATACAGTTGTGCACTGGCAATTGAAACAAGGGAACTGAGTGAAGAAGAGCATTCTTTGCTGGATACCCCGGTTTTGGAATTTGACAGTGAACTTCCGGTTGAGAAGGGAATAATTGTGGATATCAGCGGAGGCGGACTGCGCTTTTTATCCGCACAGCATTATAAAGCGGGAACTCTTTTGTATTGCAGGTATAGTCTTGTGGATTCGGGTTCGGAAAAAGAATACCGTGTTGTAGGAAGAGTTTTGAGCGTATCACCGGTAGAAAAGCGTCCGGGATATTTTGAGCACCGTATCCAGTATCATAATCTGGATAACAGAAAACGGGAAGAAATCATCCGTTTCATTTTTGAACAGGAACGGAAAAACCGTAAAAAAGAAAAAGGACTTACATAATGAAAAAAATTTTGGTAGTCGATGACTCTGCACTCATGAGAAGGGTGCTTTGTGATATAATAAATGTAGATGATAGGTTTCAGGTTGTTGATGAAGCAAGTAACGGGGAGGCAGCTCTTGAATTATTAAAGGCAAACTCCTATGATGCGGTTGTTTTGGATGTGAATATGCCTAAAATGGACGGCATCGCGTTACTGAAAGAACTGAAACGGTGCGGCATTAAGGCAAGGGTTCTTATGGCCAGCACGGTTACGGTTCAGGGTGCTAAGGTTACAATGGAAGCATTGGAACTTGGGGCATTGGATTTTATCCACAAACCGGATTGGGCTTACCGATGTAAAACAGATGAGTTTTCAGCGAATTTCTTATCTCTTCTTGCGGCAGTCTGTGATGCCAGACTGGTGGAAACCTTACAGGAGAGCCAGAAAAAGGCGGATATATCAAGGGTTACAATTGAAACTCTTGTCCGCAAGAATGCGCAGAAGATTACAGGTAAGAGAATTATTGCACTTGCCTGTTCTACCGGAGGACCCAAAGCACTTCAGAGTGTCATACCCAATCTGCCGGAGGACATGAAAGCACCAATGGTGCTTGTACAGCATATGCCGGTCGGATTTACACAGTCCCTTGCAACGCGTCTTGACAGTTTGAGCAAGGTTAAGGTTGTGGAGGCCGAAGAGGGCGAGGTGCTCAAAGATGGTTGTGTATATGTGGCAAGAAGCGGCATGCATATGAACCTTGTCAAAAAGGGAGCCGCTACAGTGGTTCATTATTCGGATGAACCATCCAGGGAAGGGGTTAAGCCCTGTGCCAATTATATGTACGAATCATTGGCAGACAGTGATTATGACGAAGTTGTCTGTGTTGTTTTGACAGGAATGGGTGCCGATGGAACAGAAGGAATTTCTCATCTGAAAGAGAAGAAGAAAACATTTGTTATTACACAAGACGGAGAGACATGTGTAGTAAACGGAATGCCAAGAAGTGTTGTGAAAGCCGGCTTGTCGGACGAGACGGTTCCGCTTCCGTTAATTGCACAGGAAATAATTTTACACGTGGGGGTAAAGTGATATGGATGTTAGCCAGTATTTAGAGATTTTTATCGATGAAACAAAGGAACATTTGCAGAGTCTGAATACATCAATTTTAGACCTTGAACAGGATCCGTCCAGCATGGATACGGTAAATGAAATTTTCCGTGCCGCACATTCGTTAAAGGGTATGGCCGGAACAATGGGCTTTAAGAGAATGCAGGCACTCACACATGATATGGAGAATGTTTTTTCGGAAGTCCGTAACGGAACATTTGCGGTAAGTGCTGAGATTATTGATGTTTTATTCCAGTGTCTGGATGCACTTGATGAATATCTGAATAATATTCAGGCATCCGCTGACGAAGGAACAAATGACAATAAGAATCTTATTGATGCATTGAATGTATTTTTAAATAATAAAGGTGGCGTTGCACCGGCAACTAAGGCATCTGCACCGGAAGCTAAGGCCCAGAGCGAGGAAGCTTCTGATAAGGATAAATGGAGAGGTTTGAATTTGAATGATTCCCAGCTCCATGTACTCCAGAAGGCAAAGGCACAGGGACATAATGTAATCGGTCTTACGGTATATGTTCAGGAAAGCTGTATTTTAAAAGCAGCAAGAGCATTCCTTGTATATAAGACATTAGAAGAACTTGGTGAGATTATTGTATCCGTTCCGTCTGCACAGGATATTGAGGATGAGAAATTTGAATATGATTTCAGTTTGATTATGGTATCCAAGGAAAGCGCTGAAAAAGCAATTGCAGCAGCCAAGAGTGTATCCGAGATTCAGGAAGTTGTTGGCGGAATCGTAGAAATTCCTGAGGCAACTGAGGAAGAGGTTAAAGCTCTGGAACTTGAAACAGCTGAGAGTAAAGCGGCGGATGCAGGTGCAGGAGTACCGGCCAAGGCAGAAGGAACCAAGGTAGCAGATAAGAAGAAACCGGTAGTAAACCGTACTGTCCGTGTTGATATCGAAAAACTGGATGTTTTAATGAACCTTGTCAGCGAACTTATTATCGCAAAGAACTCGCTTGTTTCAGCAGCGACATCAGGCGGTGAAGAAGGTTCTTATAATCTTGCAGTGAATGAACAGATTGAATATCTGGAAGGCGTTACCACGAATCTTCATGAATCCGTTATGAAGGTTCGAATGGTACCGATTGAGACAGTCGTTAATAAATTCCCTCGTATGATCCGTGACTTGCAGAAGAAGCTTGGCAAGAGAATGGAATTATACATGTCAGGTGAAGATACCGAATTAGACCGTACCGTAGTGGATGAAATCGGCGATCCTTTGATGCATCTGTTACGTAATTCGGCTGACCATGGTATTGAAAATGATGAGAAACTCCGTATCCAGAGAGGAAAGCCGGCAGTTGGTACGATTTATTTGAATGCATATCAGGATGGTAATAACGTAGTTATCGAAGTTAAGGATGACGGTAACGGTATTGATGTAGAAAAAGTAAAGGCAAAGGCTATCGAACGCGGAACCATTACGGAAGAACAGGCAGCAGTAATGTCTGATAAGGAAATTATCAATCTCTTATTCCTTCCGAGTTTCTCTACAGCCAAGACAATCTCCGATGTATCCGGAAGAGGTGTAGGTCTTGATGTAGTACGTTCCAAGATTGAGTCATTAAGTGGTGAAGTAGACGTTAAGAGTACTCTTGGAGAAGGAAGTGTTTGGACAATCCGTCTTCCACTTACTCTTGCGATTATCCAGTCCCTTATGGTTATTGTCGGTGGTGAGAAATATGCAATTCCGCTTGGAAATATCCAGACATTGGAAAGCATCCAGCCATCTGAGATTAAATATGTACAGCAGAAAGAAGTAATCAATTTGCGTGGTGATGTAATCCCGATTATCCGTCTGAATCAGGTACTCGGATGCGAATCTACCAAGGGTGCTGATGAAGAGATGATCGTCGTTATTGTTAAGAAGGGCGACAGAATGGCTGGCCTTGTAATTGATGAGTTAACAGGACAGCAGGAAATCGTTATCAAGTCACTTGGCAAGTATATCGGTAAGTGCAAGGTAATCAGCGGTGCAACCATTTTAGGTGATGGTGAAGTGGCACTTATTGTTGATCCGAACGCATTGATTTAAGGAGGATGAGTATATGGACGGTTTGAAAGTATATTCTAACGTAACACAGTACATAAAAATTGAAATGGGCGCTGAGACTTTTGGAATCGATATCGGATTTGTGGATAACATTCTCAGAATGCAGCGTATTACAAGAGTTCCTAACGTTCCTTCTTATGTGAAAGGTGTTATCAATCTTCGTGGAGAGATTGTTCCGATTATTAATTTGCGTGCGAAGATGGGGCTTGAAGAAATTGAAGAAACAAAGGCTACCCGTATTATCATCATTAAGATGGAACAGGTTGGCAAAGTAGGTTTTATTGTAGACTGCGTAAAAGAAGTAGTATCCATCAGTGAAGAACAGGTTGAAAGCATGAAATATGACAGCCTGGATGAAGCTACACATTATGTGACTGCAGTAGGAAAAGAAGAAGACTCCATTATTTCACTTCTGGATTTAAATGCGGTAGTTCTTGATAAGAACTCTAAGGAGGAGAACGCATGAGTAATTTGACATTAGAACAGATGTCGACTACTTATTATGATGTGTTAAAAGAAATTGGCAATATCGGGGCAGGCAACGCAACAACTGCCCTTGCCAGTTTGTTACAAAGTAAGGTAGACATGAATGTTCCGCAGGTAATGATGCTTGATTTTAAAGATGTAGGCGCATTACTTGGTGGGGAAGAGCAGGAAATGGCTGCTGCTTATCTTGGAGTTGAGGGGGATATTAAAGGAAGTATTTTATTCCTCATCAAAAAAGAAACAGCCATGATGATAGCAAAGAAACTGCTTGGAGAATATTGCAGCGATGATTTAGGTGAAATGGAATGTTCTGCAGTAAAAGAAGTTTCGAATATTATCACAGGTTCATACTTAAATGCAATTGCCACATTAACCGGACTTACGATTTATCCTTCCGTTCCGGATTTGACAGTGGATATGGCAGGAGCAATCTTAAGTGTACCGGCAATCCAATTCGGTATTATGGGAGACAAAATCCTTTTAATCCAGTCTCAGTTAAAAAATGAAATTGAGATGGATGGATATTTTATCATGGTTCCGGAACCGGAATCATATGAAAAAATATTGAGTTCATTAGGTATCCCGGTATAAGAAATATACCGGAATGCCTATATCTTATTGTTGGGGATTTGACGAATGGAGATAAAAGTAGGAATGGCAGACTTAAATGTTTGTGAAAGTCCGGACAGCATTATCACATTGGGACTTGGTTCCTGTGTGGGAGCTGTTTTGTATGATCCGGTAGCCAAGAAATGCGGAATGGTGCATGTTATGCTTCCGGATAGTACAACAATTGCCAACAACCAGAATCTGGCCAAATTTGCGGATACGGGAATCGATGAATGTCTTCGACGTGTATTGGCAATAGGCGCCAGAAGAGACAGGCTGGTTGCTAAAATTGCGGGCGGAGCGCAGATGTTTAGTATGAATACGAACAATCCGATGCTCAGGGTCGGTGACCGTAATGTCCAGGCAGTGCGGAAAAAGTTGGAAGAACTGAATATTCCGGTTATTGCGGCAGATACCGGTGAAAACTACGGACGTACCGTTGTTTTTTATCCGGAAACGGGTGAGTATTTAATCCGCGCAATCGGAAAGGAACCAAGAAAGATTTAGTGGTAAGGACAGATAGAATAACATGGACAGAAAACTGAAAATGCTGCCTGTGGTTTTTATGCTGACTGCGGGTGCCATAACAAGTATTATTACATATATTCTACAGTATGAAGGCAAGACTGCTCTGATGATTATGTTAGCTGTTTTGCTTTTGTTCTATATAATCGGATTCTACTTCCGTAAGATGATATGGCAGTTTGAAGACGAGGTTAAAAGCAAAGAAAAAGAACTATTGGAAGAAGGTAAGGTACTCGAAAAGAGTGCGGAGACAGCATCGGAGAAAGAAGCCGAAGGCGGAGTAAAGGACGCAGGAGAACAGTAGGATGGATGAGAACGCAAGAATGAGGCTTTGGCAGGATTATGCCAGGTGTAAGTCTGCAGACATACGTGAAAAACTCATATTGGAATATGCTCCGTTGGTTAAGCTTGTAGCAGGGCGCCTTAGTATGTACCTGGGTTACAATGTGGAATACGAGGACCTGGTAAGCTATGGTATTTTTGGCTTGATTGATGCCATAGATAAGTATGACTTCGGGAAGACCGTAAAGTTTGAGACCTACGCTTCTTTGCGTATACGTGGGGCAATCCTTGACCAGATCCGTAAGATGGACTGGATTCCGCGTACCATAAGACAGAAACAGAAACAAATAGATACAGCCTGTAAGGAGTTTGAATTGACTCACGGAAGACAGGCAACGGATGCGGAATTGGCAGTGCAGCTTGGTATATCCGAAGATGAGTATGTTGACTGGCAATCCCAGATGAAAGTGACGAATGTGGTTTCCCTGAATGAATTTATGGAACAGGGAAGCGATGTTGCCAACAAAAGAGAAAGTTCCTCTCATTTTGCCCAGCCGGATGAGGCATATGAGCAGAATGAGTTAAAAGAAGTATTAAAGGACGCGTTGACCTTATTAACAGAGAAGGAAAGACGTGTTATTGAATTGTATTATTATGAAGAACTGACATTAAAAGAAATCAGTTCCATATTAGAGGTATCAGAATCCAGAATATCCCAGTTGCATACAAGAGCATTGCAGAAGATGAAGGATAAGATGGGTAAATATATGGGTATGTTCAATTAATGGTAATGTGATGGGTACCGCAAGGTACAATATGTTAGTGGGGAATTGGGATGAATGCATACTATCAGGTGATTAATAATGAGGCGGGAACCGCCCTGCGTCTGGTTCCGGCTACGGGTGACGGAAGAAAGACGATTGATGTACAGGAATTAATCGAATATTTGACGGTGAATAAAGTGCCGTTCCAGTTAAAAGAACTCGGTGCGGCCGTTTCAAATCTGACAGAAGAAAAAATGTTAAAACTTTCCATGCAGCGGTGTTTGCCGATACAGGAGAGTATCCATATAAGTATCACGGAGATGAATATGACCGTGGTATGTTCTTTTACGCCCCCATCCAGTGACGGGAAGCGTCTTGGTAAGAGTGATATCCTGACTTCACTTTCCCAGAAGAAGATTACATACGGAATCGATGAAGCGGCAATTGACGCTTTTTTAGAGTCGCCTGTTTATTTGCAGGATATTGTGATGGCAAAGGGATTGGAGCCGCGACACGGAACGGATGCCCGTATTGAGTATTATTTTAATACGGATTTAAAAGCACGTCCGACTTTGAATGAAGACGGTAGTGTTGACTTTTTTAACTTAAACATTATTAATCATTGTGAAAAAGACGAATTGCTTGCGAGATTGTATCCGGAGGACAGAGGGGATGACGGATACGATGTGTTTGGCAGCCGGATTAAACCAAGAAGCGTAAAACATGATATTCTGCGTTTCGGTAAAAATATCCGACAATCAGAAGATAAAACGGAATTATATGCGTCGGGAAGCGGAAGCGTAACGCTGGTAGAAGGACGTGTTTTTGTTTCCACTACAATGGAAGTGGAAAATGTGGATACATCAACCGGTAATATAGAATTTGACGGTGATGTTGTGGTGAACGGTAATGTATGTTCTAATTTTTCCGTAAAGGCAACCGGTAATGTTGAGGTACGTGGTGTTGTGGAAGGTGCCGACATTGAAGCCGGAGGAAATATTACCATTGCCAGAGGAATGAACGGAATGAGTAAGGGCTCCATCCGTGCCAAAGGAAATATCATTGCGAAGTTTATTGAGAATGCAACTGCCCAGGCTAACGGTTATGTGGAAGCAGGTTCTTTGATGCACAGCAATATCATGGCGGGTACGGAAGTGCATGTAGACGGCCGTAGGGGATTTATTTCAGGAGGACATGTATCGGCTACTTCGCTTGTATCCGGTAAGATTCTGGGCTCTGAGATGGGAACGGATACCGTTATTGAAGTGGGAATCAGTCCGGTAGTTAAAAAACGGTATAAAGACCTGCTGGTGCAGGAAGAGGAAGATATGAAGATAATAGAGCGTGCGGTTCCGATTCTGGAAGCGGCAAGGGATAAATATCTTGCCGGGAAGGAGTTAAGCGAAGCTCAAATCGAAAATGTACGTAGTCTGGCAGAGGTTGTAAAAGAAAAAAGAGCTGCACTGTCAGCCGTGCGTGCGGAAATAGATGAATTGGATATGATTATGACGGATGAAAAACAGGCACAGGTTATTGTGGAAAAGATTATTTATCCGGGTACCAAAATTGTTATTTCCGATGTATCAAAGATAATAAAGGAAAGCGTGCAATATTGCCGCTTTATCCGGTATAAGGGCGATGTTAAGATGGTTGGAATGAATTAGTGAGGTAAGATATGGCAATTAGTCCTCTTCTTTTTAACGGAAGCATATCGCGTATGCAGGATGTTTCCATGATCAAGCATAATGAAGACTCCAAAGGTATGGTGGATAGGGCCAATTTCCAGAATACCTTTAACCGTGAGGTTGATTCAAAAATCAATCAGGTGCATCAGAGTGATGATTTGGAGAACAGACAGCAGAAGCACGATGCAAAAGAAAAAGGGAAAAATGAGTATTCCGGTGACGGTGGTAAGAACCGCCATCAACAAAGAGAAAATATGCCGCAGGATGGAAGAGTAATTCCAAAATCCAAGGGCGGATTTGATATGAAAATTTAAGCAGGATACAGGGTGGATATACAAATGGAAATATTACAGGTTGTAGTGTTGTTTGTCGGTGCAATCCTTTTTACGGTGAGCTTTTTTATTCCGGACAGACAGTCAGGTTCAAAAGAGATTAGAGAAAAAGAAGAACGTATAATTAAAGATATCATTGACAAAGAACTTGCCGGTGTTCGCCGCAGGGTGGATGAGATTGCAGAAGAGAGTATCGAACGGGCAAAGGATACCACGGAGCGTCAGATGGACCGTATCACAAACGAAAAAATGATGGCTATCAATGAATATTCGGATACGGTTATGACTGAGATTCATAAGAATCATGAAGAGGCAGTTTTTTTGTATGATATGCTCAACAATAAGCATGCGCAGGTAAAAACAACGGCAGCAGAACTGAATCAGACGATTAAGTTATCCAAGCAGACCCAGTCTGCATCCAGAAACAGGAGTCAGGATAAGAAGGAAGCGGATAAACCGGAGGTTAAAATACCTGTGGAAGAATCCTTTGTGCCGATGGAGCCGGTTGTATTAGAGGATAGCAATGCGGATTTGAAGGATACCGAAACGGCTACTTCCGTAAAGCGTGAAGAAAGTGCTTCTACAAAAGATGCCGGAAGCATTGAGATGATGTTTGCAACGGATGTTGGTGAGTCCAACAGTAATGAGCAGATACTGGCTCTTCACAAAGCAGGAAAATCCAATATGGCAATTGCAAGGGAATTGGGACTTGGAATTGGCGAAGTAAAATTGGTAATCGATTTATTTGAAGGTGGAATGTAATGAAAATTCGTTATTATTTACGTGGTCTGGGACTCGGAATATTGGTGACTGCCATATTTTTTATGGTTTCCGGCAAGCAATCCCAAACCATGAGTGATGAGATGATAAAAGCCCGTGCAAAGGAACTGGGAATGTCAGAAAGCGTTGTATTGTCCGAACTTCCTGCGCAGGAAGAAGGAAAATCTTTAGTGGAAGAAGAAAGCGGTACGGTTGAGGAAGCGGTACAGGAAACGGAAGTAATTGAGACACAAGAGGAAATTTCAACAGAAGAGTCTGTTGAAACAGAAGTATCAGAGGAAGTAACAGAAGAAACGGCAAGTGAAGAAGCGGATGAGGAAAAGGCAGAAGAGGAACCGGTTTCTAAGCAGGAGCCGGAAGAGGAATCCGTTTCGGAGGAAGCGGTAATAGAAGAACCGTCTCGGACAACATCCAATACCGAACCTATTGTAGTTACCGTGAATCGTGGGGAAGGCTCCGATACCGTGAGTAAGCATTTACAGGAAGCCGGATTGGTTGCGGATGCCCACGAATATGACAGATATCTTATGGCAAACGGATACGATAAGCGGATAGGTGCAGGGGAGCATAGCATTCCTGCCGGATCAACATGGGAAGATATTGCAAAGATATTATGCAATATGAAATAGAAAATGATAGAACAAAAAAGAAACCGCATAGTATGCGGTTTCTTTTGCTATGTATAAAAATTTAGTAATTATCCCACAGGGAATAATTTGTTAATTACGGCTGCAATATCATCCGGATCAAATGGTTTCTGGATGAAGTCTTTGGCACCAAGCTTAAGGGCTTCAATTACTTTGCCTTTCTGGCCGGCAGCACTGACCATAACTACTTTCTGGTCAGGATAAAGTTTCTTGATTTCGTGTAATGCTTCAATACCATCCATAACGGGCATGGTAATATCCAATGTTAAAAGATCCGGTGTGCAACTTTTAAGGAGTTCCAAAGCTTCCTGGCCATTACCGGCCTCGCCGATTACTTCATTACCGGTCTCAACAAAGGCAGCTCTTAACATTTTACGGAAAATTCTGGAATCGTCTACAATCATTACTTTAATCATAATCTCAAACTCCTTTAGATGGAATATGGTGTATCAAGGGATAATACAAATGTTACTTCCTGATCATATACTACTACAGGAATACATAAAAAAGAATCGGCCTTTAATGTACCGGCAGTCATATGGTACTGCGGAACATTCATATCAAGGTCCATATCTTCGCGGCTCATCTGGGAAGCAAACATACCGTTAATGCTGTTAATGAGTTCACACAGACCATCCAGGCAGTCTTCTTCGGAATTAATAAATTCAGCACCTGCAAAACCGATGGCAGTCTTTTGCAAAGCGTCCATATCACCGCATATTGCATTTAAAATAGAGTGTTCGCCGAACAACTCCTGCATGCTTATGTAAGTAAACGGAACTTCGGTTGCTGTATATGGCTGTTTCATAAATACACGGTGGTCAACCAGACGGTATAAAGCCCTCATGATTACGCCACATAATGAAACGAGCAATTCAGGTTGTTTAAAGAGGAAGATTGGAACAATCTTTTCAATCTCGCAACTCTTCAGATTCTCGATGTCACCTAAGGTTAAGGAATTCTCTTTCTGATAACGCTCTAAACAAACGTTAATCTCATCCATGGTAAGACAACCATGGTCTACGATGGACTGGATAAATGTTAAAAAGGCATTGCCCTGAAGACTAAGAAGTCTCTCAACCTGTTCTGCAGAAAGAAAACCGTTATCAATGGCAATATCACCAAAACGTTTATCATAAACAGCCTGTAACTGGTTAATCTCATCCGCCTGTTCGGTGGTAAGCATTTTCTCGGTTACGGCAATGACGCCCAAACGCGCACGTCTTTCTTCTTTGGTGGAAAAAATAACTTCAACATTTTGCTCGGATAATTTACCACTTTCAATAAGATAATCAGCAAAAATTCGATCAAACATGATTCAAACCCCTTTGTGTTGGACTAGCGGATACAAAGGCCAAAAATACGGCATATGTTCCAACTTAATGATATTATAGCCTTAATAGTACAAATAGACAAGGAAAATATGGAAAAATGCGGAATATTACTTGTCAGAATGCCTTTAATATGCTAAAATTCTCCTGTTGCGAAAAAAACACGTATGCGGATGGTCTGTTGGTGCCTCTTTAACGCGGAGGAGACAGAAATGTGCAGGTGTGACCTGCAGGGGAAGCATACGGACGAATTTAACCAAACGGAGGTAAGAAAAATGAGCGTTATTTCAATGAAGCAGTTATTAGAAGCAGGTGTTCATTTCGGACATCAGACAAGAAGATGGAACCCTAAGATGGCTCCTTACATCTTCACAGAAAGAAATGGTA
>JAZMZZ010000002.1:0-3578 GCA_045586245.1 Lachnospiraceae bacterium | reverse complement strand
AAAGTTAAGGATATCCTTTAATCCTCTTTCCAAAAATTCCTGATCTCTTGCGCCATATTCATGTCCGCTGTCAAACCATTCCTGCCATACCAAATCAAAATTGGCAGATTCATAAACATTTACTTCTACCTGCTCTTCGCTGTTTTTAGCAATATGCTCTGCCCACCATTCTTTGGTCTTAAACATATAGGTTTCATCACCTGCCCATTCATCCATTAATGCTTTCATCTCACCTACAGGTTCTTCCTTTAATCCCGGCACTGCAATTAATGCATAACCGCCTTGTTTAATAAATGGAAGTATTTTTTCGGCAAAAACATTTTCTTCACATCCAAAATAATGATAGGTATCCACACTCACAACCCCACCAAAGTATTCCTCTGCAAAAGGCATGGCAAGTGCATCCCCATGAATCGGAATAATTTTATGCCCCAATCCGTTTTCACAAATTCTCTTGTAGTTCTCAGTCGCAGATACCCATAAATCAAGTGCCCAAACCGCATCTGCTCCGGTCTCATTTGCAAGGAAAATGGAACTGAGTGCCGCGCCGCATCCTAAATCCAGCACATTCCCTTTGCTTGTCGCTTGTGGGTTATCCTCTACTATCTCGCTCAAAAGCCGCAAGGCATTTGGTCCCATCATATATTCCTTGGTAAAATATTTTTTGTAATTCTCTATATTCTTCATGGTAATCGCCTCCTATTCTTCATCATACGTTATCGTTTCTTCGGTGTACTTACGGCTCATGTCATGCCGAATCTTACGGTTTTCCACTGACTCAAAAATAATGGAAAAGTCATAATCCTCAGGATACAATTCACTCGCCGCCACATAAAGCTTGACACGCTTTCGGTTAATCCAGATTTTCTTGCCTTTTACCTGCACACGCAAAACACCCTTGTCATTTACCTTTTCGCAGACAATACCAATCTTCTTATCCGGATAAATCATAACGCTGTCACCGATATTGTACTCCTGCTCCAAAGCCACATTCTTCTTGTTTTTCTTCAGTTTCTTAATGGCACCTGTTTTCTTTTTCTCCAATGTCTTACGATTTCTTGAAACGAAACTGTCTGCCTCTTTTTTCCCGTAAGCCGCTTCAATTGCTACTTTTAACATGCTCTCCGGCATACCGAGCCTGTCGGCAATATAGAAAGCACAACTCTCTCCTGCTTCCCCGATAATCATCTGATAAGTCGGCAGCAAAGTGTCCTTATCAAAGGTCATTCTGGCATTCACAATACCGTCTGCCTTTTCGGCGTATTCCTTCACTTCAGGATAATGCGTTGTAACCACAAAATTACAGCCACTCTTACGAAGTTCTTCCAAAATTGCAATCGCAATTCCCATACCTTCCGCAGGGTCTGTTCCGGAGCCAAGTTCATCCATAATGACCAGACTGTTCGGATTCACTTCGGAAAGCACTTCCAAGACATTCTTAATATGTGCCGAAAAAGTCGACAGGTTTTCCGAAATATTCTGACCGTCACCGATATCACAAAGATAGCCGCTGTTCATGCAAATACTTGCCTCTTCACAGGTTACATGAAGCCCGCATTGCGCCATCAGGCAATTGAGCATGACTGTCTTAATCGCAACGGTTTTTCCGCCAGTATTCGGACCGGTAATAACGATACCGCGGATAGCTCCACCCATTTCAAACTGAAGCGGCACACTAACCGTCCTGTCCATAAGCGGATGCCTTGCACTTTTTAGGACAATACTTCTGTCTAACGTAATTGCCGGCTCGCAGGCATGCATATCCATGGAAAGCTTCCCCTTGGAAAAAATGTAATCCAGTTTCTCCATCATACGGATATTTTCTTCCATAACATACTCCGCTTCTGCAACCATTGCCGTCAGCGTATAGAGAATACGGTACACTTCATTCTCTTCACTAATCCGAAGCAGTTCTATCTCTTCGTAAATATTGGATACGCCAACCGGCTCCACAAAGAATGTACTTCCCGTAGCCGATTTATCAATTACGCTGCCCGGAATACGGTGCTTGTATTCTTTTTTTACCGGAAGGCATAATCTTCCGTTGCGGTAGGTGCTGAAACTGTCCGCCATGGCATCCTTGTTGGAACGCATAATCTGGTCTGCCTTCTGCTTCATATCTTCCGTCTTTTTGGCTATTTGCATACGAAGTTGTGACAATTCCTTGGACGCGTAATCATCCACTCTTTCGCTTCGGATTTGCCTTGCAATCTCCTCCCGCAACTCATCTACGCAGTCAAAATTCTCCTCATAGTACGCTAACGGATTTTCAAACATTTTGCCGCGCTCAAGATAATCCTTTAAACGTCTTACCGCTGTAAGAATCATCCCCACCTTTTCAAGCTGGTACGGAGTCAGACAGTCACCCTTTTTTGCAATCTCCATAACATCCTTAATCTCGGTTACATTCTGAAGGGGCGGCGTGCCCAGTTTCTCTATCAGTTCACGGGCATCTGTCGTATCCTTAATTGCTTTCTTAAGTTCCAGTTCTGCCAGAATGAAACCTGCGTCTCTAATCTGTTGTTTGGCGTGTTCCGTTACCGCCAGTTCCGTCCATATTTCTTTTACTTTATCAAATTCCAATACCTTGTCTAAATTCATTTTCTTTTCCTCCATTTCTGCTGTCTGCCGAAAAAACGGCAAATAAAAAATCCACAATACCTTAACGATGTACGCTAACATATCGCGGACTTTGAATGCGGATTCTGTGCGCATAAATATAGCACAAAACCTCCTTGGAAAAGAAAAGGCATGACTACAGTCATGCCAAAACACTCCAAATATACACAAACTTCTATCACGAAATTTCTGTAAGAACTCACAATATCAAGCATCATTAAGGCATACTTTAATAAGGCCGGCACTTAGCCTGCCAAATATACAATTATCCTTCTAATTACACATTCTCTGATGCTCTGATAAAAACGTCCTCCGATTTCGTAAGTCTTTAACTGTGGTCATAGTAACACTTAAAAAATGAACTGTCAAGAGAGAACGTCGCCACATCATCTGTGGCGACGTTCTATTACTCCTCATCACTATCTTATATCCACTTCTTCTGGCAATCCAAAAAATAAATAATCTCTTGGTACTCTTCCTCGGAAAGGTCGGTTCTTTGTTTCATTTCATCCAGAAATTCCTTATAAACCTTCTCAACCATATCCTTTTCACCGGCTCGGGAATACGCTACCATCTTATGCAAAGCAAGCCATTTTACAGTTCTGAAATACGCGCTCGCATCGAAAAATTCGTCTTTTTCTGAGTACAAATCCAATAACTGTTTACTCCAATCATTGATATCAAGTGCCTCTTCTTTTTCCCCAAACCATGCATAGTTCTCAGAAATTACATAGAGATGTTTGCCAAGAACATTAAAGAGAATCTTAGAGTTCTCTACAATAACATCCTTCATATCCTCAAAGCCTTTTTCAAAGAAGGTAAGTTCCATATTAATGGATTCCTTCACACGATTGGATGCAAGGCTTGGCAGAACGTTGATATGCTCTCTGGCATTATCATAATCCTTCATATGAATATAAATCCACGCCAGTGCATAATGTGCCTTATCAATCAAATGA
>JAZMZZ010000001.1:0-3892 GCA_045586245.1 Lachnospiraceae bacterium | reverse complement strand
AGCCTCTCTGATTTCATCATATGCCTTTAAATTAATCATGCAGTTGCCCAGTGCACGTCCCATCAAAAACTCCATGGAAAGATAGTACACGGTCTTTGCATCCTGTACCTCGTACTGCTTGTGGGTCTCCATCCACATATCCACGATGTAATCCTTTACCGCAAAGGCTACCGCCTGGAACAGCTGTACCTGGGTTGCATCCTCAATACTTCTGCGGAACAATGTTTTTAAATTGTCTTTGACTTCCTGTTTGAACTCTTCTTTGCAAAACTTCATGGTTCTGTCCTCCGTTCGTTTTCGTCAACTCAATACTCTTGTTTCCACCAATACATTGTTAAAAATAGGACAATGGACCTATTTGTATTTTATATAGTATACCACAAATTTAAAAAATTACAACACTTGAACAAGTAACTTTAAAACGTTCGCACGTTAGTGCTTTGACGCAACACAAAGCGAGGCCGTCTCAACAGCCTCGCTTTATCCCACAATTATTCTGATTTATTTTTCTCATCCTTCGGCTTGTCCACAGCCGCAAACACGCCGATTAAAATCATAATAAAGCCGCCATACAAGCGTCTCCGCCTTATGCTCCATCCTTACGCATCTGTAATTATTTCACCTTTTTCTTATTTCCAATCAGAATACCAATCATGACAATGCTTCCTGCCATTCCCGCAATACACCCCCAAGATATTACCGGATGTACCCGAAGTGTTATTGCCGAACCAAAAAATCTGACAAACATGGTAATAGCCAAATAAACAAAGGCAATCAACGGATAGATATATTTCGTATTTCGCTCAAATATCGTCGCAATACAAAGAGCTACCATCAGAAGCATCGCAAAAAGCAGTTCACCGGATATGCCATATTCAAATTTCTCAGTAAATACTACCGAAAGAATGTATATCACCAAAAGTACCACACTCAAAACTGCAAATAATGATATCCAAATTTTTCGTATAACAGACATTTTATCATTCTCCCTTATTAAGAATTACAATCCTTTGTGATTCTTGAAAGTCACAGAACACGAAACCTTATCGGTCATCGTATACCATCTAAAGCCACCGCTCACCCTAAAATAGTCTACAAATACACTTGCCGTCATATCATCGGATGTACCATTTGTTTTTTTCACAATAATTGCCGGTTTTACAGTCCAACTCCAATTATTGTAACCCGGACTATTGTATGCTGTACACTTCCAGGTTCTCACATACCTTTCACCACACGCAGGGACAACCGAAGTCAACTTGTTAGGATTATATGTATATTCTGTTTGAGCACCAACTTCAACCTCTCCACTACTATTAACGCCAAGAGAGATACCGCCTGTAACCGATTCCACTCCGCCTTCTGGATTCGTGTGGTCAATTATATAGTTTTTACTATCTTCATCCACCGCCAAACTGGTATTAAACTTATAGACATACTTGTCATTTAGCCCGCTAGCCGTACATGTTGCAAATATGGCATCATACGTAGCCGTCCCCATTGTTTTAATTTTGATCGCGTAAATATAAAAACTTAAAGAACCCAATTTGGAGTATCCATTTTTAGCAGTCGATTCATCATACTCATAATCTGTTCCCGTACCATTTACATTTCCATATTTGTAAAAATAAACAAACTTCTGATTATCTACAAAAGAATTTCCCAAATCTGTAGCCGTTTGTAGCCTCGCTTTATCCTTAGAATCGAGCTGATTCAAACAGTCCACACCATTTATTTTTTTCTTATCTTTCATAACCATCGTTGCATCTATAGGTTCATTTTCTACAATTTCACCTAAATATGCCGCCGCCGTTGCCTTGTCATAATCTTCATATCCATCTTCCACCATTAATGCATACTCAATAGTTCCTACACTATACTCCATTCCATCACTTGTAATAAAATATCCTGCCGTAAGACCGTTTCCAGTACTTTCCGGTTGAATTACTGGTCGAAAATCAGATATAAGCATATCTACATTTCTTGTGGAAACAATAATATCTGTGCCATTATCAAGAACTTCGAACATATCTGCTAATCTTTGTTTCTGATATACATTCTCATCCATTACAACTACATCCGTTGCCTCAATAACATCTCGAGAAATCATAGAAAGATTCTTATTATGAAGCATCAATACACCATTACGAAAATCTAATCTTTCTTTTCCATTCTCTGCTGCGGAAACATTTTGTACACTACCACCCATAAGCATGGTAATAACAACTAACATTGATATTATTTTTTTCATTATTTTTTCTCCCTTACATAATTAATACATTTTTCTACCGTTAAAAATTCTTGCGAATCTATAGATGCAAAAAAAGAGATAAAATCCTCTGGCATCATATTAGAATTCACATCCTTCATTATTGCTACAATACCAGTGACAATCGCTGTTGAGAACGATGTTCCTGTGGCTCCGAAATACTCTTTCTCTCCCGTAGCTATCGTTACAATATTTTCACCTGGTGCATATAATACATTAATTTCTCCTTGATTTATCGGAGATATTATATCACCATCCTTTCCTCTAGCGCCAACGCATATAACTTCATCATACATAGCTGGATATAACACCGTTCCATCCATATAATTCCCAGCAGATGCAACTATAGTTATCCCTAAGTTATAGGCTTCTTTTATTACTTCATGCAGTTCTTCGCTATCTTCGACCAATCCCAAACTAATCGAAATAATATCCACCTGTTCATCGATTGCGATTTTAATTCCATCAATAATATTCTGTGGTTCTGCATATTCATCATCAGTTATATCAATAGACATAATTGTCGCATCTGGCACAATACCTAATACACCTTTATCATGCGAAGGATATGCTGATATAATACCTGCAATCGCAGTTCCATGTGATTTATCGTCATTAACAGACATAACATCCCCCACCCGTCTACATTCGATATCTGTTTTTGATAAGTCTACATGACTGGTTTCAACTCCGGTATCAAGAATCGCAATCTTAATTCCTTCTCCCGTATATCGAAGGCTTTCACTACTTATTCCAATTGAATCTAACCACCACTGCAATCTATGTTCAGGAGCATGTTTTGTATTTATGATACCAACTCCTGCACTCAAAACAGTAATTGTCAATATAATTAAGGCAACCGTGACAACACTTTTTTTTGAGACTTTAAAATCAATTTTTGACATTCCTATTCACCTCCCCTCATCCAAAATGACAATAAAATTCAATCTACTATTTGTGTAAATGCGTATATATCGCTGTAACTGGCATATCTACTCTTCCTTTCCACCATTACCGGTGATTAATCTAATTAACCAATCCCAATTAAGTCCGTACGGCATCCTCGCAGTCCTCCTCCCCCTTATTTGTACATGTCACATCCAAAACGATTGTAACATCAGAACTCCCTTCACTACAACAGTCGTCCCATGAACGACACTTTTTTCCCACAAACGACAAAAAGAGGCAGGCCAAACCTGCCTCCGTAATCATATTTTGGGGAATCAAAGCTTTTATACTGCCGAGAAACACACCTCTGCCGTAAAGCATTTCCCCTCACATCGATACGTCACTGCTCCACCGTATTTTTTCACCGTCCTTGCCACATTTTCACTTCCGATTCCGTGTTTTTTCTTGTCCGCTTTCGTAGTAAGTAAGCGGTTATTCTCTATTTTTACCTTACCGGCTACAGAGTTTTCCACCACGAGACATAAAGCCTCCTCATAGCTTCCAACTTGTAGCTTTACATAGCGTTCCTCTACTTCTCCGACTTGCTCGCACGCCTCTATGGCATTCTTCAGTAAATTAGATAAAATAATACAAAGGTCATATTCTTCTACCCTCGTCCGACTCGGCAAAACACCTTCTACTGTAAACCGGATTTTCTTTTCTTTTGCTTCCTGC